>JANMHX010000076.1:0-22730 GCA_031375485.1 Gemmatimonadota bacterium | reverse complement strand
CCCCGACCATGTCGGCCTGATACTCGTCGTCGCGGCTGAACTTGAGGAACATCACGTTCAGGCCGACGCCGCCGATCGCACTCACCATGTTCGCGGTCCCGGCCGACTTGCCCAGCAATCCACCGAGGATGCCAAGTCCAGACTGGGCGAGATACGCCTTGGACGCTTGGTGGGTTCCGTGGCGCAGCGCCACATGCGACATCTCGTGGGCAAGCACCCCGGCAAGCTCAGCTTCGCTGCGGGCCGTTTCGAGCAAGCCGCGATTGACATACATAGGACCCCCGGGCAGGGCGAACGCGTTGACCTCGGCAGCATTCACCGCCTTGATCTGATAGGAGTATTTCGCTCCAGGAGCAGACGCGGCCAGCCGGGACACGATCCGATTGAGATAGGCGTTCGTCTTGCGGTCATTGAGCAGCCGGAGCTGTTTCTCAGCTTCGATAGCGGACTGCCTCCCGATCTCGACGTCTTGGCTGACACTGAAGAGATTGAAGCCGGGCTGGGGCAGTTTCACGGTGGACTGGGCCAGGCACGGAGAGGCGGCCAGCACGCCGACCGCGCTCACAGCTACAATGAATCGTCTCATGTTCTTCCCTCTTTCACAGGGTAACCACCGCGTCACCTAACGAGGAGACGGATCCCGACTATCGGGCACCGACCTCTCCGGGATCGCCAGAGCCGAGCTCCAACGTCGTGGAATAGGCCCTGCCGAGGGGAGAGGCACAATCGATCACACGGATGAGTCGGTCCTAGCTCGGAAGAGTGCCAGGATACGCGGCAATCAGGAGTTTATCCGGGTCCCACCGGTGGGTGCCGCCATGATGGGGTTCCCCGCCACCAGGTGGTGGGGCGGTAACGAGCGGTTCAGATCGCCGGTCGGCGCCGGGCCACGAATGGGTCCGCATGGGGGCCGTTGGACTGGTCCGGCCCGACCCCGATAAGGAACAGGTCGCCGGCGGTGGTCAGCGACGGATCGCCCCAGGTGCCCCGGATCACCACCACCGGGGTTCGCCACCCGGCGGCGGATTTGCGGGTCCATGAAATCCCGTTCCCGCTCCCCTTGTCGTCGAAGTAGAGTTCGGTGCCGTCAAAGCTGAACGGCGAGCCCTCGGTCCCGCTGGTGTTGATCGTCGCCCCGAGATTGACCGGTTGGGACCATCCGTTTCCCTGCCGGACCGACCACCAGAGGTCGGGTCCGCCAAAGCCGCCGGGCCGCGAGGATTCGAAAAACAGGGTCTGCTCGTCGAGCGTTAGGTGAGGGTTCTCGTCGCCGGGCACGAACGGAAAACCGGCCGATGCCGCCAGCACCGGGGTCTGCCACGCGCCGTTCGCCTTCTCGGCGTAGTAGATCGCGGGTACCGGCCGGCCCGGTCGCCCGGCCGGGTCCGTGAACAGGATTCGGTTGCCGTCGGCGGAGACCCACTCGTCTCCTTGGAGGCCGCCTGGGATGTTGATCGGCGCCCCGAGGTTTTGGGGCTCAGCCCACGAGCCGTTGCTGAACTCAGCCCGGTAGAGTTTGGCGGCAATCGTGTCGGCCGGATCCCACCCGGGGCGAAGCGGGCCAATGATGCGGACCGCGCCGGTTTGGACCAGCGCAATCGGATCGATGCGGAGATAGGTGAAGTAGAAGAACCGGCCGTCCGGGCTGATGAATCCGCTGTCTTCCCAGCCGGCGGTGGCAATCGGTGCGCCGAGGGGGGTCGGCGTCTCGAAGGCGGGGACGGGAGCCGGCGTCTCCTCGGTCGGGTTGCCGCATCCCGCCACGGCCAAGAGCAGAAGGACAATCAACAGCAAGTGGACCTCCTCGCGTGTTACGGGCAATGGGGGGCTCTGGCCTAAGGTAATGCCGGACCCGACGGTCAAGCCCTCCGGTCGCAGAATGATCGCACCTTGAACCTCTGACCCAGTCGTTCCACACCATGGGGAACCGTGCCGTCACGTTAGGCGGCCCGATCGGCACCCCGACCGTCACTTCGCTTGGCGGCACCTACAAACGGCTCCAGGCGGCGTTTGGGCTGCCGCTCGAGTACCCAGCGCCGGCCATGCTCCGCTATCTCCAGACCACCGGCGTGCCCCGGATCGTGGAATTGATTGCCACCCGGGCCTGGTTCGGGACGACCGCCGCGGTACTTGCCATGCCGGACTTCGCGGCCGTGCCCGGTTGGTCCGACACCTGGGGGCCGGGCGCCGCGTTGGCCGCTCGATGGGCCATTGTCGCAACCGGCGGCGACGTGGGCCGATCGAGTTGCGGCGAGGGGGTTCAGGTGATCGAGGCGTTCGCGAGCGGGACGAACTGAGGGCGGGCAGGGCTCACTGCGTGAGGCTCAGCGAAGCGGCGGGTCGATCCGGAATCGGACCACGGCGGGCAGATCTGACTCCCCGCGCACGATGGCCCAGACTCGGTCGCCCTCAGCATCGACGAGGGTGATCCGACACCGGCAATCGACTCGGCCCAGAAACCGGCCCGACGGCTCGAAGACTTCAAACACGGTCGGCGTCCGGTAGCGGGTGACCGGGGCCTTGGGGTCTCGGGGCGATGGGATCTCATCGTCGGGAATGCGGACCGACGGCGTGGCCACTTGAGTCCAGATCCGGCCGTCGCGGGTCACGGTGATCCCGAGCAGCGGGGCCTTGGATTCCGGCAGCGCCGGGCCGTTCCACGCCCACGAGGGGTCGGTCTGCCGCATGCCATAGGTGATCCGAGCCTGCTCGTCCGCGCGCTCCTCCGCCGGCACGGGCACCGGGGGGAAATCCCGGCGGATCACCAGTGGCTTCCGGCCTTTCGGCAGGAGGGTCAGCTCGAACCGGCCGCCATGTCCAACCACGAAGTACCCGTCGGGATGCCAGGCCCAGTGGTAGCCCGGGGCGTACCTGGCGCCGGTCGACGACTGGGAGTTTCCGGCTTTCGATTTGTGGACGGCGAGGTAGGTCTCGCGGGGCACGTCGAGATCGAGCGGGATCAACGAATCGGCTAAGCCGCCGGTGGCGGTCAGCCGGACGAGTCCCATGCGGCCGAGGATCTCGCCTTCGCGCGGCGGCGTCACGGGCCGGCGGAGATAGAGGGTGCCGAGCCGGTCCTGCTGGAGCCCTTCGTTCGTCGAGAACCCGGCGGGCGTCGGCCAACTGGTGGTGAAGATTCCCGCGCCATCGAAGAACGCAATCCGGGCGTTCTGGCTGTCCCAGATCGCCACACCGGAGTCTCCCGCGGGCACCATCCCGTTGTTGGAGCGGAACTCCCCGGGGCCGCCGCCCACGCGGCCGATTCGCCGAATCAGGGCGCCGGCTCGATCGAACAGGAAGATCGAGTTGGTCGGCGAGTCGAAGACCCAGAACCGGCCGGCCCGATCGACCTCAACGTCGAAGGTCTCAGTGAAGAGGGACGTATCCTCGGCGGCCGGTTCGATCGTGGTCTCGGCGACCAGCCGGCGGACCAGGCTGTCGGGAATGGGGCCGGTGACCCGGGCGACGACCGTGTCGGCGGTCGAATCGATGGTCGTCAGAACGCCGGCGGGATCGGCGAGCGACGCCGATGGCCGGCCGGTGCAGGCGGTGGTCAATGCGAGTGCGGCGAGCAGTGGGCCGACTCGGGGCATCGATCTGATTGGGCTGGCAAGCATGGTATTCTGACTCCCCTTCATGGTAGATCCTCTGGGGCCCGGAAGACGCCTCCGCGACAACGGTGTCCTTTCGCCGACCCAGCGGATGACTCGCGGCAGGATGTCGGTGGTGCGCACTCAGTCCGCGACGATCGCAAACCGATAGAGACCAAATTGCGTCGTAAACTCATCCAGCCCCCGTACGCGGACCAGGTACGTGCCGGTGGCCGGAAGAGTGAAGGTCGCAGTCCGGGTCTCGCCAAACGTGGGCGTCAAGTTGTAGGCCGACACTGACGCCAGCACGGCGCCACTCGCCGGTACGATGACTTCGAGTGCCAGGCCCGGGGGGGTCAGGCCAAACAGCGGCGCGAACAATCCGACCAGCCGCTGTCCCTGAGTCCCGGCAAAGGTGAACTCGTCGATGTCGCCGACGGGATCGAATGACTCGTCGCTCACCGTATCCCCGATGGCGATGGCGGCGGCGTGCAACTCCGGGGCGCGGTTGATCGGCTGGATCGCGAGCCGATAGCCACCGGTACGGAGGAACGGGAGGGCGTGGGGGGTGGGCGAGCGGGGCTCCGCGACCCTGAGGAGCCAGCGGCCCGACGGCGGCAGGACCACCCGGCCGAGCGACTGAAACCAGCCGCCGCTGCCGATCGATCGAAGCACTTCCTTGGTGACTGGATCGACCAGGTCCACGCTTACGATCCCGGGTCCCGGCGGCGCGGTGATGTAGACGGCCACGTCGGTCCCGGGCGGTCCCTCGAGTGAGAACTCGTCCACGTCGCCAAGCTCGTCGATCGCTTCATCGGTAACGACGTCGCCGGCGACGAGCCTCGGGGCGTGGCGCTCGGGTGCCGCCGGGTACCGTCGCACCATCGTCCGATACCCACCTCGCTCGGAGGCCAGTCGGCCGTTGTTCGCCGACATCACGGCAATCAGGTAGGGGCCCGTTTCGTCGATCGTGATGCGTCCCGAACCGACCTGCCCGAGGTCGAGAAGCGGAGCCAATCCGGAATGGGTGCTGGCGAGCAGCAAATTGTCCCGGGCCCGAAGGAACAGTGTCAGCAGGCGGTCGAATCCCGAGGGTTCGAGCGCCTGGAACCGAATGTCGATGTGGTCGCCCCGGGTGCCCGCGATTTCGTAGGTGTCGACATCACCGGCTGGATCGATGACATCGGTTGCGATCACGCCGATCGGGAGCGTCCCGTTTCCGTTTTCGGGCCGGCTCCGCAGCTGATAGGCGGCCAACCGGTACGGTCCTCGATAGCCGTTGACTCGGTCGGCGACGGTCACGACCTGGACCCGATAGCGTCCGGCTGCCAGGGGTACCGAACCGCTCCCGACGGCGACCTCCCCGAGGGCTACTGTTCTGGCCACGATCTGCCCCGACGTCGTCAGGATTCGGGCTTCCAGGGGAGTGACGGTCGGCGAGGCCCAACGAGCTGTTGGCTCTGGAATCAGGACGAGGTTCAGGGTATCGCTCGTCGCGAGGTCGAGCGCAAACTCGTCCACGTCGCCTGGGAACTGGATCGTCTCGGTCGAGACGCTGTCGGAGGGGACCAGCGCCCGTTTCGCGCCTTCAGGTGCCGGATCGATCCGGTAGACGAGGATTTCATACGGGCCCCGGGCCCGGCCGATTCCCTGGACCCGGACCTTGGCTGTTCCGCTGGTGCCGAGCGCGAACCGCCCCGTCGCCTGATCGGCGAGGACTGAGTCCCGGCCTGAGCTGGTCACGTTGAAGCCAGTGGGGTCGATCCCAACGCCCGAGATGTCGACTTGGGCCGTGCTTTGCGGATCGCCGTTCACGAGGCGAAACATCACGTTGTACTCGGTACCGACCGGGCCGCGAATGACGAACTCGTCGATGTCGCCGAGATAGTCGAGGCGCTCGCCCGCGATCGGGGTGTTTTCGGCCGCGGCCTGCGGTTCCGTCTCCGGTTCGAGGTTGACCTTCACCACCTGGAATCGATACGCCCCGACGTACGGACCGGTGAAGCGGAACCGGTACGGCTTGGGGGATTGGCGGACGAATCGCCCGGTCGTTTGGGAGTCGAGTGCGGTGTCGCGGCTGGTCGAGGCCGCGGTGATGCTCCCGACGAACCCACCGCTGGTGATCTCGAGGCGGAGCTCGCGGGTATCCCCGGGGCTCTGGGCCTGGAGGGACGCGATGAGAACGTCGCCGCGACCACCGTGGAGGAAGAAGTCGTCGACATCGCCGGGGCCGTCGATCGTCTCGGTGATCGTGGTGTTGGCTACGATCTCGGGCGACGTGTGCTCGGGCGGGGAGCCGGTCGGCTCGATCTGGATCTTGAAACGGCCGGCGCCGGTTACGACCAGACGGTAGTTCGTTGGTCCGGGAGGCACGATTTCCGACGTGCGGCTCTCACCAACCGCGGGCGGGGCATAGCCCGCGGTAATCTCGGGGACGGCCTCGTGCCCGGCCGCGTCCCGTACCGTGGCCGATACCGTGCCGTCGGACACCCTCAGGATTACGGAAAAGGCCTCGCTGGCCCCGGCCCGGTGCTCGTACCAGGCGGTGTCGCCGGGACCGACCTTGCCGCCCGCTTCCTGCCCGCGGGCGAGGACCGTCGGTGCGGTGCTCGATCCCGTCGGGTCGCCGCAAGCCGTGGCCAGGAGACCGAGAAGTAGGGTCGGAGCGAAGGCTCTCACAATTTGGGCTCCGGGGTGGGGCATTTGGGCCGAAGGAACGTAACTCGAATACCTGGCCCCTACCAAGGTTCCAATCCGAATTCTGAGCGTGGCGAAATGCTTAGCCGATGGCGAAACTCACCCGCTGCCGCACGACACTCGGCACCGGGCACCCTTGGACCATGGCCGGACGAAACCGACTCCGGGCGATGGCCTCTATCGCCGACCGCGCGAAGCCCTCGGCCAGCCTCTCGCGGTCGGTTCGATCGTTGCCCCCTTTGACCCGAACCATCAGCACCTCGATCGAAGCGGGGTCGGGGAACCCGTCTGCTCGAATCAGGTACCGGACATCGACGTTGCCGGGGATTCTCCTCTCCTGAGCCCGGCGAGGGTAGCCCGGCTTCGCCAATGTGTCCTGCGACGGGAGGGAATCGGCCACATAGACCGGGATTCTGGTGCGGAACAGGGGCACGGTGCCGACGGGTGCGCTGCCGGCGACGACGACGGTCAGCTCGACCGGGCCATTCGGCGTGCCCGCGACCCAGTTGGCCACCACCGCCGGGCCGGACTCGGCTTGGAGTCGGGCGGCGGCGACCAGGGCTTCGTTGACCGATGCCATTCGGGTCAGGGCCACCGGTTCGCCCTGGAGCCGACCGTCGCGGGTCAGCGGGAGCAGCAGAGGCCCGCCGACGTCGATCTTCAGGCTGTCCTGCGGATTCCCGGCATCCATTCTCGACATGAGCGGCAGGACCCCGATTTCAATCCGAGAGGGCGGCGTAAAGAAGGGAGTGAGTGATTGGCTGTGGAAGACGGCCTCCTCGATGCCTGCGCCCTCGATGGACCCGGGGGCGGCGAGGTATCCGACGACCGGGACCCGGATCGTCGCCGAGGCGGTGTCGAAGCTGCAGACCGGACCGCGACGCCCCGGCTTGGGGCCAACCGACGACAAGTTCGCCACCAATCCGATCGCGAGGACGCCGTGCCAAGAAGCCATCCCTGAAAGTAGCCGGCCCCGCGGCCCACGGTACCCACGATGATGTTCGGTACGGCGGTTCGGGTTACGGATGTCAAGCCTGATTCCTACGTTGGCGGATGTTGAGTTGCCAACCCCGCTACCGAGGCCCCAACTTATGGTCATGGCCGAATCGGCGCTTCCGTTCCACCGAGATCCCGAGATCATGGGCGAGGCGTTGAAGGACCGATTCGGCTTTGCGGTCGTCGTCAAGGGGAAGCCCAAGGGATTCGTCTGAGTTTGGCTTGAGCGGATCCATCCCAAGAAGGCCCGGGTCCCCCAGCCGAAGGTGATCGCGATCCGGACCGCGAACCTCGACGACAAGGCCCTCGTCTTGTCGCTCGACGCGGAGAAGTTCTTCGACGAGTCGAAGGGCTCCGCCAAACGAAAGCGGTGACCTCTCAGCGGTCGCCCGGCTCGCCGACCGGAAACGTCCCCCACCGCATCTCCGTAATGCCCGCCCGGATTCGAAACTGTGTGCCATTCGGGACGGGAAGTTTTGGCAGCTGCCGAGCGAGGAATACGCCGCGCGGGCTCCCGGGAAGCCGGCGGCCGATGAAGCCGCCCGGAAACGGAGGATCGAATCGATCGACGTGACCGGGACCGCGGCCGTCGTCAAAATCGTCCTGGACTCCCCGGCCGTCAAATTCACCGACTACATGTCGATGCTTCCACTCGGGGTGTCTTGTTCTTTCGAAGTAGCGGTCTTCCGCGTGTCGACTCGGGTTCGCCTCGTGATGAGATCGTGACGCGACTTGATGACCTTGTTGTCGTGGAGTTGACGATCCGCGCCCGGAGGGGAAGATGACTAAGAGACGTGTTGGTGCCCGCGGGCGGCGGTGGGCAGTCGGCCTCGCCGTGGTGCTCGCCGGCTGCCGGGAGCCGGCCGCGCCAGCCACCCTGGAAGGTGACCCCATCACCTTGCCGCCCACGCTTGGTCGCTGGCGGGCATCGGCGTTCACCATTGACGTCGCCCGGCGCACCGGAACTGTCACCGTCTCGACGACTCGACCCGGGAATGGAAATAGTCAGTCCCCGGAGTTGTCGATTCTCGCGGCTGATGCCATCAATCTGGTGGCAACGGGGTACGCGTCGACCGGAGTCGGAACCGGAGGCGCGCCGGCAGGGAAGATCTTGGTGACGTTCGATCTGCGGATCACCAACACCTTGATCGGCCCGTCGCTCATCAAGCCGACGTTTCCGCTGCCACCCAATCAGACGTCCCAAGTCTATGTCTTCCCGCTCGAGGCCATCCCGACCACCACCAGTGGATCGGCCGGAACCAACGGGAACGATGTGATCGTCGAATTGCCGAACCGCGGAGGTGTGGTCCCGAGCACGGACTTCGACGGCCCCCCTCATAGTTTTTTCAACGATCAAGGTTGCCCTCCCGGCGCGAACGATTGTTTCCGCTACGAACCATATCTGGCTCCCATTCCTGGCCTTGGGACAAGCGAGATCCGGCGAGTTGGGTTCGTGGTGGAGCCGACGGTCTCGAACTTCCGGGCCCGGCTCTTGGTTGCCGCCGATTTGAGCGAAGCTCTGCCTGTCGTTCGCGTGATCGTTTTCGGGATCGTTGACTCCCCGCAGTTGGGCCCCCTCAACGGCGTTGTCGTCCGTTTTGGCGGACGCCAGGCCATCACCGGCAGCCAGTCGACGATTCCGGGGTCCTACGCAATTGATCTGGCACCGCGGCCCTCGGGTACCCTCTTGCTGGAGGCCTCCGGGCTCCCGCCGGGTTGTTCCGCCGCCTCGATCCCGGTCCCGGTGACCCCGGGTGGCCCTCTGACCATCCAGGTAGATATTGTGGCCGATTGCTCCGGCACCCTTGGGACGGCGTACCCGGTGTCGGGCCGGTTGTTGGGTCCGGGCTCGGTGCCGGTCGGCGGCGCTGCCGTGTCGGTTGCGGACCGGGGCGTCTCACCGATCGTCGTGACGACGGCCGCCGACGGCACCTGGGTGCTCCCAGCGGTGCCGGCCGGCACCCGGCGGCTCCGAGTCGGACTGATTCCACCCCCGTGCCAAGCCGGCCGCACTATCGACGTTTCCGGCCCGACCAGCGGGGTGGACCTGGTTCTGGATTGCAACCGAGGGTCGATTGCGACCAGCCTCGGATTCGGGCCCGGTACCACTGCCACCCCATCCCTTGGCTTGGCAGTGGTTCGAGCGATCACGGCGGCGGCTGACACCACCGTTTGGCAGTCCGCGCCGCCCGCCGGCGGGCTGATCAGCCTGGGCGTTTCGCTGGCACCAGGATTTCTCTCGGTCACCCAACTCCCTCCGGGGTGCGTCGCGGTGCCGGCTGGGGCGATTCCATATGCTGGCCTGAGCGCGGGCGGCACCATTTCACCGGGCGGTTTCAGCGTCACCTGCCTCCCCGCCAACTACTATCCGGTCCGGGGCGAATGGAGCCAAGTCACCGCGACCGGTGCCCGGTTGATCATCTGGATCGACATGCTCGCTTTCAACGACCCCCTGAACAACGGTGTCGGCGACGACCGGCTGGCGGCTTTTCAGTTTCGGCTTCTGTTTCCCGAGAATCGCTTAGTGCCGCTCGCGTGCGTCTTGCCGCCGGGCTTTGGGGGAGTGAGTAACCTTGGTACTCCAGGATCTCTGGCCATTGTGGCCACCAATCCAACCGGGTCCACCGGTTCCAGGGTCGAATTGGCGGATTGCCGGTTCGCGCTGTTGCCCGGCGGGCCGGTGCGGCCGGTTCTTCTGGATCTTCTTGCCGGGGACGAGAACGGAACCGAGTTCAGTGATCGGTTGGCGGGCAGGATCGATCTACTTCCGTAGTGCGGGCTAGGCCTTTGTGGCTAACGCCGAGCTGCTCGATCTCGAGCGGGCGTAGCGGGAAGCGGAAGAGATTCACTTGAAAAAGGCTCGACCGAGGGACGGTTAACGAAGGACCCCGAACCGTTTGGCCCGGGTGTTGACATACACGAGCCGGTACCGCGCCAACAGCTGGCTGCCGATCACCCCCACGATCCCGCCGCCGAACCGTTCGGGATCCGCCTCGGCCGGCCCGTGGGTCACCATGTAGACTGTCTCCTCAATCGGAATCGCCCCGAGCGCGAGCCCCGCCCGGGGCCGGGCCCCGGTCAGCACCAGGCTGTCACCCCCTATAGGAAAGACCCGCCGCACGAGCCCCGGTTCGTCGCCGCGCCGCGCAGTGACGTTCCGCCATGCGTCACCGGTCAGCAGCACCCCCACCAAGCTCGAACCCGGATCGAACCAGACTCGGCCGAGCGACGCCCGGTCGAGGGCCAGCGGGAGCGAGAGCCGGCCAACGTCTTCGGTCGCCTCGCTCCAGCGCATCTTGGCTTCGAGTGCCGGCGGGAGCTTCTGGCCCGGCCGCGGGGTGCCGATCCGCTGGGTGGCCTGGTCGATCAGCAAGCCTTTCACGCTGTAGTAAAGCAGGCCGACCGTGCCGACCCGGAAGGTCTGGGCGTTGCCGGTCGAGTCGTCGCGGTTGGCGAGCCGAGGAATCCGACCCGCGAGGATTCGGTCGGGAGCGGCCGGCGTGGCGCCGGTGGTGTCGAGCAGCCGGAGCGGCAGACCGAAGGCGCCGGTACTCGAGAATCCGAAATCGAGCTGGAGGTGAACCGGAATATTTGAGTTGCTCCGGAGGGCCGGGTCGGTGGGTTCGACGATGATCGCGGCGCGGGGGACCGGCTGGGCGCCGACTTGCGCGTCGACCCAGCGGAACGGCTGCCAGTCGGTGCCGAAGTCAGCGGGCAGGACGGAGCCAGGCTTGGCGCAGCCGACGGCGAGGAGCGCGATGGCGAGCCAGCGGGTGGATCGAGTCATGGGTAGCCAGGAGTCGGGTTACCCCAATCTGGCATCGGGCGATGACACGCTCATGACAAGCGGGTGACACCTGAGCCCGAGCTCCGCTGCGGTGGAATGATGTTCGCTGCTGCGTTTCGGGTTAACGGACGGGCCAGGCTGATTCCTACTTTGGCGGATGCCGAGTTGCCAACCCAGCCGCCGAGGCCCCAAGTTATGGTCATGGCCGTCTCCCTCCGCCGCTATACCGTCGACGACTTGGACGCCTTCCCGCCGGACGGGAATCGGTACGAACTGCTGGACGGGGTGCTCTTCGTGACGCCGGCGCCCGGGCCGATCCATGAGGAGCTGGTGGCTCGCCTCTGCTCGCTGCTGGGCCGGCATCTCGAACCCTGGCCGGAGGTCCATTTCGCGCCGCGGAGCGAGGTGGCGCTTCCTCCCGGCAACCGGATCGAGCCCGACCTCCTGGTGTACCGGGCCGAGCGGCTTCCGTCGAAGTGGTTGGACGTGGCGGAGCGGTGGTTGGCGGTCGAGGTGGCGAGCCCTTCGACCCGCATGTATGACCGGGCGTACAAGCTCGACGGCTATCTCGCGATGGGCGTTCGCGAGGTTTGGCTCGTCGATCCGGTGGAACGCACGGTGACGGTGGGCCGGCCCGGCAGGGCGGTAGTCGTGGCGCGAGAGGAAGTCGTTTGGGCGCCGCCCGTGCCGGTGGCGCCATGCCGGGTCGACCTCGAGGTGTTCTTCCGGGGGTTGCCCGGGTGACCGAACCGACGCTGCCGTTCCACCGAGATCCCGAGATCATGGGCGGGGCCCTGGTTTTCGTGGGGACGCGGGTGCCGGTGCAGACCCTGCTGGACTACCTCCAGGCCGGCCATCCCCTCGACGAGTTCCTGCACGACTTCCCAAGCGTCCATCGTAAACAGGCGGTCGCCGCGCTCGAGGTAGCGAAGGATCTCCTGCAGCGGGCGCCGGCGGTGCGGCCGAGGAGCCCCGGTGCCGCTTCCAAGGGCCCAAGGCGACAGACCTTCCAATTCAAGGTGACCCTGCGAGAGGTCGAGCCGTCGGTCTGGCGCCGGATCGAGGTCCCCGCGAGCTATTCGTTTTGGGATCTCCATGTCGCGATCCAGGACGCCATGGGCTGGCTCGACTGTCACCTCCACGTGTTCCGGGTTCGCGATGGCCGAACTAGGGCCACCGCTGAGATCGGGATTCCTGATCCGGACGGTTTCGAGGCGGACCGCGCGATGCTACCCGGGTGGGAGGTCCCCGTGTCGGCAGACCTCAGTGAACCCGGCGACCAGGCGGTGTACGAGTACGACTTTGGTGATGGCTGGATCCACGACGTGGTGCTCGAGGCGATTGGCGGGCGTCAGGCGCGGACCAAGTATCCGCGGTGTACGGCCGGCGCTCGGGCCTGCCCCCCGGAGGATTGTGGCGGGCCTCACGGCTATGCGCGTTTGCTGGCCACGCAGGCTGACCGGGGTGACGCGGAGCATGCCGAGATCGTGGAGTGGCTTGGTGGTCCGTTCGATCCTGAGGCGTTCGACCCGGCGGCGGTTCGGTTCGACAACCCCCGCCGACGTTGGCGAAAGGCCATCGCCGACGGCTAGTCTTCGGCCTACAAGGGAGCACCGAGATGAAATCCAAGCGGCCTGGCGCGCCCACTTCGGGCGTTGACGTGACGAATGTCTCGACCAACGGGATCTGGTTGCTACTTGACCAGCAGGAGTTCTTCTTGGCATTCGAGCAATTCCCGTGGTTTGAGCATGCGACGATCGGTCAGATCGCCGCGGTTGAGCGCCCAAGCGCCCACCATCTCTATTGGCCCGAACTGGATATCGACCTGGCGGTCGAGTCGATCCAGAAGCCGGAGGCCTACCCGCTGATCAGCAAGGTCAAGCGTTCCGTGCGTTCCCAACGGGCAGTGAGGAATCCTGGCCGATCGGCCCGCTCAGGTCGGGCCAAAGCCCGTGTGGGGCGCGGCTGACCGTCGGGGGTGTCTTGGGTTCTCGCCACGCCGCCCTGCTGGAGCTCGGATAGAGGGGCTCGGCTCCGATTTGGTGGTCGCCGACCGCGGCAAGGTCGGCTCAGGGTCTGGCATGGCCTCCACCGACGATGACAACGCCGACGCCGGCCGCGACATGCCCGCCGTCGACCGGGATGTTGGCGCCTTCCCCGTGGCCTGGCTGACGCCGCCCCCCCCCAAAGCCTCGGCCGACGATTGACGTGGTCGGCTCCGGCCGCGACCACAGCCCCGTCGACGATGGCAAAGCCGACTTTCGCACCAACAGAGGCGTCGTCGTCCGGCGCACGGCCGATCGGCCCCTGTGACATAGGCGTCCTCCCCAAAGGACACGCGCCCTCCGTCGATGACACGGGCCCCTCCAGTTGGGGTCGTTCGATTTCCTGACAGGACCGGCCGCTACCGGCTGCGACACCGTCGACGGGAATTGACGTACCGTCGATGTCCCCGATGACAACGCCGGCCAGGCCGCTGACCCGGTGCTTTGCCTCGCCAGCATGATCGACCGCGGCGAGCGACACGGTCCCTCCGATCGGCGCCATGCCGGCTTCCTCAGTGGCAGAGAAGATCCCTCCGCCAAAACCGTGGCGCTCTCGGAAAACATGCTTGGCGCCGAGCCCGGCTCGGCCTCCTCGGCGGCGGCTCAATGGGCCCGCCGACCGTCATGTCCGTTGGCGCCGACGGCTCGATCGACTCCGGCCGAAGCCGCCTGGAATGGCGCGGGCGTCCGAGCCGTGTCTCCACCGGTTTTGGACCGCCGGAGGAGTGCCGAGTCGGTGCGGCGACTGACAATGCCGCCGCTGTCAAGCGCGTAGTCAGTGGCGACCCCGACACAATTCTGGCACGCTCCGCGCATCTCGGCCCCCCGACCGACGACTTCGGCGCCGTCGGCGACGCGACAACTGGGTCGCACAACATTCAACGAAGGGAGCATGGTATGAACGCCGACGTACGCAGTAAACTGGAAATGGCGGAACACGTGCGCGTCTTCAATCGGGCGCACCCCGCCTCGGACACCGGAACGCAGCTGGTGTTCGCGCAGTTCGACGAGAGCATCGCTCGCGCGAACGCTCTCATCACCGAGCAGGCGCAGGGGAATCAGCGGTCGAGGACGGCTAACGCCAGTCGACGCGAGCTCCGCAATCTGCTCGGCGTGGGTCTCCTCCGGGTGATCGGGAACGTGTGTCACGCCGCCGCGCGGGAGGATGCCTCACTCGGCACCCTGAAGACGCCGCCGAGACGGGCGCCGAACCGGGTCTACATCGCGGGAGCGGAGGCGTTGGTGACGGGGGCCCGGGTCCGGCTCGAGGGCTTGACCAAGCACGGGCTGACCGGGGAGTTGTTGGACGAGGCGGCCAAGGTGGTGGCACAGTACCAGGCGGCCACCGAGGAGGCCAGTGCGGCGAAGCAGGGCCGGATCCAGGCCAGCGCCGAGTTGGATGAGGTGGCGGCGCGGATCATGGAGTTGGTGAACCGGATGGATGGGTTGAACCGGCACCGGTTCGTCAATCAGCCTGACGTCCTGGCCAGTTGGGAGAGCGCCCGGAATCTGGTGACGGTGGCTCCGAAGGCGAATTCCACCAGCGTGCCGCCGAGCGGTGCGGGCGGTGATGTCAGGGCCGCCGCGTAGGGCGGGGGTGTCGGAGCGGGCCATGGCGTCCAGCATGCGCCGCGCACAATTGGTCGAGGTGGGTGACTGACCCGAGCCGTCGCGGACCTGGGCAGCCGCCCTGAACGGCGCGATGGCGCGCTCCGACATCACCGGTGGGTCCCTGGACAAAACGAAACCGAATAACGTGATATCTTGAGGTGAAGACGGTTCCGACCTACCTGTCGGCCCGCCACCGTGCTCCTGTGCCATCCCTACCATCGGACCCTGGAGGCCAAGCGATGCCCGTAGTCCGCTCCACGGATCAGAACGGAGCTTGGGTCCAGGAAGCCAACTACCGCTTCCATGCCGAGACATGCTTCCGTTTGCTTAACGACCTCTCAGCGAAATGCGAGGTGGCCCTAGCTCAGCTCATTGACCGTCGAGTACCCGCAGACCTCGCCGCCCGAGTTCACGAGGTTCAGGCCGTCGCTGACGCCGTCGTCGTGTTCTCAGCAATGGCCGTCGAGGGATTTCTGAATTTCTATGGCGTGCGCCGTCTCGGGGAAGACTACTACGCTGCCAACCTCGAGCGGCGCGATATCACCCGGAAGGCTGCCGCTCTCGTGTTCCACTGTACGGGCAACGAGCCGGACCCTGCTAGCGCTCTCTTGCGGGTTACTAAGGAAATTGCGGATCGTCGAAACGCACTCGTTCATCCCAAGACAATGGAAGCTGGTACCGAGCGCCGATGGCCGGATACCGACTCCGGTATTGTGGCCGCCGGTCAAGCCCTTGAGGAAATGCGGCGGTTCTTTGATCTCTTTGTCGCGGCAGATCCAGGTGCGGGGGGGTCAATCTTCTGACTATGGAATGTCGGTGGCATGCCCCATGGCCGCGAATCGGCGGTCTACTGAATCTACTGATCGGCGGGGGAGCCCCATCTGCGGAGTTCTGGCCCGCGTGAGCCGGGTCCCTGGTTCCGCGTTTTGGGCCTCGGTCCTCCTCGGCGCCACCGCCTTACACCGCAGCGCAGATTGTTTCGGCCGAACGCTAATCGTTGTTGGAACCCAACTTCCCTCCCAGACCCATCCGACTACCTCGGGGGGCGGTGACGCCTTCGACGAGTTGTTGCACCTGTTCTCATCGGGTATCAGCATGTTGAAGTGCCTTTGGCCAGGGCGGCAATCCCGGAATTCGTCGTCGTGACACTTATCCTGAATCAAGTTGGGTGGCGTTGGGCGCTCCAAGTCTCCGACAGGCTTGTTTCGACCGTTCGCGGTGGTGTCGCGGCACCGTTCGATCATGCGTCGAACAAGACGGTTGTGCTGTTGACCCGAACTGGCATCGTGTCCCTCAGCTATTGCGGGCTTGGCTATCTCGCGGGGCGTACCACTGACACATGGATCGTCGAGCAGGTTCGTGGGCGGTCGGTGGAGTGCCACCCAGACGGCCGCCCGTTTACTGCGCGGTTCGGTAACGAGGGGCAATGGCCAAGTCTCCAAGAGGCACTGGAACGAATTAGGGCGGGCCTGCAAACGCTCGTTTCCGGGCCAGAGGGCCCCCAACTCCGAAGGACGCCGGTCGCGGTGGTTGGGGTCGGCTGGATGTTTTACCGAGCGAAACGTCCGCGCCCCATCTTCTTCGGAGTGACGCCCGGATCCACCGGGTACGAGATCCATTGGTCCTCGCGGGTGTACGGGTCGCAATTCCTTTCTCAGGCCGTGCCCGGCGGCTACTTGTCGAGTGCAGAGCGAGCCGCGCTCGCCGACCGCCTCGCGCCGTGTACCCTGGACGAGGCCGAAGCGGAGTTGTCTGCAACCATCGCCTCGGTGTCGTCACGAGCTCCGGGCGTCGGTCCCGATTGCATGGCCGTGGCAATCTCACCGCCCATCATTGGGAACTGCCATGTCCGTATCCGGTACCTTCCCAGGACTCAGTCGACGGAAGTCATCCATATTGGGACCGTTTCCACTCGTGTGCCAGTGACGTACAGTCCGTGGTTGCTTGGACCGAACATGTACATGGCCCCGACCATCACGACGGCTGGGGGCCCGACGCAGTGCGAACTCGGCGCCTACAAGGTCACAATCGAGGGGCCGCCCACTGACGGTTCTCTTGCCCACTCAGACGTTGGAATGTTCTTCCAGTCTCAGAGGCGGCCGCGCAGACCCTGAGGTCAGCCCGCGATCTGCAACATGACGATGACGACCGACGAGGCGTGCGGCGCGCGGCGTGCTGCGTGCCCCAGGTTGGAGTGCCGGCTTCGCCGTTCCTGAAGGCTGCGGCGCTTCCGCCCGCGGGCGGCCCCGGGGGCAGGAGGAGCTAGGCCCCGCCGAGAAGGTCGCCAGGATAGACCCGCGTTCCATTTTGGACGACATGCCGTAGCGGGATCTTCGGATTGTTAATGTCCTTGCCCCCGGATTCGTGCCACTTGCGCTCCCACTTCGTGAAGTACTCCTCGAGCCCAGCGGGCGGCATTGCGTAGATATTGCGAAGTTCGATTCCCTCGTAGATCCCGAAGATCCAATCAACCCCACGATACTTCTCGATGATGGTCGGATTTAGATGGTGGTGAGTGGAGAAGCTCTTGGTCAGTGCGACATTGACTGTCTTTAACTCGTACTCTCGTCCATTCTCGTCCCGTGCATCATTGCCTTCGCGCCCTGGAAGGATCCGAAGTCCGGTTAGAAGCAATAGTTGCAGAAGCTTGCCACCATTGTCCTGAAAAACGTCATCGATGCCATGTTTGCGCGCCAGAGCCTGGTACTCGCGAATTCCCGGGAAGAGACCAAACATCACGTCTGCGTCTGGGTGTCGCCCGATCACGGCTCAGGCCCGAAAAGGTCAACAATCGGAACATCCAAGGCCGCCGCGAGGCGTTCGATGTTGTCGACGGAGACGTTCCGTTCGCCCCGCTCCACGGACCCGACGTAGGTCCGGTGCAAGCCAGCCGCATCGGCAAGAGCCTCCTGAGATAACCCCCGCAGTCTCCGCTGGCTCCGTAGATTTCGTGCCAACAGGTCTCTAGCTTTGCCGGTAGACAGCTTCATAGCTTGGGAAGGTGGTCCCTTGACGACTATACGTCTACAGACTTAAAGTAGCAGCATTCCATCGTCGCTCGTAGGAAACTGAGGATCCATGCTGCTTGAACGTTCCGCCAGTTACACCACGCCCAGAGGCGCTGCGTACTGCGGGGACTCGCGGGAACTGCTCGCGGAGCTGCCGGACGCGTCTGTGAACTTGGTGATCACCAGCCCGCCATTCGCACTCCTGCGTCAAAAAGCCTACGGCAACCCTGACCAGGGAGACTACGTCGAGTGGCTGGTCGAGTTTGGTGAATTGGTATTTCAGAAGCTGCGCGCCGACGGCAGCTTCGTTCTAGACCTCGGTGGCGCTTACCGGAGAGGAATCCCAAGCCGAAGCCTCTACAATTTCCAGGTTCTCCTTCGCTTGTGCGAGGGGGTCGGATTCCACCTGGCCGAGGACTTCTATTGGTTTAATCCGTCGAAGCTCCCAAGCCCGATCGAATGGGTGAATAAGAGGAAGATCCGTGCGAAGGACTCCGTCAACACAGTCTGGTGGCTTTCGCGAACCGCTTGGCCCAAAGCTGATGTTTCCCGTGTCCTGACCGAATATAGCCCGCGGATGAAGAAGCTTCTCAAGGATCCGGAGGCCTTTTATTCCCCTAAGAAACGGCCGTCCGGTCACGACATCAGCGCTGGATTCGGCGTTGATAACGGTGGTGCCATCCCATCGAACTTGCTTTCGATCCCGAATTCCGAGTCCAATAGCTCGTACCTTGCGACTTGTAAGGCGCTGGGATTGAAAGCACATCCCGCTCGGTTCCCCGCGGGATTGCCAGAATTCTTCATCAAGATGTTGACGGACCCCGGGGACACTGTGGTTGATATTTTCGCCGGTTCCAACACGACCGGAATGGTAGCGGAGCAGCTCCGCCGGTCGTGGCTCGCCTTCGATATGGATCCATCGTATGTGGCCGCCTCGGTCTTCCGGTTTCTGTCGACCGCGGGCGATTCTGAGCGGATACGGAATACGTACGAGACGCTGTTAACGGGTGGCTCCATGGATGCGGCCGCTCTCGGTCTCGGGCCTGAACTTGAACTGCAGCTTGACAAGTAACTCGGCAACGGTCGTTATCGCCGTTTGTGGCGCGGTCGGCCTACGTCGCAGGGTTCGGTTCAACTACGGCGGTCGAGACCGGGTCGTAGAGCCCTACCTTTGCGGCCGTGACCGACATGGAAACGACCTACTAACGGCCTGGCAAGTTGAGGGTGCCAGCAGCTCGGGACCTCCGCAGGGTTGGCGGACATATCGGCTCGATCAGGTTTTTGACCTCGAGGTTCTCGGAGATCGTTTCGGCTCCCCTCGTCCCGGCTTCGTGTCGACCGATGACCGGATGTCATTTATCCACTGCCAGTTCATAAGCATGGACACCTAACCGAGCGAGAGCCTCGTCGTGCGGCCGGTACTGGCCTTGTTCAGGCCTCGGCCGCTATCCGGTCTCACTCCGCCGAGACCGTCCGACCTCCCCGGGTCCGTCGCTGCGCCGGGCCGGGCACCTTGCCTCGCAAATGCACAGGGCGATCAACCGCCGAGCGTGACCAACGGTATTTGTTTGGGGCTCGGGGCCGCGCCTGTTGCCTCGAGAATCGCCTGCACCGCCAGCCGGAACCGCTCGACATTCTTCAACTTTACGCCTTCGTAGCCCCGAATCATGTCCGGGGTTCGCGCCAACTTGATCGCCTGCTCGTAACTCGAAGACGACAATCCGGCCGCCGCCGTCTCGACTAACCCACGATACTCCCCGATGAGCTCCCGCTCTAACCGCCGGATGCTGTCCCGCCCAAACAGATCGAACGCCGTCCCCCGAAGCCCTCGCGCCGCGTACAACAACCGGAACACCCCCCGGAACCACCGCCCCAGTGCGATCTTCTTCTTCATCCCCATCGCCCGCAACACCGGCGGATGGAGCCGATAACTCATCACCGCCCCAGCCCCAAAGCTCTCGGCCAACGCCTCATCGAGCTTCGGGTCGAGCGCCAACCGCGCCACCTCGTACTCGTCCTTATACGCCATGAGTTTGTACAGATACCGCGCCACCGCCGCCGACAACGCCGTGTCGGCCCCAATCGTCCGCTCCTTCTTCCACACCATCGCCACGAAATCAGCGTACTGCTTGGCGTAGGCCTCGTTCTGGTACGCCACCAAATCCGGCACCCGGATCTCCAGCAACCGCCTCGTCTCGCCAGTAGCGCCGGTGGCATCGACCATGGCCCGGACACTCGGCGTGAGCACCGGCGCTTGAGGCTCGGCCGCCGCGGCTCGCGACGTCACCAGCCGGTCGGCCCAGGCGGGATCCACCACGACCTGCCGCCCCACCCGAAACGCCTGGATGTTGGCCTCGGCCGCGGTGCCGTTCAGTTCGAGCGCTTTCTCGATGTTCTCCGCCGCAAGCGGAATCAACCCCGCCTGATACGCCGCCCCCACCACGATGAAGTTGGCCATCATGTGCGACCCGAACAGAAACTCCGCCAGCCGCTCGGCGTCGAAGTACACGTTCTCCTGAGCCCGAGTGACCGCATCGATCCGGGCATGCAGCACCGAATCGGCCGGGAACTCGACCAACGGATTCCGAACCATCAGCCCCGTCGCCACGTGACTCGACGACACGATCGCCACGGTCCGGTCGGGCCGGGCCCGGATCAGATGCTTGAGATCGCTCGCGGTCAGGACGTCGAACCCGATGTACCCATCCGCCTCGCCGATCCCGACCTTGTTCGACCCCAACGCCTCGCCGTCGAAGATCTTGAGGTGCGACACCACGGCACCGCCCTTTTGGCTCAACCCCGTCTGATCGAGACACCGAACCCCCTTGTGCTCGAGCAACGCCGCCGTCCCCAGCACCTGGTTGACGGTGACAACCCCCGTGCCTCCGATGCCCATGAAATACAGATTGGTCACCGGGCGGTGCCACTCCGCGCGGACCGCCGGAAACGTCGGACCCAACGGCTCGAACTGATTGCCGGCCCGCTTCGGCTTCGGCCCCGCCGCCGGCACCACCGTCACAAACGCCGGGCAATCACCGTCCAGGCACGAGTAGTCGGTGTTGCACGACGACTGATGGATCTGGGTCTTCCGGCCAAACTCAGTCTCGACCGGCGCCACGCTCAGACAGTTCGACTTGGCCCCGCAGTCCCCACAGCCCTCGCAGATCCGCTCGTTGATCAACACCCGCATCGGCCGCTCGGGCGCCAAGCCCCGCTTCCGCTTCCGGCGAAGATCGGCGGCGCAATGCTGGTCGTAGATCAGCGCGGTCACGCCCTTGATGTCGCGAAGAAGCTTCTGGGCCTCGTCGAGCCGCTCCCGGGGCCAGAGGTCCACCCCGGTCGCCAGCGTGATGCCCCGGTACCGCTCGACTTCGTCCGTCAACACAATCGTCCGCCCCACGCCCTCGGCCTGAAGCTCGCGCGTCAGGTCGGGAATCGCGATCGCGCCGTCGGCCATCTGGCCGCCGGTCATCGCAACGGCACCGTTATAGAGGATCTTGTAGGTAATCGAGGTCCCGGCAGCCACCGCCTGGCGAATGGCCAGCGAGCCGGAGTGGAACAAGGTCCCGTCCCCAATGTTCTGGAAAATGTGCGGCGTGTTGCTGAAGTACGACGCCCCGACCCACTGCGCCCCTTCGGCGCCCATCTGGGTAAACCCGGCCCCGATCCGTTCCATGGTCACCGCCATGCCGTGGCAGCCGATCCCGGCTGCCGCGATCGAGCCCTCGGGCACCACGGTCGACCGGTTGTGGGGACAGCCGGAACAGAAATAGGACAGCCGCTGGGCGCCGAGCCCCATCGGCTGGACCGACGCGTCGGTCGCCGGCCGGAGCCGCTCGAGCCGGCCGGCCATCACCTCGACGGGGAGTTTCCGCCCGAGCCGAGCGGCCAGGATCGGCGCGATCAGGTCGGCGTCGAGTTCGCCGTGACTCGGCACCAGCAACCGGCCCGCCTCGTCGACCTTGCCGACGATCCGGGGGTGGTTGGCTTGATGATAGAGGACGTCCCGGAGCATCAGCTCCACGAACGAGCGCTTTTCCTCGACCACCAGGACTTCCTCGAGCCCCGCGGCAAACGCCAGCGCCGAGGACGGCTCCATGGGGTAGAGCATCCCGATCTTGAAGAGCCGGATCCCGTACCGGATGAGGTCGTCATCGGAAAGGCCGAGCCGGGCCAGGGCTTCCCGGACATCGAGATAGGTCTTCCCGGCGGCGGCGATGCCCAGCCAGGCGTTAGGCGGATTCACCGTCACCCGGTTCAACTCGTTGGCGGCGCCGAACCGGCGGGCCGCTTGGAGCCGGCCCTCCATCAGTTCCTGTTCGAGCTGGAGGTTGTACGGGGCGAACAGGGTGTGCGACTGGGTCGGGTGCCACGGCTTGCCGTTGAACTCGAACTCCGGCCGCTTCCATTGATGTCCACCGGGCCTGATCCGGGCGGTGCCGAACTCGTCGGCCACGTTGGTGGTCATCTTGAAGCCGACCCAGAGCCCGGAATAGCGGGACAGGGCAAACCCGGCACTGCCCAGGTCGACGACTTCCTGGACGTCGCCGGGGAAGAGGACCGGCATCTGGGCGTCGTAGAGCGCGATCTCCGACGCCGACGGGACCGTTGAGGACTTGGACGCGGGGTCGTCGCCGGCGACGGCCAGGACGCCGCCGTTCTTGCCGACGCCGGTCAGGTTCGCGTGTTTGAAGGCATCGCCGGACCGGTCGACACCGGGGCCTTTGCCGTACCAGATGCCGAGGACGCCGTCGTATTTGGGGTCGGGCATCAGGTTGGCGAGCTGGGAACCGAAGATGGCCGTGGCGCCCAGGTCTTCGTTGACGCCCGGGAGGAACCGGACTTGGTGCTGCTCGAGGATTCGTTTGGAGGCCTGAAGCAGGAAGTCGAACCCGCCGAGCGGGGAGCCCCGGTAGCCCGAGACCAGGGTGGCGGTGTTGAGTCCGGCTCGGGCGTCGGCCTTGTGCTGGTCGATCGGGAGGCGGACCAGGGCCTG
>JANMHX010000052.1:0-20726 GCA_031375485.1 Gemmatimonadota bacterium | reverse complement strand
GTGCCGAGTTGCCGAGTGCCGAGCCCGAAACCTTTCCAATGTGTCGTCGTACGGTATATCGTACGACGATATATTGGGAGGTTCCCTTGCAAACCAAGATGCCGCTGTCGGCGCCGGTGCTTCATATCCTGTTGAGTCTCGCCCCGGGTGAGGCCCATGGGTATGGGATCATTGTCGATGTGGAAGCGGCCACCGACGGAGCGATCCGGCTGGGGCCGGGCACCCTCTACGGGGCGCTCAAACGATTGGTGGCGGACGACTTGGTCGAAGAGTCGGTCCGCCGCCCGGCGGCCGATGACGACGAACGCCGCCGCTACTATCGCCTGACGGCGGCGGGGCGGCGGCTGCTCGGGGCCGAAGCGGCCCGTCTGACCAAGGTGGTGGGGCTGGCCCGCCGGGCCGGCGTCCTCAAGCCGGGGTCGGCTTGAATGGCACGGTCGGGATTGGCCGATCTTTTGGCCCGGTTCGCGATCATCGCGCTGCCCGAGCCGTTCCGTTCCGACTACGGGCCTGATATCGAGGCCTTGTTTCGGGCGCGGTGGCGGGATGCCGCCGACCTGCCCCTGTTCCGGGCAATCACCCGGAGGCTTGGCCTCCTCGCAGATCTGTGGGTTGCCGTTCTCCGCGAACATTCCGCCCTGGTCCGACGTCCGAGGAGCCGCTCGATGCAGACAATTTGGATGGACACCAAGCACACCCTCCGCTGGCTGGCCCGGAGTCCGGGGTTCGCGGCCGCGGCCTTGACGACCCTCGCGCTCGGGATCGGCGCCACCACCGCGATCGCCAGTCTGGTGTACGGTGTGCTGCTCCGCCCGTTGCCGTTCCGTGAGCCGGACCGGTTGGCGTTCATCACCCGCGAGGGCGACGTCTCGCTGCCCGATGGTGATGACTGGCGGGCCGGGTCCCGGTCGTTCGAGTCGATTGGCCTGTTCGCCCGGGCCTGGGCGTTCGACCTCACGGGACAGGGCGACCCCGAACCGGTGACCGCCCACGCGGCGGAACCTCAGTTCTTCGACGTGCTCGCGATTGCCCCGCTTCGCGGCCGGTTGTTTTCTGCAGCCGAGAATCAGCCGGGGGCGGCCCATGTCATCGTCATCACCGAGGGCTTTTGGGCCAGTCGGTTCCATCGCGAGCCGAGCGCTGTGGGGCGAACCGTGACGCTGAGCGGGAATCCGGCCACCATCATCGGCGTCCTCCCCCGCGAGGTCGATTTCCTCGATGACGGCATCATCGGGGTGGTTCCGATCTCGGTCGAGTTGCCGTGGGCGCCGGCGAACCGGGGCACCAACAATTTGGATGCGATCGGTCGGCTCAAGCCGTCGGTGCCGTTTGCCGAGGCCCGGTCCGAGATGATCGCGTTGACGACGCGCCTGGCCGCGGAGTACCCCGAGAGCAATCGCGGGAAGATCGTGACGCCCATTTCGCTGGCGGATTTCGTGGTTGGATCGGTCCGGACGTCGCTCTGGCTGGTCATGGCGGCCGTGGCGACGCTGTTGGCCATCGGCGCCGTGAACCTGGCCGGCCTGCTCCTGGCGCGGACCACCGCGAGGCGTCAGGAGCTGGCGGTCCGGACGGCGTTAGGCGCGGCTCGGACCCGGTTGGCCGCGCAGCTGGTGACCGAGGGCCTCGTCTTGGCCCTGGCCGGTGGCGGGCTCGGCGTCGTGGCGGCGGTCGTGACGCACCGTCTGTTGTTGCAGGCGGTTCCGGACAGTGTGCCGCGGACCGCGGACCTCGGGATTCGGTGGCCGATCGTCTTGCTCGGGGCCGGGCTATCGGTTGCCGTCGGCCTGGTCTGCGGACTAGTGCCGGCGTGGCAAGCGACCCGCCGGGCCCCGGGTTCGGCCCTTGGTGGGTCGGCCCGCGGTACCGCGACCCGGAGCCGCCACCGGCCGCTCAAGGCCATCGTGGCGGCCGAGGTCGCCCTGGCGATGATGCTGTTGGTGGGCGCCGGGCTCGTCGGCCGGAGCTTTCAGCGGTTGTGGGCACGACCCCTGGGTTTCGATCCCGAGGGCGTGCTGCTAGCCGACTTGGTGCTTCCGGAATCGAGGTTTTCAACCCCCGCGCCCCAAAGCGTGGTTTTCACCGGGGTGATCGACCGGCTGGCCGCGACCCCTGGCGTCCGCCAGGCCGCCTTCGTCACCACGGCGCCGCTCAATCCACGGGGCGGGATCGGGACCAAGATTCTGTTCGAGGGGCGGCCCGACGTCGATCCAACCACTGCCTCCGGCGCCCGGGTCCGGTTTACCTACGGCCCGTATTTCGAGGCCCTGAGTATTCCCGTGGTGCACGGCCGCGGTTTCGCTCCGTCCGACGACGAGCGGGCTCCCTCTGTGGCGGTGATCAACGAACAGATGGCGCGGGAGTTTTTCGCTGGCCGGGACCCAGTCGGCCAGCGGATTGCTCTCAAGAAATGGGACGACCAAGCCAAGGGCGATCACTGGCTCACCATCGTCGGTGTCGTCGGCGACATCAGGGGAACGACCTTGGCCGATGCCGATTCTCGGGCGGTGTACGTGCCCTATCTCCAGCGGCGGATCTGGTGGGAGCGGTTTGGGGTCATTGCGGTGCGGACGGACGGGGCACCAATGGCTATGGCCCCGGCGGTCAAACGAGCGGTCGGGTCGGTCGATCCCTTGCTGACGGTGGGCCAGGTCCGGCCTTTGGTCGAGGTCCACCGCGGCGCCGCCGGCCGGGAACGATTTCTCGCCGTGATCCTCGGCCTCTTCGCCGCGCTCTCGCTCGGGTTGGTGGTGCAAGGCCTCTGGAGTATCGTCAGCTTCGCGGTGGCGGAGCGCCGGCGGGAGTTCGGGGTGCGAATGGCCTTAGGCTCGACGGGACCCGGAGTGCTCCTGCTGGCGCTTCGGCACGCCCTGGCTCCGACGCTCGCGGGGGCCGGGGTCGGCCTCGGGGCGGCGGTGGCGCTCTCCCGATTGATCGGGACGGTGCTCTATGACGTGAGCCCCACCGATCCGATGATCCTCACCGCCGCCGCCACACTGCTGCCGTTGGTGGCGCTCGCGGCCGCCGCGGTGCCGGCCGGACGTGCCGCCCGGCTCGATCCGCTCACCGCGATGCAGGAGTAAAGAACACCAGCCGCCCGGCGGCAGCGCTGATCGTCGGGGCTTCGATGCCCATGATCCCGCTCTTGTCGAACCGGACCGCGAGCCGGCTGGCCGACCCCGTGAGGAGGACCGACGCCAGCTCACTCATCCACGGCTCATGGCCGACGAGTGCGATGACCTCGTTTGCGGTTCGGGGGCCCACGGCTTCGGCGAGAGCCGCGAGGTTGGTGTCTTGGGCGAGTGGCGGGCAGGCCACTCGCTTCTCCTTGCCGGCCCCGGTTTCTCGGGCCAGGATCCCCGCCGTCTGCCACGCCCGTTTCCAGGGGCTCGAAAACACCACCGAAGGGATATAACCCAGCCGAGCCAAGCGGCGAGAGACCCGGGCCTGGGTCTTCTTCCCCTTGGCGACCAGTGGACGGTCCGCATCAAGGGGATACTGGCCGTCGTCCCGCTCGGCGGCCAGGGCGTGTCGTGCCAACAGTATGAGCATGCTCCAACGTTAGCGGCTGATCCCGGCTCAGGTAAGAGTGGCCCGCCGATTGCCCTTATAGGCCATGCCCGGCAGACCCTTCCGGTCTCCGGGCCCTCCGAACTCAAGTCCGGCCAAGAATTGCCGAGATTGGGTAGCAGGTAGTCCGCCGGCAGAAGCCACAGGAGACTCGAGAAGGGGTCCGGAACCATGGAAAAGACCGTCGCTCGTCACACTGTGAGTTGGTGCAATCGCTCGATCGCTTGGACGGCCGTCGGGGTGGAAACCCGCGGCGCGACTGAGCCAACCAATGCCATCTGGAGCTACACCCTCGACGGCCTGACGTACTTTGGCTTTCCGTTCGATCCGGTCGAGAGCCGGATGACGACCCGCGATCGGGCCCTCAATTGGCTGAACCGCCACCACCTCATCGTCAAGCGGGAGCACTTGGTCATCGAACCGGTCGGGTCGGTGCGGTAGAAACCCGGTCCGGTTATTATCGGACATTGCTGGACACGAGCGCTCACCATACCACGAGGCAACTCGATGGCTATTGTCTGGATTGACGGCGTCTGGGGTGACCGGGCTACCGCCAAGATCTCGGTGTTCGACCATGGCCTCCTGTACGGCGACGGCGTCTTCGAAGGAATTCGCGCCTACAACGGAAAAGTCTTTGAATTGGGGGCCCACCTCGACCGGCTCTATGATTCGGCCCGGGCCATTGCCCTGACGATTCCGATGCCGATCGCGGAGATGGCGGCGTTGATCGAGGCGGGGGTCGCTCAGTCGGGACTCAAGGACGCCTACATCCGGCCCTTGGTAACCCGCGGCGATGGCGACATGGGGATCGATCCGAAGAAATGCGGTCAGCCCACCATCGTCATCATCGTCGATTCCATCAAGATGTGGGCGCCCGACCGGTATCAGAACGGGCTCGTCATGGTCACCGCGGGGACCCCGATTCCGCACCGCGAAGCCCTCTGCCCCCGAATCAAATCCCTGAACTACCTGCCCCACGTCCTGGCCAAACACGAAGCCAACACCGCCGGTGCGGACGACGCGGTGATGCTCGATCCGAGCGGACACGTGTGCGAAGCCACCGGCATGAATATCTGGATCGCCCGGCACGGGGTGTTGCGGACGCCGCCGGCCCATGCCGGCATCCTGGTGGGCGTGACGCGGGACGTGGTGTTCAAGCTGGCCCGGGCCGCCGGGATCGAGGCTCGGGAAGAAATGCTGAACCGCTACGATCTCTATACCGCGGACGAGATGTTTCTCTGCGGAACCGGGGCGGAGATTGCACCAGTCCAGAAGCTCGATGGCCGGGCCATCGGGACCGGCAAACCCGGCCCAATCGTCCAGGACATCATGCGCCGGTTCCGGGCGTTGACCCGCGGCGACTGAAGGAGGCCTCCGTGGCGTGGCGAGTGCTCGAGGTTGGGGACGAGATCTGGAACATCTCGGTGGCTGCCGAGCGGCGGGCCAATTCCGATCAGTGGGGTTTGGTGCTCTCGTTCCGTTCCTCCGGCCCGATACCCCGCCGGTTCTGGGCACCGGTCGATACCCATCAGTCGTCGTCGAAGGCGTCCTGTTATTCTCAAGCTGAGAAGCTGTCCGACCGGGAGTTGGTCGAATTGCTCACCCAACACCTTTCCGGGCGCGAACCACGATGATTCAAATCCCAGTGCAGGATCTTCGCCGGGTGGCCGCCTCGCTCCAGTTGCTCCGCGGCAACGAGATCGCCGACTGCGTCATGCGATCCGATCTTCGCCAGCTCAAAATCGAACTGGCCGACGGCCGGATGCTGGTGGTCGGCGTTGAGCTCGATGAGGCCGGCCGGCAGTACCACTTGGCGGTGGATATCGTCGTGCCGCCCGAGGAGTTTACCCGGCAGCTCGAAGTCAGCCTCGACCCCCGAACCCCATGAACCCGGAGACGAGGGGTCGGCTCCGCTTCAGCGACTTCTCGATCGAGCGCCTGTCGTCGGGCCAGTGCCAGGCCCGGGTCGTCCTGGCTTGGCCCGGCGAAGCGACTTTCGTCGGCGAAGCCACCGGGTTGTCCTCCCAGGCCGGCGAACTTCGCTGTGCCGCCCAGGCGTGCTTGTCGGCGCTCTCCACGGCTTTCCCAGAGGTAGCGTTCGACTTGGTCGGGGTCAAAGCCGTCCGAGCCTTCGATGCCACCGTCGTCATCGCCTCCCTCGCCACCCATGGTCGCCTGGACGGTCCCCGGGTGGTCGGATCGGCCCTCGTGCAGGATGATGTTCCCCGGGGGGCCGCCCTGGCGGTGCTCAACGCGACCAATCGCTTGATGACCGGGTCGTCGGAGGCCCGCCGATAAACGGCTAGGTCAAGGGTGTGCAACGGTTTGCGCAATCCGAGCATCGGAGAGACAGTCCCGCCTGTTGCCCTGGCCGACCGCCCCTTCCTACCTTTGTAGGTCGTTCGGGCCGGATCCCAAACTCGAGGTCTCATGAAACGGTGGCTCTGGGTGGTAACCGCTGGGCTTGGTGTCGGGTGCGGTCCGGCCCGAATGCCCGTCGCGGTACCGGAGCCCCGTCCCGCCGCGGTCGAGCGGCAGCCGGTCCCAGCCGAGTCCGAACTTCCGCCGCCGCCCGATCTCCAGGTGGCCCGGGCGCTGTCGGACAGTCTCCTCAAACGGTTGGCCGTCGATTCCCTCCAGGACCAGAAGGACATGGAGATCCTCGAGCGGCTTCGCGAGGTCGCGGTCGCCGGCGATCCGGGGAGCGCCGGCACTGAGGCCGGCGCCGATTTGGCCGAAATGTTCGACATCAACGTGGCCCGATATGCCGAGCATACCCGGGTCCGGTTCTACCTCGACTTCTTCCAGGGGCCGGCCCGCGAACGGATGACGGTGTGGTTGAGCCGGCTTCCGGTGTACGAGCCCATGATCAAGGCGGCGCTCAGCTCGGTTGGCCTCCCGAATGATCTCAAGTATCTCGCGCTGATCGAATCCGGATATTCGAACACCGCCGTCAGCCGGTCGAAAGCGGTCGGGATGTGGCAATTCATGCGTCCGACCGCCCGGGACTACGGCCTCAAGACCACCCACTGGGTGGACGAGCGCCGCGATCCGGTGAAGGCGACCGCGGCGGCGGCCCGATTCCTGTCGGACCTGACCAAACGATTTGATGGCTCCTACTATCTCGCGGCGGCCGCGTACAACAGCGGTGGGGGCACGGTGTCCCGCGGGCTCCGAAAGCTTGGTGCGGGGGCGGCTGAGGACTACTTCGACGATGACGAGACCGCGATTGACCTCGCCGAGGATCCGACCGGCGACGACCGCTTCTTCCATCTCTCCGAGTCCAGGTATCTCCGACAGGAAACCAAGGACTACGTACCGAAGTTGATTGCGGCGGCCATGATCGCCAAGCAACCGGAGAAATATGGGTTCCCGCCGATCCCCGCGGTGGAGCCCTTCGAGGTCGACTCGGTTCCGGTGACCGAGCCGACGAGTCTCGAGGTCGTGGCCAAAGTGGCGGGGCTCGATTTTGCGACGATCGTTGGCCTCAATCCCTTCTATATCCGGGGCATTACGCCGCCCGATCAGCCGGTGGCGTGGGTTCGAGTCCCGAACGGCCGCGGGCCGCAGATTACCGAGGCGCTCGCGGCCGTGCCCACCGCCGATCGCCTGCCGGCCCAGCTCCATGTGGTTCAGCGGAAGGAGACGATGCGGTCGGTCAGCCGGAAGTACGGCATCAGCGCCGTGGCGCTCGCTGAATTCAATCCGGGTCTGACGGCCAAATCGCCGCTCAAGCTTGGGACCACATTGCGGGTTCCTGGCCGGGCCTTGGTGCGAGGGTTGCTCGCCGCCGATCAGCGGGAGACGATCACCCGCCAGGCGCGGGTCGCGTCCCGAGGCAGCCACCGGGTGGCCCGCGGGGAAACGTTAGGCGCCCTCGCTCGCCGCTATGGGGTCACGGTGGCACAATTGGCCGCCTGGAACGGGTTGTCGGCCAAGAGTTCCTTGCGGGTCGGGCAGGTGGTTCGGATCGGTGGCCGGACCCGCGCCGCGACCCCCTCGGCCACGAGGGCTAAGGCGGTGCACGTCGTCCGGCGGGGAGAGACCCTGTCGAGCGTGGCTCGGCGGTATCGGGTGACCGTGACTGCACTGATGGAAGCCAACGGTCTTCGGTCCGGCGGCGAACTCAAGGCTGGGAAACGGCTCACCATTCCCGGGTAGTTCCGCGCCTCAGGTTGTCGGTTTGATCAACGCCCGCTTCTTCATCCCGCTCATCACCTTGCTCGCGTAATCCGTTCCCGCCGGCGTCACCCCGGTGGTGGTATCGGCGCGGGCCATGGCGGCGCCCGTCGGTCCGAGGTTGTACGCGGCCAAGGCGAGTTCGAGGTCGTTCCCGAATTGGCGGAGCAGCCGGCGGAGCACCCGGAAGCCGACCCGGAGATTGGTGTCGGGGACGAGCAAGTCCTGTTCGGTCAGCGTGGAGTCGACTTCCCGGGCCGTGGCCAAGCGGACCTGGGTGAGGCCCAAAGCGTTCCGGTGGGACCGGGCGCCCCGGAGGAACCCGCTCTCGACCTTGACCAACTGGTAGCCTAACGACGGATGAAGGCCTTCGGCCAGCGCGGCGTCATAGATCTGCCCTGCCAGGTCGGCCGGAATCCGGTAGGCGGCCGAGTATTGGCCGACGACCGTCAGACGCTCGACCTTGAGGTCGGTGACCGAGATCCGGCCCTCGAGCTCGTCGACCAAGCTTTCGAGCCGGCTGATTTCCAGATTGGCCTCCATGCTCGCCAGCGGCTTCGGGAGCTCCGCGGAAAGCCGCTCGAACAGGCTCTGGCCGATTCCGAACACCGCGCCCCCTGCGGCCAGCAACACGGCGCGACCGAGCAGCGATCGAAGACTTCGGCTGAGATGGCTCATGGGCGTTCTCCCTCCGTTGACCGATCGCGGTGGTAGGTGCCGCTCCGGCCGCCGCTTTTCGCGACGAGGTACATCGGTCCAATGGTCATGGTACGATCGAGGGCTTTCACCATGTCGTAGATCGTGAGGCAGGCCACGCCGACCGCGACCATCGCCTCCATCTCGACTCCGGTCCGAGCCTCGACTCGGGCCGTGGCCGTCACGCGGAGACCGGGCAGCGCCGGATCGAGCGCGAGGCCGACGTCGACGCTGTCGAGGCCAAGGGGGTGGCAAAGCGGGATCAACTCGGCCGTCCGCTTGGCGGCCATGATCCCCGCGACTCGGGCCACCGACAGGACATCGCCCTTGGCGACGGTGTTCGCGCTCACCGCCGCAAACGCCTCGGCCGACATCGTGACCGAGCCCTCGGCGGTGGCCTGACGGGCGGTGGCCGGCTTGGACCCGACGTCCACCATCCGGGCCTGCCCCGTGGCATCGACGTGGTTCATGCCCATAGGGCCTCCGCCAGGTCGGCGGTCAGGGTCCCCAGGAGCAGTTGGGGATTCACATTGCCTTGAGCGGCTTCCCGGGCCGCTTCGACCTTTTCCATGGCCAGCAGGAGTCTGGTCGGGCTGGTAATGGTTCGGAGCGATTCGACGACCGGTACGGCCGGTCCGCCCGAGGTGACCCGGACCGCCTGGCCGAGGGCGCCGGCCAGCCGGTCGAGGAGCTCGGTGAAGTCGCCTCGGGCCTGCCAGGCGCCTTGACGCATGACCCGCTCGAACCGCGGCCCTCCGCCTTGTTTGGCCACCGCCAAAAGTTGCTCTACCTGCTCGTCGGTCTTGGCGGTGGTGGTGGCGCTGAGGGCCCGGCCCAACGACCCTTCCGCCGAGGCAACCCGGCGCCGGCGCTCGGCATCGGGCAGGTCCGGAGCCAGCAGGGTCAACCCCTCGGTCAGGGTGGCCGGGTCCAGCCGACCGAGGCGGACCGGCACGGCCCGCGACCGGATGGTGGGAAGGACCCGGTTGGGATCGGTGGTGGTAAGGATGATCAGGGCGCTCGCCGGCGGCTCCTCGAGGAATTTGAGAAGGGCATTGGCGGCCTCCTGGTTAGCCTCTTGGGGTACGAGCCGTTCGGCATCGCCAATCAGGATCACCCGCCTGCCGCCCATGACGGTAGTGAGTGAACCGGCCTTGAGGATCAGGCGGGCACTCGCAACCCCGTGCATGGCTAAGCCGTCGGGGGCGCTGTACACCCGGGTTTCACGCCGGGCCGCCATGACCTCAGCCAGGGTCTCCCGAACCTCCTCCATTTGTTTGTCCGGGTCGCCGGCCTTGGGGCGGGGCAGGGGGACGAACCAATGGAAATCGGGGTGGGACAGCGAGGCGACGAGCCGACAGGACTGGCAGGCGCCGCACGGCCCCTCCGCTGATTGGCAGAGCGCCACCGCGGCGAGCCAACGTCCAAGCGACTGGCGGCCAACGCCCTGGTCTCCGGTGATCATCAAGACCTGGGGAAGGCGTCCGGTTCGACTGGCACTGAGCAGATCGCGCCGGACGCTCTCGTGGCCAAGCAACAGGGGCTTCATGCGATGAAAAGTAGCGAGGTCTGGCTCGGAAATGAAGTGATGCGTGCATGCATAAGTTGTTGCTCTTAAACGTCTTAGTGTGACTCATGTCACCGATTTCGACTCTCTTTTTGCCAGAACTCCTCTTCAATAACGAGTGCGAGTACTAACTATTGCTTCAGGTACGCTAGTGGTCACTGGTTTTTGTTTGTAAGTCTTTTCAATTCAGCGATATACGTAAAAGGATGAGTTTCGGTCACCGGCTTGTCCTGGTTTCGGTCGAATCGGTCCCAACATATTGCCGGATCGGGGTCGGTGACATACTTTACCCGCGCTTTTCGGAATTCGATCCCGAGTAGCTCAGTTGGTAGAGCAGCTGACTGTTAATCAGCGGGTCACAGGTTCGAGTCCTGTCTCGGGAGCTCGGAGAATCTCGACTGAACGCCACTCCCCGGAGTGGCGTTCAGCATTTTTTGACCTGGAGATCTGTTGGCCCCCTCTCGGCGGAGGTTCTTGCCGGTCCGGGGGTGGCTCAAGATCGAGGCTGGGCCGGGTGGCTCGATATCCTGGGCGACGGGCACCCCCAATTCTGCCCGGGTCGGTGGCCGCCCGTTTTACCCGATCGCCGCGATGGCCTCTTTGAGCTCCTGATTGGAAAACGGCTTGGCCAGGACCCCGGCCGCGCCAAATTTGCGGGCCACCGTCAAGTACTCGTTGGCGTTGACCCGGCCTCCCCCCGAAATCGCCAAGATCCGGACCTGCCCGTCAATCTTCCGCAATTCCTGAATCAACTCCAGGCCGTCGGTGTCGGGCATGATCAGGTCGGTAATCACGAATTCCGGCCGATCGGCCCGGAACAGATCCAGGGCGTCCGACCCGCTGGCGGTGCTGACGACCCGATGACCGGCCCGTTCGAGCATCTGGTGGATCGTCCCGCGACTCAGGTCGTCGTCATCGACCAAGAGGATATGCATGCCCGCCCGCTAGAAGGGTGTCCGAATCACAAGATACTCAAAGTGATCGGCATCGGAACCCGATCGCTTGAGCCAGGCCGGCGCTTGAGCCGGGGCGATCTGTGCCGATAGTGAGGGCATGATTGGCACCCCGCAGACCCTCGAGCACCTGATTCGCGTGTTGCCCCTCGCCGGGGTGAGAGAGCCCAGCGATTCGGGGTTGGTGATCGAGGACGCCCGGGGCGCGATTGTCGTCTTGATCGATGCCGTCGGGCAGGGGCGAGTGGCGGCGGCCTCCGCCCGGCAGGTGGCCGCGATCGTCCGGCGGGTGGCCCCTCGAAGTGTGGCCGAGGCATTTCTCGAGGGTCACCAAGCGCTCGAGGGCGAGCCCGGTGTGTCCCTCGCGATCTGCCGGATCGACGTCGTTGCTTCGACGGTTGAATTCACCGGGGTGGGCCGCGTCTACGGCGCCTTGGCGGGGTCGGTGGAACGGGTGCTGACGAGTGTCCCCGGAACCGTGGGTGTCGGTCGGCCGAAGGTTCCGCCGCCGGAGCTGATCCGGGTGGCCTCCGGGGATGTGGTCGGGTTGGCCGTCGACGGGTTGGTCGATGTCTGGGACCTCGCCCGGCTGTGGCGGCGGACCGACCGGCCGTCGCTCGCCGAGCTGGTGCGGGCGATCTCCGGCGTGCCGGGCCGGCTTCCCGACGATGGCTCAGTGGTCCTGGCCCGGATTCCCTGACCGGTCTTTCTTTCCTGGGTGACCGACCCCGTCGCCGCCCACTTTCTCCGAGACCTCGCGATCATCCTGAGCGTTGCCGCGCTCGTGACGGTGGTGTTTCAGCGACTGCGCTGGCCCCTGGTGCCCGGGTATCTGGCCGCCGGGGTGGCGGTGGGCCCCGAGATCGCCCGCGGGTTGATCTCCGACCCGGCCACGATCCGGGCGCTCGCGGAGATCGGGGTGGTGCTGGTGATGTTCTTCGTGGGTCTCGAGTTTCGGGTCCGGCGGGTGGCTCGGTTGGCGCCCCGACTCGGCCTGGCCGTGATGATCGAGATCGGGCTGATGCTGGTGCTTGGGTATGGCACGGCCTCCTTACTGGGCTGGGGCGAACTCGAGAGCCTGCTGGCCGCCGGGGTCGTGGCGATCTCGAGTACGGCGGTGATTGCCAAATCGTTTGAGGACACGGCGCCGGATTGGCGGCTTCGCGATTTGGTGTTCAGTCTCGTCGTGCTCGAGGATCTCATTGCGATCGTCTTGGTGGCCGTGCTCACGACGATGGCCTTCGGCACGGCGGTCGATGTCGGGAGCCTCGGCGGACTCCTGGGCCGGCTGGCCGTTCTTCTGGCGGCCATGGTGGTCGTCGGCCTGCTGACCGTTCCTCCGGTGATTCGGGCGGTCGTGGCGTTAGGCCGGAGCGAGACGATCCTGATTGCGGCCGTTGGGCTCACCTTCCTCTTGGCCCTGATCACCCACGCGGCCGGCTATTCGGTGGCGTTGGGGGCCTTCCTGGCCGGCGTGTTGATGGCGGAGTCCGGTGTGGGGCACCAAGTCACCCAGGTGGTGCAGCCGGTGCGGGATTTGTTTGCCGCGGTGTTCTTTGTGGCCGTTGGAATGCTGCTCGATCCGGCGGCCGCGGTCGAGGCGTGGCCGACCGTGCTGCTTTTCGTGGCGGTCGTGATCTCGGGGAAGGTGGTCGGGGTCTCGGTCGGTGCGTTCCTGGCGGGGTTCGGGACCCGAACGTCGGTCCAGGCCGGCATGAGTATGGCCCAAATCGGCGAGTTCTCGTTCATCATCGCGGGCCTCGGGCTGGCCGGCCAAACCGGTGGCCGGGCCCTGTACTCGGTGGCCGTGGCGACGGCCATGGTGACGGCTTTCCTTACGCCGGTGCTGATGCGGCGTTCGGAAGCGGCGGCCTGGTGGCTCGACCGGCGCTTGCCGCGGCGGATCCAGACTTTTACCTCGTTGTACACCGCCTGGGCGGAAACGCTGTCGGTCGGCCGTCGCGCCGCCGACCGTCGAGGGCCCTGGCGCAGTGCGCTGGTCTGGCTGGGGCTCGACGCGATGCTCCTGGCGGCCGCGTTGATCGGGGCGAGTTTCCAACTGACTCGGAACGCGGGGTGGCTGGACTGGCTTGGCGTGTCGGCGCGATTCGAGCGGGTCCTCATCCTGTCGGTGGTAGCCGGGGCCGCGTTGATCTTCGGAACCGGGATGGTGCGGACCGCCCGCCGGTTGGCTCGAATGGTGGCGGAATCGGTGGTGCCCGCGGTGGCCGCGGGCCGGGTGGACCAAGGCCGGGCGCCCCGCCGGGCATTGGAGATTACCGTTGAGATCGCCCTCACGATCGGGATCGGGATTCCGTTGGTGCTGGTGACACTGCCATTCCTCCCGTCGTTCGGGGTGCCCGTCATGGTCGGGGCCGTGCTGGTGCTGCTCGGGTTCGCGTTCTGGCGAACGGCCCGGGATCTCGATAGCCACACCCGAGCCGGCGCCGAGTTGGTGGCGCATGTCTTGGCCCGCCAGGGTGCGGGGGGCGCCGGATCGCTCGACCAGGTCCGGGGCATGTTGCCGGGGCTTGGGGAGCTGTCGCCGATGCGGGTGGAGGTGGGATCGGCGATCGCCGGGAAGACGCTGGGCGATCTCAACATCCGAGGCCGGACCGGTGCCACCATCGTCGCGGTCGCCCGCGAGGGAGGGACCAAGTTGGTTTTCCCGACCGCCGGCGATCGGCTGGAGGAGGGCGACCTGATTGCGGTCACGGGCAGCCATCAGGCCATCCTGGCCGCCGAGGCGCTGGCCCACGGGAACGAGGCGCGCCCCGAGCCCGAGTGACGTCGGGGCCCCGATCGATCTCAAGATTTGCTCGGCCGGTGCCGAGACTGTTGGGGTGAACTAGCCGAGGGGTGGGTCCGGAGTGGCGAATGTGCTGGTGGTGGACGACGACCCGACGGTGCGCCGGATCCTCGCCAAGTTGCTCGAGAAGCGGTTCGGCGCCTCGGTCCGGGAGGCGACCGACGGGTTTGCCGGCTATATGGCCGTCGAGGCCGAGCGGCCGGACTTGGTGCTGTTGGATCTCTCGATGCCGATCGTCGACGGGCCGGCCATGCTCGAGAAACTGCGGGCCGACGAGCGGTTCGTGACGCTCCCGGTGGTGGTGATTTCGGCGGCCGGCGAACGCGAGGTCGTCCTTCGAATGATCGAGCTCGGCGTCAAGGACTATCTCAGAAAACCCCTCAACCTGGCCGCCGTGCAAAAGCGCCTCGAGCGGTTGTTTCCATCGATCGGCCTCGAAATTCCGGGCGCGAAAGTCTGGTCGAACTAGCCGCTTGCGGCGGTGCGAGCGCTCGGGTATTTCTCGCCGGTGAACTCTTCCGATGGATGGCGGGACACGGCCCTGACCCTCGCCGGCGGCGGCAATCGGGCGTTCTATCAGCTCGGGCTGCTCCAATCGTGGTGGGAGCGGCTGGCGCCGTCGGTTGGGGTCATTTCGTCGTGCAGCGCGGGGACCTGCACCGCCGTGCTGATGCTGACGGGCCGGCATGAGTCCACGTTCGAATTCTGGCGAACCCGCCGGAGTCACGTCACCAAGAACCTCGAATGGTGGAAGCTGCTCCGGGGCGAGCGGCCGGCGCCCCATTTTCCGATCTATCGCGACACCATGGTTCATGCGCTGTCCGGTGGCGGGCTCGAACGGATCCAGGCCCTGCCGTTTCCGGTGTTCTCCCTGGTGGCGACGCCACCTCATGGGTTGCCGGTACCCCTCGCGATCCCGATCGGGCTCGGGGCGTATTCGCTGGAACGATGGCTCCATCCGGGCCGGCTCCATCCCGGCATCGGCCGCCGACTTGGTTTTGCGCCGATTGCCGTTGACTTGCGGACCTGCCCGTCGGTCGAGGCGGCGGCGGACCTCGTGCTCGCCTCCTCGGCCACCCCGCCGTTTACGCCGGTGGGCCACGTGGGCGGGCAGGCGGTCCTCGATGGCGGGTTGGTGGACAACGCGCCGGCCTTCGTCGCCGATGAGGCGGGTCCGTGGGCCCGGCATCTGGTGGTGCTGACGAGGCCCTATCCGGCCGAGGTGATGGGTGAACGGGGCGCTCGATGGTATCTCTGTCCGAGCGAACCGCCGGCGGCGGACCGGTGGGACTACACGAACCCGGAGCGGATCGACCAGACCATCGCGTTAGGTCGTCGGGATGCCGACCGTCACGCCGCTCAGTTTGTGGCTTGGCTCGGCAGAGGAGCGGCGGGGGCCGCCGGCGATCGTCCGAGTTGAGCGAGGATCGATCCCGCCAGGATCAGTCCGCCGCCAGCCCACTGCCCGGGCGAAAGCCGTTCCCCGATACTGATGAAACTGACGGCCGCCGCCACCAGCGGCTCGAGGGCGAACAGGAGCGCGGCTTCGGTTGGCCGGACGGCCCGCTGGCCGGCCAATTGGCCGACGAAGGTGGCGACCCCCGCGAGGGCCAGGAACGGAATCAGGGTCAGGGTCGTGAGGTTGAGATCGATCCGAGGACGCTCGAGCCCGACCGACAGGGCCCCGGCCACCAGGGCAATCACGACGAACTGCACCGCCATCAGCCGCATCGGTTCATGACGGCTCGCGACGGCTCCGACCCAGACGACGTACAGCGCGGCGCAGGCGGCGCTCCCGATCATGGCGATGTCGCCGGCCCCAAACCCCAGGCCGGCCCCGACGCCGGCCGGCCGGGTCAGCCACCATCCGCCTAACGTGGCCAGGCCGATCGCTCCGAGATCCCGGCCGGTCGGCCATCGCCGATGGAATGCCAGCATCAGCACCGGGACCAGCGGGGTTTGGAAGCTGAAGAGAAAGGCCGCCCGGCCCGGGTCAATGGTGGCCAGGCCGACCACGAATAAGGCCAACTGAATGGCGAAGAGGGTGCCAAGCCGCAGGCCAGTGTGCCAATCCCGGCGAGTGATCCGGCGATAGACGGGCGCGAGCAGCAGGGCGGACCCGGCGAACCGAACCGCGATGAAGGCGAGCGGCGTGGCGGAACCCAGGACCATTTTGTTGAGCGAAAACGAGGCGCCCCAAATGAACGTGCACCCCAACAGCATCCAGATGGCGCGACGGTGCGTCACTCCGGGCCGCCCGCCAGCAGCGGTTTGAGATATCGTCCGGTGTGCGATGCCGCAACGGCCGCGACCGCTTCGGGAGGGCCTTGGACCACCACCCGGCCACCGCCATCCCCGGCTTCGGGGCCGAGATCGATGACCCAATCAGCCCGTTTGATGACATCGAGATGGTGTTCGATGACCATGACCGTATGCCCGGCGTCCACCAGGCGGTCGAGGACGGAGATGAGTTGCCGGACATCCTCGAGGTGGAGACCGGTCGTTGGTTCGTCGAGGAGGTAGAGTTTTCGGCCGCCCCGCTTGCCGGCCTGAATCAACTCGCGGGCGATCTTGAGCCGCTGGGCCTCGCCGCCGGAGAGCGTCGTCGCCGGTTGACCGAGTCTGAGGTACCCGAGGCCGACTTGCTGGAGGTGCCACAACGCGGCGCCGAGCCGGGGTTGGTGGTGGAACCGGTTGATCGCCTCGTCGACGGTCCATTGGAGCACGTCGTGGATCGAATGGCCCCGGACCCTGACATCGAGCACCTCCCGCTTGAAGCGGGTGCCGCCGCAAGCGTCGCACGGGACATATACGTCGGCCAGGAACACCATTTCGACCATCACCTGGCCAGCGCCGTCGCAGTGTTCGCACCGGCCGCTCCCGGTGTTGAACGAAAAGGTGGCGGGCGTGTATCGCCGGGTCCGGGAGAGAGGCTGCTCGGCGTAGAGCTCCCGGATGTCGTCGAATCCCTTGATGTAGGTCACCGGGTTGGAGCGGGGGCTTCGGCCGATCGGCGACTGGTCGATTAGCACCACGTCTTCGAGCCACTCGTGTCCGGTCATCGATTCGACCGTGCCGATGACCTCGCCCATGTGGGCCTTGATCGAGGACTCGCCGACGACCTTGGCCTCGAGCTGCCGGTAGATGACATCATGAACCAGGGTGCTCTTCCCGGAGCCCGAGACGCCGGTCACCGCCACCAGGGTGCCTAAAGGGACGTCGACATCGACGCTCTGGAGGTTGTGGAGCCGGGCGCCGCGGAACTTGAGCCACCGGGGCCCAACCGGCCGGCGGGCACTCGGCACCCCGATCCGCTTGGTGCCCTCGAGATATTGGCCGGTCAGCGTCTTGCCGGCGGTGGCCACCGGGCCCGCGTGCACCAGGAATCCGCCGCGCTCGCCGGAGCCCGGGCCTAACTCCACCATGAAATCCGCGCGGCGAATTGCTTCGAGATCGTGCTCGACGACGAGGACGGTGTTGCCGGCGTCCCGGAGCCGGACCAGGAGGTCGAGGAGCCGGTCGGTGTCCCGCGGGTGGAGGCCGATCGAGGGTTCATCCAAGACGTAGAGCGAATCGACGAGCCGCGCCCCAAGGGCATTGGCCAAGGCGATGCGCTGGGCTTCGCCTCCCGAGAGCGTCCGGGTCTGCCGCTCCATCGTCAGATAGCCAAGTCCGACCTCGACGAGGTAGTCGACCCGGGCGGTCAGCTCGGTCAGGACGTCGGTCGCGACGGCCCGTTCGGTCGCGCTCCAGGGCAAGCCCCGCATCCAGAGGGACAGGTCGGCCAAGGGGAGCGTGGCGACGTCGGCAATGGTTCGCCCGCCGACCTTGACGGCGAGGGCGTGTTCGTTGAGCCGGGTACCGTGGCAGCCCGGGCAGGTCTTGGCCAACTGATATTGGCGGAGAAAGACCCGGATGTACTGCTTGTAGCGCTTCTCTTCGAGTGCGGTAAGGAACGGGAAGATCCCGGTGTATTTGCCGAGCTTGCCGTAGAGCAACTCGCGCTTGACGGTGGCCTTCAGACTCTGCCACGGGGCCGCCGGGTCGGCGCCGAGCTTCCGGGCCGCCTCGAGGAGAGTTCGCCGACGGCCTTCGTAACGGGGCTTGGTCCAGGGGTCGATGGCCCCGTCTTCGAGCGAGCGTTTGGGGTCGGGCACCACCAGCGACTCGTCATACTCCAGGACGGCGCCGAAGCCTTTGCACCCGCCGCAGGCCCCGCGGGGGTTGTTGAAGCTGAACAGAGCGGGGGAAAGGGGCAGGGCCGGGGTGTCGCAGGTGCTGCAGGCGGGATCCTCGGTAAACCGGAGCCGCCCGCCTTCCCAGAGGATGATGGCAATGCCGTCGCCCTCGGTCATGGCTTGGCTGATGGCTTCGGGGAGCCGGGACTCCGCGGTGGCGGCGTTGCCAAGCCGGTCGGCCACCACGAGGAGTTCGGCGGCCCGTCCGAGGTCGAGCGTCGGCTGCAGGTCGTCGAGGTGGAGCGCGACCCCGTCGCTGAGGAGACGGACATACCCCAGGGCCCGCAAGTTCTCGACAATGGCCTCGTGCGAGAGCCGGGCCGACGGGGGCAGCGGAAACGTCACTTGGATCGGCACCGGACCGAGGGCCCGGACCTGGTCGGCCGCGGTGGTGGGGGTGTCGCGGATCACACGGGCGCCGCACTTCCGGCAATACTGGGTTCCCAATCGGGCCCAGAGCAACCGGAGGTAGTCGTAGACCTCGGTCGCGGTTCCGACTGTGGAGCGGCTCGACACGGTGGGGTTCCGTTGCTCGATGGCCACGGCCGGCGCGATGCCCTCGATCCGGTCCACCAGCGGCTTCGGCATCCGTTCCAGGAATTGCTTGGCGTAGGTCGAGAGCGACTCGATGTACCGTCGTTGCCCCTCGGCGTAAATGGTGTCGAAGGCCAACGAACTCTTTCCCGATCCGGACGGTCCGGTGACCACGATCAGGTGCCGGTGCGGCAGGGCGACCGTAATGCCCTTGAGGTTGTGCTGGCGAGCGTTGACAACCCGGAGGAAGGAGTTTGGCACGGGGGGAATGTAATTGCTCGGCCGTTGGCGCCCGAGATTAGATTGGAGCTGCCCATGGCCAAACTGCTGACCCCCAAAATCTTGCTCCGCGGCCTCGAGCTGTTCCTGCTCACGTCGTTGTTGAGCTTTGGCGCGGTGCTGATCTACAGCGACAGTTCCACCGGGTTCCTGAAGGCAATTCCGGATCTTCGTTTCGGCTGGTTGGTGCTGGGCCTCGGCCTCGCCTCAATGGACTGGATCGGGGGCGGGCTTCGGAACTATGTCTTGGCCCGAAACGTGATGGCCGATCCGCCGCTCAAGGGGATGATTTTGGCCGGAGGGATGAGCGCTTGGGCCGCCTACCTGACTCCGGTCCAGTCCGGGGCCGCCCCGATGATGATTTACACGATGAAGCGGTACGGCGTGCCGGTGCCGCTCGGATTCACCATCACCTTCATGAGTTTCATCGCCACGGTGGCGTTCTTTGCGATTGCCGGGCCGATCGCGATTGCGTTTGGGGCCGGGAAGTCGCTCGGGAACCATGGGGTGGCGCTCGGGATTTCGCTCTACGACCTGTTCATCGGCAGCTTGGCCATTTTCTGCGCGCTGGGTGTGGTGTTTCTGGTGGTGATCCTCTTTCCGAAATTCGTCCGGGATCTGGTTCACCGGCTGGCGATGGGCCTCGGGAAGAAAAGCAAGCGGGTGGCGGCGCGGCTCGAGGGACTTCGGCGGGGCATCGATCAGACCCATGAATCGGTCGCCCGCTTCAACTCGCCCCGAGGGTGGACGGCGTTGGCGGTGGCGACCGTCTTGTCCGGTCCTTCCCACGCCAACAAACTGCTGGCCGGGTACGTGGCGCTCCGGGCCATCGGGATCGAAGCCCAGTTCGTGGATGTCCTGTTGCTCCAGACCTTCATCACCTTCGTGCTCTATTTCTTTGCGCCGACCCCGGGTGGGTCGGGCATCGGCGAGCTGATTTCCACCGCGGTGATGTCGATCTATGTGCCCCGAGAGATTGCGCCACTCTACATCCTGATTTGGCGGTTGGTGATCAGCGGCTATACGGTGGTCTTTGGTTCCCTGGTGTTCTATCGGTGGGTCCGCCGCGGCCTCACCGGCATTGAGGAGGAGCCGTCGGCCGCGTGACCGAGCTCGACAGCGACGATCTTCCGACCGATCTGGTCGACCGCCGCCTCCTCTCCCGACTCCTCCACTACCTCAAGCCGCACTGGCGCCTGGTCGCCGCCTCGGCGGTGCTGATCGCGATCCACGCCGGACTGGCGGTGGTGGGCCCGGCGCTCACTCAACGGGCGCTCGACCGGGCGATTCCCGCCCGGGACGGGGACCTGTTGCTCCGGTATGCCGCCATCTTCCTCGGGGCATTGCTCCTCACGTTCGTGATCGATTACGCCCAATCCATTCTCACGACCCGGATCGGGCAACGGGTGATGGCCGACCTTCGGATCTCGATCTTCGATCATCTGACGCGGCTGTCGGTCGGACACTTCGATCGGAACCCGGTGGGGCGGTTGATGACCCGAGTCACCTCCGACGTCGAAACCCTGAACGAACTGTTTTCCTCCGGCGTGGTCAGCGTGTTCGGCGACCTGCTGACGCTCGCGGCGATCACTACCATGATGCTGGCCACGGATTGGCGGTTGGCGCTGGTGGCCTTCTTGGTGATGCCGATGATGTGGGTGGTCGCGGCCGGATTTCGTCGCCGGATCCGGGACGCGTTTCGGGACATCCGCGGCCGGGTCGCCAAACTCAACAGCTATTTGCAGGAGCACCTGGCTGGAGTGCAGGTGGTGCAGCTGTTCGGGCGGGAACGGGCCGTGGCTGCCGAGTTTGCCGAGGTGAATCAGGCGTACCTGGCCGCGAATCAGCGATCGATCGCGATCTATGCGGTGTTCTTTCCCTTAGTCGAGCTCGTCGCGGCG
>JANMHX010000035.1:0-9006 GCA_031375485.1 Gemmatimonadota bacterium | reverse complement strand
CGACGGAGGAGCGACGGACGATGGGCGGGGGTGCCGCCGAGTCGTCAGCGGGGGGCTCGAGCCGGTGAGGCCGATTGGGGCGGGCCGGTGGCGGGGCGGGATCGCGGAGCGGCGGCGTTGCCGGGTCGTGAGGACGAGCGGAGTGGTGCCGAGCCTGAGGGGTGGATCTTGGCGGCCGGTGCGGCGGGCCGAGTGTCCTCCGGAGAGGACACGTTGGTGACCAGTGTGGAACATGGCTGTTTGGCCGGGGGAAAATGATGAGGCGCTGCGTCAGAATGGTTAACGGCTGGGACGGCGCTCGGGGATATTGGGCGGATGGCCCCCAAGCTTCTTATCCAACTCGTCCATGCGCTGCGGACCCGCCACTATAGCCGGAAGACCGAAGCTGCCTATACCAGTTGGATAAGGCGGTACGTCCGCTATCACGCCCTGCGGCACCCGGCCGGGATGGGCGAGGTGGAGGTGGGGCAGTTCCTGACCTACCTGGCCGTGGAGCGGCGGGTGGCGGCCTCGACCCAGGGGCAGGCGTTGGGGGCGATCATGTTCCTGTACCGGCACGTGCTGGGCCGGCCGCTCGGGGCGCCGATCGAGGCCCTGCGGGCCCGGCAGCCGGCTCGGCGGCCGGTGGTGCTGACCCCGTCGGAGGTGGAGGCGGTGTTGGCCGAGTTGCGGGGGCCGACGGCGCTGGTGGGGCTGTTGATGTATGGGGGCGGGCTCCGGCTGGGGGAGGCGCTGGGGCTTCGGGTGAAGGACGTGGACCTGGCGCGAGGGGAGGTGAACGTCCGGGCCGGGAAGGGGGGGAAGGACCGGGTGACGGTCCTGCCGCAGCGGGCGATCGGGCCGCTGGAGGCCCACTTGCGGCGGGTGGCGGCCTTGCACCGGCGGGACCTGGCGTCGGGGGCCAGGGCGGTGGCGTTGCCGGGGGCGCTCGATCGGAAAGTGCCGAGCGCGGCGACGTCGTGGCCCTGGCAGTGGGTGTTTCCGGCCACTCGGCGGTACGTGCCGCGGGAGGCGCCGGCGGGCCCGCGGCGGCGGCATCACCTTCATCCGACCTTGGTGCCGCGGGCGGTGGCGAGGGCGGTGACCAGTTCGGGGATCGGGAAACGGGCGACGTGCCACACGCTTCGGCACTCGTTCGCGACCCACCTGCTGGAGGGCGGGTACGACATCCGGACGGTGCAGGAGCTCCTGGGGCATCGGGACGTGAGCACGACGATGATCTACACCCACGTGCTCAATCGGGGCGGGCTCGGGGTCCGGAGCCCGGCGGACGGGCTTCTCCCGGGGCTGGCTCGGCCGCCTAAGGGGCTTGGTGGGGCGGGGTAAGGAGGGTGGGATATTGCGGGGGGGGTGGGGGTGGGTAGCTTACCTCCAGTGCAGTTCACTACTAGTTAGACAGCGAGACCCAGATCACGAAATGCTGAGCCAAGCCCTGATCGCGGCTGGCGGCCTCTGCCTCGCATGCAGTGGAACCTCCGCACGACGAGACACCCCAGCGAGCGTTTTTCATCGGGCTGCCGATGCCGGGCAATACCTCACGGTTTGGCCGATACGCGACACAATCGTCGCGGATGATCCAGTCGAGATTGCGTTTCTGTTGCAAGCGGGCCGCAGCTCTCGCCGCATCTACTATTTCGACACGTTCCTCAGCATAGCCGTCATCGGCCCGGCCGGCGCTCCAATTCGGCCACGATCGACGGCCTTCTGGGATCGCGTCATGGAGCCAATTCAGATCGACCCCGGCGCCTACTTTGGGAAGGTTCTTGACCTTGCCTCGCCGGAGTTGTTCCAGTTCTCTGCGCTTGGAGAGTACCGGCTCGTCTTATCGTACCGATACCCCCCGCGGCCGGACGGCGCACCGGACACCACCCGGGCATATCCGGACTTGGCAACGGACACGGCCCGCGTCGTCGTCGTCCCGAGGCGATAGGCCTGAATCATCGCGACTCGCTGTCTAACCAAGTGTTGCAGGCGGACGGGCGCCCAGGGTTCCGTTTGACAAGTCGCGGCCGCGCCCCGATGTTGATCGGTGGGATGGCGCGGCCGCTCGGTGCCGTGTGGCGCCCGCCGCTGAACACTATCCGTTATGCCGCCGTCTGGCCTCCGCTCCCTCGTATAGCCCCGCCGTCTTGCTTCCGTGTACAACTGTACATACATTGAGCCATGGCGTTCCAGTGGGACCCGGCCAAGGCCCGTGCCAACCGCGTCACGCACGGCGTCGGCTTCCCCGACGCAGTAGGCGCGTTCGAGGATCCCCTCGCCTTGACGAGCGAGGATTCCCATCCCACCGAGGACCGCTTCGTCACCGTCGGGCTCGACTTCCTCGGCCAACTGGTCCTCGTTCTGGCGGGGTGACGACATCCGGCTGATTTCCGCCCGTCTTGCGACTCCACGCGAGCGGCGCCAGTATCAGGAGGGATAGACATGCGCAAAGAGTACGATCTCAGCGGGGGCCGGCGAGGGCCGGTGGTGCCCGTGGCCAAGGGGAAGACCCGGATCACCATTCGGTTGGACGACGAGGTCCTCGACTGGTTTCGGGCGCGGGTCGAGGCGGCTGGGGGAGGCAACTATCAGACCCTCATCAACGATACCCTTCGCCAGCTCGTCGGCTCGGAGCGCGAGCCACTGGAAACGGTCGTCCGCCGGGTGGTTCGGGACGAGCTTCGACGACAGCCGGCACGCCGTCGGGCGGGGCGCCGTGTGGCGGCGGCATAACAACGAATTGATGACTGAGGGAGGCGCTGCGCGCCTCCGCAGCATAATTCTGAACCGTTATGCCGCACGCCCGCATCGTCGGGCCTCCCCTTCCTTCCTTGGTCCCCGATGATTCGACCAACCACGGCACCAGACCGCGACTCAATCCTGAGTCTCGTCGAAGCGAGCGGGCAATTCGATTCCGACGGCCTGGCTCATGTGCTGAGCACCTTGGACGCGCACCTCGCGGGCCAAGGGGACGGCATCTGGTTCACCGCCGATGACGGCGAACCCATAGGCGTGGCCTACTGCGCGCCGGAGGCCGTCACGAGCGGCACCTGGAACCTCCTCATGCTCTGGACCCGACAGGACCGGCACGGCCAGGGCCACGGGACAGCTCTCGTGCGGCAGGTGGAGGACGCGGTCCGCGGTCGCAAGGCGCGGCTGCTCATTGTCGAGACCTCTGGCCTCCCGGCGTTCGCGACGGCGCGATCATTCTACGCGAAGTGTGGATTCACGCTTGAGGCAACCATCAAGAACTTCTTCGCGGACGGTGATCACAAGGTGGTGTTCACTAAGTCCCTCGCCCATAGTGCGGTAGAAACCGTGATTGGAGACGGACAGGCGCCAGGCGCTCCGGTTTGACAAGTCGCGGCCGCGCCCCGATTTTGATCGGTGGACGGCGCGGCCGCTCGGTGCCGTGCGGCGCCAGCCGCTGAAGCACCATCCGCTATGCCGCAACCCTACTACCGACTCCAGACTGGCGGCCGCCTGCGGGACCTGTGTGACTTCATTGAGGTGTGGTACAATCGGCAACGGCGGCACTCGACGCTCGGCGATCTCAGCCCAGTGGCCTACGAGGAATCCCTTCTCGGGCAGGCGCATGCGGCTTCACCAATTGTCCGTAGAATCGGGGCAAGTCCATGTTTCAACGGCGTCACGCTCACCACATCGTCCTCGCCGCACTGGCGATCACGTCAGCCTGCGGAACCCCTCCTGCCCAGAAGGCTCCCGCCGACAACCGTCCTGCGCCCGCAGCGGAGAAGGGGGCCGTCGCGATCATTGGTACGGGCACGCTCGCCGGAGCCCTTGGACCCGCGTTGGGTGCGCAGGGTTATCGAGTGATCTACGGCAGCCGCGACCCCGGTCGTGATGCGGTGCGCGCGCTGGTGCAGCGGTCCGGGCCTAACGCGTCGGCGGTCAGTCAGTCCGAGGCCGCGTCGCAGGCGCCAGTGGTCGTGCTCGCGGTCCCCGGTGAAGTGGTCGTTGAGGTCGCGGGCACCCTGGGTGACCTGGGCGGCAAGGTCGTCATCGACGTCAGCGGCGGCGATAAGAAGGTGGCGCCAGATGGCTACCAGGAACTCACGTCCGACAGCGCGCGGGCGGAGCGCATCCAAGCACGGCACGCGACCATGCGCGTGGTCAGGATCAATCTGCCGAACATCGTCTACTTCATGGATCCGCTGCTCACGAAGACGCGGGCCACCGTGTTCGTCGCCGGCAACGATCCAAAGGCGCGAGAGACGGTGGCGAACCTCCTGTTCGACCTTGGCCTCGATCCCTGGGACGCGGGGCCAGTGCGTTTCGCGCGTTTGTTCGACGCGTTCAATACCCTGGCAAACATTCCCGGGCAGCAGCGGCGCGCTGAGGGTTATCAGCTGGTGATGATGCCTACCGTTCCCTTCTCGTGTTTCTTCGACATGGTGCAGTTCTTCGGGTTCGGGGAGCCCGCTGAGTTGAAGCAGCTTCCGACGTTTCCGCGGCGCGAGCCGGCGCCGACCTGTGAGGAGTGGATGCGCCGCCTTCCGCCGATGGGGCCACCACCTCCGTGACGACGGATAACGTCGCCGTCGAACGCGCGGACTACCTGCGCCTGGGATGCGTGGACCGGTCCGGGTGTCGTCAGCGATCGAATGACTCCTGCGATCGTGCCCGGGTCGTGCCCGTGAATGTCGTGACCACTTCGTTCGGCGAGAACCTGCGTGCGCCGACAGGAGATCGTCAGAAGTGCCTGCCGCAACGCGCGCCATGTGATCGTCGACCACGCCATGGAACGGCGCCTAACTTGGGTTGCTGCTGACGCGGCGAGCGAGGGATTGTGATCAGGACGACTTGTGGTGCGGTGGCTGCGGAGCCGAACCCAGTATCGTTCGGCAACAACAGGGATGGGCCGTGAGCCCCCGACGCTCGAGGATTCCGTGATGACGACTACGGCGCCGGTGGCGTCGCCGACCCGCCGCCTGGCCACGGGACTCGCGGTACTCGGCCTCCTGGCAGCCACCCTGTCTCGCGGCGCCGGGCCACTTCTGGTCGGTGCCGTCGTCCTCGTGCTCGTCGGGGGCGCCTTCTCCAGTGCGAGGGTCTCGGCGGCGGCGGGAGCCGCGGCCGGCCTGGGCGCCTTGCTGGCTGCGCTGGCCGGCGGCGCCGCCTTGCTGCCCGCCACCGCCGGTGAATGGACTCGGGTCGCCGGGGTGCTCGTGCTCTGGGCCCTACTGCCGCTCGCCGCTCGGGCGGCGGCGAACGGTCGGCGCGCGCGTCTGTTCCTACTCGTGCCGGTGTTCGGCCTCGCGCTCAGCGACGTGACGATCGCCCTCCGGCGCCGGCTGGGCCCGGTGAACCGAACGTCGCGTTACGTGCCGACGCAGGATGGGACCCGGATCGCCATCGATCTCTACCTCCCCCGCGGGGCGGCGTCCGGTTCGCTCGATGCCGTTCTGACCCAAACCCGCTATCACCGATCGCCGGTCTTCGTCTGGCCGCTCAGTCTGCTGCTCGACGACGTGCAGGACGAGATCATCCGCGTCGGGCGCCGCGGCTACGCCTGGGTGGTGGCCGACGCCCGCGGCTCCGGCGCCTCGTTCGGATTCCGGGATCGCGAGTGGCCGGAGGCCGAGGTGCTGGACGGCCGGGCGCTGCCGGACTGGATCGTCGCGCAGCCCTGGTCCACCGGGCGGGTCGGGCTCGACGGCAGCAGCTACTCGGCCACCGCCGCCGAGCTCATGCTCCGGAACCGCCACCCGGCCGTCCGCGCTGCCGTGCTCCGCTACTCGTTGATCGATCCGTACGACGACATCGCTTTCCCTGGGGGGATTCCTCACGAGTGGTTCACGACGGCCTGGGGCCGGACCAACGTCCGGTTGGACACGGGGGCGCCGGCCGGGCCGGCCTGGCTCGCCCGGATCATGGGGATCCGCCCGGTGGACGGCGACTCGGGCCGCCGGCTCCTCGCCGAGGCGCTGCTGGACCATCGGCGGAGCTACGATCTCGAGCGGTTTGCCCGGTCGGTGACCTTTCGTGACGACACCAGCTCCGCTGGGTGGACGATCGATGCCCCGGCGCCCTTCCGGTGGGCCGACGACATCTGGCGGTCCGGGGTGCCGATCCTGAGCTGGAGCGGATGGTTCGACGGTGGCTATACCAGGGCCACCACCACCCGGTTCGTCGCGGGGGATTCGAGCGCCCGGCTGCTCCTCGGGCCATGGGAGCACGGGGGCGTCGAGAACATCAGCCCGCACCGCCGGGGCCGAGCGACGTTCGACCTGATCGGGGAGATGCTGGCTTTCTTCGACTGGCACCTGAAGGGCGTCCGCAACGAGGCTTCGGCCGCGCCGAACGTGCGGTACTTCACGATAGGCGAGGAGCGGTGGCACGGCGCGCCGACCTGGCCACCGCCGGGCAGTACCGCGGCGACCCTCTACTTTGGCCCGGATGGGACCCTCCTCGACGCGGCCCCGCCTGCGGCCGGAACGACGCGATATCTCGTCGACACGACGGCGACCTCCGGCCCCCGCTCGCGATGGCATTCCATCCTCAATCAAGCCGGCGTACCGATCGGGTACCCGGACCGCGCGACCGAAGACCGGAAGCTGCTCACGTTCACGACCCCGCCCCTGGACCGCGACCGAACGGTCGCAGGTCATCCGGTGGTTCACCTTCGGCTCTCTTCAACCGCACCAGACGGCCAGTTCTACGCGTATCTCGAGGAGGTCGCGCCGGACGGACGGGTGACCTACGTCACGGAAGGCATGCTGCGGGGGGTGCATCGCCACGTGGCGCCCCGGGACTCCGCGCCCTACCCAGGTTTGGGACCATTCCATTCCTTCCGGCGCGCCGACGCTTCCCCCCTGGTCCCGGGCGAGATCGCGGAGCTCGCCTTCGACCTGCAGCCAGTTGCCTACCGTTTCGCTCGGGGGTCGCGGATCCGCCTGGCCCTGGCCGGGGCGGATCGCGATTTCGCTCCCCTGCTGTCGCGCGACTCCCCGACATGGACACTCGAGTACGGCGGCGGTGCCGGGTCGCGTCTCGCACTCCCGATCCTGACCAGCCTCGAGGCGGAGAGCGGTGCCAAGTGAGGCGCGCGGGGTTCTGAACTGCCGGACCCGAAGCATTTGCTCTCGGGCCGCGGCAAAGGGCACCGTCACATCGCATTCACGGAGTTAGACGACGTCCGGCCTGGCGTGAGGGCTTTGCTGAGGGCTGCGGATGCGACGGGGCAGAAGCGAAGAGTCGCTGGTCGCAGGGTCCGCCCGGTGCGAACCCCGGAACGGGGCGTGCGTGTTCTTGCGCTTGCCGGGGCCCGAGCGTAGGATCACAACATGATCCCAGCGTCACACCACGGTCGTTTCGCCGGCCCCAACCGGCTCTGGTTCATGCCGGGCACGCCGGCCCATGTCTCGGACGGAACCCTGGTCGTCGCCGCGGACCGCGTCTCCGTGCGCTGGGCGCACGAAGGCGTGCCGAAGGAGGGCGAGCTCGTGCTCCGGGGACCCGGGGCCGCGTGCCGCGGCGACTTCACTGACACGTTCCACGCGGTCAACCCATTGGTACTCCACGGCCACACCCAAGGCAGCGCGGTCGCCTTGTACTGCACGTACCCGGCGGGGGACGGATCGCCGGACTGGGGCTGGCGCATCGTCCTCGACTGGTACGACCCGGATCATTTCAGTTTTCGGATGTTCAACGTGCTCCCCGACGGCCTCGAAGCACTCGCCGTGGACCTGCGCGGCGCGCGCGCGGGCTGAGGGTCCGCCAATGTCCAACGCTGCACGGGGAAGCTTCGAAGAGCTGTTGAACGGCACCGCGCCCGAGTTAGCCGCCATCGCGCGCCGCCTGCGCGAGGCCATCTTCGCGGTCGACCCGGCCGCGGTCGAGACGGTGCGGCTCGGGGACAACGCAGCCACCTATGGAGTCGGGCCGAAGAAGATGACCGAGGGCTACGCCTACATCATGCCGATGCGAGGGTACGTGAACCTCGGTTTCTACCAAGGCGCATCCCTGGAGGACGCGCGGCTCGAGGGCACGGGAAAAGGTCTGCGTCATGTCAAGATCCGCTCCCTCGACGAGGCGTCCAACCCGGCCCTGCGCGGGCTTCTGGCTGCCGCGTTGGCGGCGCGCAAGCGGGGTCGAGACCCTGCGTAAATACCAACTCGCCCCGAAGATCAGGGGTGGGGGCGTGCCGCCTAACAACGGTTGCAGCGGACGGCGTTCCGCCGCCGCCGAACCGGAGTGTTAGAGCGCTTCAATCATCGAACGTCCATTTCCCGGAGAGCGTGCATGCAGGAGTCGTCGAGACGGACCTTCGTCAAGAGCATGGGCGCGGCCGCCGTGAGTGCGGCCTTCCTCGGGCGACGCGCCGTTGCGCAACGCGCGCCGCTGGCCGTCGATGGCGTCGTGCTCCGGCAGCGGCTGGAGGCGCTGAGTGCGTTCGGCCGCACGACGGGCGGTACGTTCGCGGACGGCGTGAGTCGGGTCGCGTACTCCCCGGCCGATGTCGCCGGGCGGCGGTACGTCATGGACCTGATGCAGCGCGCGGGCCTCGCCCCACGCGTGGACCCCGTGGGCAATATCTTCGGTCGACGCGCCGGCGCGGAGGCGTCGCTCCCGCCTATTCTGTTTGGGTCGCACATCGACTCCGTCCCCAACGGCGGCAACTTCGACGGCGACCTCGGGTCGCTCTCGGCGCTCAGCGTGCTGGAAACCCTCGCGACGGCCAACGTCCGGACGCGCCATCCCTTGGAGATGGTGATCTGGGCGAACGAGGAAGGGGTGGCGTTCGGCAATGTCCTCGCGGGCAGTCGCGTCGTCGCCGGGGACGTCTCGGCGAACCTCGACCAGGTCTGGAATGGGGTGACGCGCGCCGACGCCCTGCGCACCATCGGCGGAGACCCGAGTCGGCTGGCCGAGGCGGTGCGCGCCAAGGGCGCGCATCACTGCTATCTCGAACTGCACATCGAGCAGGGGGCCACGTTGGATCGGGAGGGCCTCCCGATCGGCATTGTCGAAGGGATCGTCGCCATCCGTCGTTACGAGGTG
>JANMHX010000028.1:0-29600 GCA_031375485.1 Gemmatimonadota bacterium | reverse complement strand
CACGCGGGGATCAAGGGCCGGTATCGGGAAGACAAGCTCGACGACGATCACCGGCTCGAGCATGCCACCTATCCGGTGCTCCGCCCGGTCGACGGCAAGATCCTGACGATGGAGGTTCCGGCGTTGTCGGCGCTCAACATGCGGCTCCGGGACGATTACGTGAACGATTGCCAGAAGGGAATCGACCGGTGGAACCGAGTCATCATGAACGCCGGGATTGAGTTCCAGATCCGGTTGCCGAGCGTGGCGTTCAACCGGAAAATCGGCGAATTCAAGAACGCAACGGTCGACATGGAGGGGCGGTTGGTGTCGGAAGCGGACTGGATGGCGCGCCGGGATTCGATGCTGCCGAACAGCCAGGATCAGGCCTTCATCGAGCACCTGATGAGCACGCCGGTCATGGGGATCGGCCAGTTCGCGGGATGGATTGCGCCACCCCGCGTCGGGATCGACAATCGTCCCGGCGACTTCGAGTACGTCAAGATCGCCTGACTAGCGCCACTTGACGACGCGGGCCTCGAGGGCGGTAAACCCGAGATGCAGCAGCACCGCCAACCCGGCGGATGGGAGCGCGCCTTGCATCACGACCCGCCAGTCGTTGAGCGCCAAGCCGGTCACGATCAACGTCCCGAACCCGCCCGCCCCGATCAAGGCCGCGAGCGCCGCCGTGCCGACGTTGATGACCGCCGCCACTCGGATCCCCGCCAGCACCGCCGGCGCCGCCAAGGGAAACTCCACCCGCCGGCGCCGTTCCCAGGTCGTCATGCCTAACACGGCAGCCACCTCGCGGAGACCGGCCTCGATCTGCTGAAGGCCCGTGATGACCCCCTGCACCACCGGCAACAGGGCGTAGAGCGCCAACGCGTAGACGGCGGGCTGCCATCCGATCCCGAAGACCGGAATGAAGAAACAGAGCAACGCGATGCCCGGGACGGTCTGAATGACGCCCACCATGGCGAGGACGGATTTTGCCAGCCGGGGCCGGTGACTGACCGCGACGCCAAGTGGCAGCCCCACCACCAGCGCGATCGCGAGGGACACCCCGACCAGCAACAAATGCTCGACGGTGAGCCGGCCCCAGCGGCCCGCGGTGACCGACTGGCGAGGTACCACCACGGGGCCGCCCGACGGCGGGGCGAGACCGGACAGGAACTCCGCTGCGATGTCGGCGGCCGGCCGGCGTTCGATTTCGAAGGCACTGTTGAGCCGGGTCATCGTCGAATCCGCCAACCGGCCCTCCAAAGCGGCCAGCGCGGCCCACGAACGCGGGAACTCGGCGGCGAATCCAGGCCGGGCCAGGATCAGGCCATCGTAGCGGACGAAAACGCCCCCGTCGTCCTCCAGTACCACCAAGTCCTGTTGGCGAATGGTCGCATCCGTGGTGTAGACGTCCACGAAATCGACGTCGCCTCGGGCCAACGCCACGTACGAGAGCGCGTGCTCCATTGTCCGCACCGGACCTAACGTCAATCCGTAGGCTTTCGCCATCGAGGCCAGACCGTTGACGGATTGCTCGAACTCGGGCGTCACCGCTCCCCGCCACGGCCGCCCCCGAAGGTCGGAGATCCGCCGAACGCCGGCCGACTCGGCCACCACGCGACGGAACCCGATCCCGTAGGTGTTGTTGAAGCCGAGCGGCCCGCTGACGTCGTAGCCCCTGGACCGAGCCAGGACCCGGATCGAGTCGAAGCTGGTCAAGGCGGGCCGGCGAAGAATCAAGTCCGCGAGGGTACCCGAGTACTGCGGCAACAGGTCGATTTCCCGGGCCGCCAGCGCGGCGAGCACCACGCCGGTCCCGCCGAGGCCAAGCCGGCGCTCGACCCGAACCTCCCCAGCCGACTCGATCGTCTGCGCGAAGAGTTCGCCTAGCAAATTGCCCTCGACATCCCGGAGTGAGCCGATCCGCACCACGGGGCGGTCGGGCGGCGTGGAGCACCCCGCGACCCCCACGGCAACCGCGAGCAGCGCGACCATTCGATGCCGTCTCATCGGATGGCCTCCCCGTCGAGCACCCCAAGGAGGTGCCGCCAGCGGGGGACGGCCGCTTGCATGAAGGACCTGGCCCAGGCCGAGGCCGGATGCCGGATGAGATCGGGACCGGAACCATGCTGGGCCACCCGACCGTCATCCAGCAGCGTGATCGTATCGGCCAGGAAGAGCGCTTCGGGAATATCGTGGGTGACCAGGACGACCGTCTTGCCGAGCGCGGCGACGATGCTCTTCAGTTCGTGCTGCAATTCGGTCCGGCTCAACGGATCGAGGGCCGAGAACGGCTCGTCGAGGAGCAGCAGGGGCGGATCGAGAAACAAGGCCCGCATCAGGGCCACGCGCTGACGCTGCCCCCCGCTCAGGGCCCGCGGGTACCGATCCCGGAGCGTCCCGGAGAGCCGGACCAATCCCTCGAGCTCCGCCAGCCGACTGTCGATCCGGTGGGGGGACCAGCGATTCAATTCGGCTGGCAGCGTGACGTTGGCCCGGGCCGTGAGATGGGGAAAGAGCCCGCCGTCTTGGAGCACCAGCCCCGTCGCGTGGTTGGCCTCGCGCTGCCCCGGGGTGGATGCCGGCTCGACGTCCCGGCCCAAGACCGTCACGGTGCCCTCCCCGGGTACCAGAATCCCGGTCAGGCACCGAAGGAGCGTCGACTTGCCGCACCCGCTGGGCCCGAGAATGACATGGGTTTGCCGGGCGGCGAGGGCCAGGTCGACCTCCAGGAGGACGGGCGATCCGCCATAACTCGCGGTGACCCGGCGGAGGACGACGGCATCGGCGGCGGTCGCCGGATCGGGCATCATGGAACGGAATCTAGTCCGGGTCCCGCTGCCGACGCCTATATTCAATCCATGACCGCACTCCAGAAGATCTTCGGCGTCATCGTGGCTCTGAGCCCGCTGGCCGGATGCCGCCCGGCCCCGGCCGCCACCCCGTTCGACGCGCCGGCCCGGGCCGCCATCGCCGACACCATCCGAGCAGTGTCCAACGCGATGATCGTCGCGATGCGGGCCCGGCAGATCGATTCGGTGCTCGCCTTCTACGGCCGGGAAACCGCCTACGTCGGCAACGGGGAAATCGGCGACTGGGCCGGAATTCTCCGCGGAGCGCCGCCCCGTTACGCGACCTACACCAAAGTCGAGTGCGCCTGGGGCGAGCCGCTCCGGGTCGACGTGCTGAGCCCCACCTCGGCCGTGGTCACCGCCATGTTTGATTGCACTAAAGCCGACACCAGCGGTCGAACCTGGCGAGAACTCGTGGCCCGGACCGAGGTCTTGGCGCCGGAGGACGGCCGGTGGCGAATCGTGGCGGTGCATGAATCAATCAAACCGGGAGACGGAGAACTCAAATGAAAACCATCCTCGCCGGCCTCATCGCCCTCGGTGCGATCGGGTGCGCCAGCCCTAAGCCGGCGGCCGCCCCCGCCCCGACCCGTCTCGAGGGCGTCTGGAGATCCGACGGCTACGGATTCGTGATCGTGGCGACCGGCGATTCGCTCCGGACCTACGAGGTTACCCAGACCACCTGCGTGCCCTCATTCACGGCGGTTCGGCGGGCCGAGGCTCCGGCGGGCGCGGAAGCCGCCTACGAAACCGACGGCCAGGTGCTCGCGGTCACGGCTGGTCCGGATTCGAGCCAGAAGCAACTCAAGAGCGACGGGGCCGCCTCATACATGGTCATCCGCCGGCTGCCGGCCGCGCCGGAGGTGTGCAGCCGGCCGACGCCCAACACCCCCGCGGGCAACTTCGAGGTCTTTGCCACGACCTGGGCGGAGCACTACATCCTGTTTGACCAGAAGAGTGCTGACTGGCCGGCCGTCGTAGCGGCGGCCCGGGCCAAGGTGACGCCGGCGACGACACCGGAGCAACTCTTCGACATCATGCGGGGCATGATCGCCCCGTTCAACGATGCCCACACCTTCATCGCGGCCGATTCGATCACGCGGCGGTTCCGCACGCTCCGCCAAGGCACCGACCGAGTCGCGAAGAGCGGAATCGCCGACTTCCGGACCAAAGACCTGCCGGGGATCCTGGCCGTCACCGACCGGCGCCTCACCGGCGCCCTCCGGCAATGGTGCAACGATCAGGTGCAGTACGGCCACGTTGACGACTCGACCGGCTATCTCCGGATCCTGTCGGAGAGCGGCTACACCAAAGACGGGGATTTTGCCGCAGGCCTGGTGGCCCTCGAGGCGGCACTCGACACCGTGTTCTCCGATCCCAAGCTCACCGGCTTGGTTCTCGATGTCCGGATCAACTTCGGCGGCGCCGATCCCTACGGCCTGGCCTTGGCTTCCCGTCTGGCGACGGCGGAGTACGTGGCGTACTCGAAGGAGGCCCGGCTCGATCCGGTGGATCGCACCAAGTGGACGCCGGGCCAGCCCAGTGTGGTCCGGCCCGGCAGCCGGCCCGGCTTCAAGGGACCGGTCGTCGAACTCACCGGTCCACTCACCATCAGTGCCGGTGAAACGACGACCCAGGCGTTGATGGGACGAGTTCCGAAGATCCTCCGGGTCGGCGAGAACACCCAAGGGGTCTTTTCCGACGTCCTGGGCCGAGTCCTGCCTAACGGGTGGCGGTTCGGACTGCCCAACGAAGTGTTTCGTACGGCGGACGGCAAGACCTTCGATGGCCCCGGCATTCCGCCGGACATCGCCGTCCCGGTGTTCGCGGACTCGGATCTCAAAGCCGGGCGGGACCCCGGGCTGGCCCGGGCGGTCGCCGCCCTTCGTTCCGGCCGCTGAGCCGGATGGCGCTCAGTTCGACGATCTATACGTTCGACATTCAGCTGGCGGACATGGACCGGGCGGTGTATGAGACGCTCGGCCTCCGGGTCGCCTGTCACCCGTCGGAAACCGAGGAGCACCTGCTGACGCGGGTCCTCGCCTATTGCCTCGAGTACACCGAGGGCATCGCCTTCTCGGCCGGGGTGTCCGACACGACCGAGCCGGCCATTACGGTTCGGGATCTGACCGGCGCCTGGAAGAGTTGGATCGAGATCGGCACCCCGGACGCCGCCCGGCTTCACCGGGCCAGCAAGGCGGTGCCCCGGGTGGCCGTCTACACCCACAAACAGCCGGCGACGTTATTGAAGGCGCTCACCGGGGAACGGATCCACCGGGCCGAGGCGCTGGAGCTCTATGCGATGGACCGGGCGTTGATCGCCGAGTTGGCGGCCCGGCTCGAGCGGCGCCTCACCTTCGAACTGTCGATCACCGAACGGCACCTCTATCTCGGGATCGGCGGCGACACCTTGACCGGCGTGGTGGAGCGGTTCACCATTCCCGCACCGGAGTGACGTTAGGCGGCCACGACCGCCGCCCCGGATGCGGCTTCCTTTTCGGCGGCGGCGGAGAGATCCTGGCGGCCGAACGCAATGCCCATCCCCTCCAAAAACGGCTTCGGCAAGGTGCCCCCGGCAAAGATCCAGACGTAATCGGCCGTCACCTGCTTGCTCTGGCCCTCGACCTCGAGCATGGCCGACCCCGGGCGAATGTCCGTCGGCTGGGAGTTGAACACCACCGCCAGAGATTTGGCGGCGATCATCTCCCGGAGCCGGACCTCATTCCGGTGCTTGAGGCGCTTGAATTCGCCCTGCCGGTAGGAGATCGTGACCCGGTTGCCCTTCTGGACCGCGAGCCCCATCGCGGCCTCGACGGCGCTGTCCCCGCCCCCGACCACCAGAATCCGCTTCCCCTCGTAGGCTTCAGCATCGAGCAGGCTGTACATCACGTGCGGGAGCTCTTCACCGGGGATCCCGAGTTTGTTCGGCGTCCCCCGGCGCCCGATGGCCATGAGTACCGCGAACGCATGGTACTCGCCCTTGGCCGTCCGAACGGTGAATCGTCCCGCGGAATCTCGGAGCACGGCCTCGACCGGCTCCTTGGTCCGCACGTCGAGTCCCCCCTTCTCGGCCGCCCCCGACCAGATGGCCAGCAGGTTTTCCTTGGTGATCTCCCGCTTGGTCAGTTTGCCGTAGAGCGGAAACTCGACCGGGCTCGTCATCACCAGTTTCTGGCGCGGATACTTGGCCACGGTCCCGCCAAAATCCTCCGCTTCCAAGGTGACGAAGCGGAGCCCGCGCTCCAGCGCCCGAAGCGAACCGGAGAGACCCGCCGGGCCGGCGCCGACAATGATGAGATCGAGCGGCGCGGCACCGAGGTCCGGACGGTGGCGGAGCGCCGGCACTCGCGCGGCAATGACATCGACGCAGTCGCGGCCCTGATTGACCGCGTTCTTGATCAGGGCCAGGCCCCCGAGTTCGCCGGCGATGAAGAGGTTCGGGACCGAGCTTTCGAGGTCGGCGGTCAGTGCCGGAAGGTCGGCCGTCATCGAGGGCGGCGCCATGACGATCTCGATGGCCCCGACTGGGCAGGCCTCGGCGCAGAGACCATGGCCGATGCACCGGCCGCCATGGACCAACGCCGCCTTGCCGGCGATCACCGCCAACACGTCACCTTCGGGGCATGCCGTGACGCATGCGCCACAGCCAATGCAGTGGTCCACGTTGATGGCCGGGTGCTGGGCCCGGGGCCCATCGCTGCTCAAACCGGCCCGCTCGGCGGCCAGGACGGCAGCCTTCTCAACGGTGCGCCGCTGCCGGATATGGTGAACCACGGCGGCGGCCAGGAAGGCTGCAAAGCCACCGTAGACTACCGGGTCCATGTCACCCCTTTGGTCACTCGTTGCAGAGGGTTCATCTCCTTTTCATCTCACGACTTAGCCTGTGCGGAGATAGCGACGCCACGGCGTCTCCATCTCGCACAGTTTGTGCCCTTAGGGGCCTCGCCATGAACCCGCGGGACCGATCTTGAACCAGCCGACCAAATCCAGCCGATCCGCGGTTCGACTGCCCTTTGTCGGGAAGCCGGTGGCGCCACTTGCCGCCCCAGCCCCGGCGGCCGGCGCCCCGGTACGCCGCCCGACCCAGTCCCTGGCCCCGGTGGTCGCGGTCGTCGTTGGGCTCCTGGCGGTCAGCGGGTACTACTGGGGCTACTACGGCGCGGAGTCGGCCGACCGGGTCCGCCATCCGTTGCATGCCTGGCTCCGGCCCTCGGGATACCTGGGGCAATCTGCTGGAATCTTGGCGGTTTCCATCTTCTTCTTCCTCTGGCTCTACCCCTTTCGGAAGAAGGTTCGTTGGCTGGCCTGGACCGGCAGCATGGCCAAGTGGATGGATGTCCACGTGGCGACCGCATTGACCCTCCCGGTCCTGACCGCCGTGCACGCGAGTTGGCGTTTCGACGGGGTGATCGGGCTCGGGTACTGGTCAATGATCGTGGTCTGCGTGAGCGGAATCATCGGCCGGTACCTGTACGTGAAGATCCCTCGCAGCGCCACGGGGCTCGAACTGAACGCCGAAGAAATTGGCGCGGAACGGCGCCGCCTCCTCGACGAACTCGCCGAGGCGACGGGCCTGCCTGGAGCCCAGGTGGACGCGCTCCTCAAATCAGACCCGACCCCGTGCGATGGATTGGGTCTGGCCGGCACGGCCAAGCGGATGTTCTCGGACGAGATCACCCGGTGGCGGGCGGCCCGAGCGCTCCGGCGACTCTGCCAACGCAAACATGTCGGGGACCGATTGGATCACAAGGCACTCAACCGAGTGGTCCGATTGGCCCGCCAAGAAATGGCGTTGACCCAGCAGGTCCGGATGCTTGAAGCCACCCACCGGGTCTTCAGTCTTTGGCATGTGGCTCACCGGCCCTTTGCGCTGGCCGCCCTGGCGGCCGTGCTGATCCATGTCGGCGTCGTCGTGGCGATGGGGATGACCTGGTTCTGGTGATGCGTCTCGTTGGACTGGCCATCGTCTGGTGGCTGCTGCAATGCTCGATCGCGCCGGGGCTCGCGGCCCAAGTCTCACCGGGCCCGCTGGCCCGGGCCCATCGGGAGCTCGAGGGCACCCTCAAGTGCACCAGTTGTCATGGCAGCGGCAAGGACGCGATGCCGGCGCGCTGCGTGGCGTGCCACCGGGACGTGGCGTGGCTGGCCGAGCGGAACCGCGGCTTTCACGGCACGGCGGCAACCAAGGCGGAGCGGTGCGCAAGTTGTCACCCCGATCACGCCGGACTCGAGTTCAAGCTGATCAAGTGGCCCGATGGAACCGCCGAGCGTTTCGACCACCGGCGGGTCAACTGGCCCCTCCGGCAGTCTCACGCCGCCCTGAAATGCGCGGACTGCCACAAACCAGTCCGCCGGATTTCGCCGGCGGCGGCGCTGGCGCCGGGCGGCAAGTCACAGTGGACCGGACTGGAGCAGACCTGCGCCAGTTGCCATGACGACATCCACCGCGGAGCGTTAGGCGTAAAATGCACCGACTGCCATGATGCCGGCACGTGGAAGGCCACCCCGGGTTTCAAGCACGACACCACCGGCTACGCCTTGACCGGCAAACACCTCGAGGTCACCTGCGCGGCCTGTCACGCCGCCACCCGGCTTCCGCTCAAACGCGACGGGCAAGGGCGGACCATCCCGGTCTACCGGCCGGTGCCCCATCAGGCCTGTTCCGCGTGCCATCGGGACGTCCACGACGGCCGGTTCGGCGGAACCTGTACCAGCTGCCATACGACCCAGGGATTCCAGCAGGTCAACCCTTCCGGATTCGACCACGGCCGCACCCCATTCCCCCTCAAGGGAAAGCACCGGGCGGTGAAATGCGCCGGCTGCCACACCGATTTTTCCACCGATCGGGGCCGCCGGCCGGCGGCGGCGACCTGCGCTGCCTGCCACCAAGACGTCCATGCCGGCTCCGCAACAGTCCAAGGCAAGCCGGCCGACTGCGCCGTGTGCCATTCCGAGAGCCAGTTCTCGCCCTCGACGTTCCCGCTCGAGCGCCACCAAACCTCCCGCTATCCGCTCGAAGGGAAACATCAGCAGGCGGCATGCACGGCCTGCCATCAGAAAGAAACCGGCGCCGGACCGAACCGGTGGGGCACCTCCCGCATCGTCCTCCGTCCGGCCTTCAGCACCTGCTCGGCCTGTCATGCCGACGACCACGGCGGCCAACTCGCCGCCCGGCCCGGAAAGGGCGAATGCGCTGAGTGTCATGCGGTAACCGGCTGGAAGCCCAGCCGGTTCGGGGTCGAGTCCCACCGGACCCTCAGGCTGCCGCTCGAAGGCCGTCACGCCGCGGTTGCCTGCCAGGCCTGCCATGGCGCGGAACCCAAGGGGCTCCGGCCACTGGCATCACCGGCCTCGTTAGGCAAGGCGAAGTTCCGGTTCACCGCGATTGAACCCGGGTGCGCCGCCTGCCACCTCGATCCCCACGCCCGACGGTTTGAGCCAAAGGGCGCGCGACCCGCGGCCTTGGGGTGTCAGAGTTGCCACAACGCCACCAGCTTCGCGCCCACCGCCATCGGCGAAGTGGCGCACCGAGCGTTCCGGTTCCCGTTGACCGGCGCCCACCGGGCCACGCCATGCGCCGGCTGTCACAGGGAACTCGACCGGCGGGCACCGATCCGGGCCGGCGCCACGCTGGTGCTCGCGACCACCCGGCCGGCTGAACTCCGGTTCGAAGCCAAGCTCACCTGCGCCGACTGCCACCAGTCGGTTCATGGGCCGCAATTCGACGGGAGGAAGGACCAGGGCCGCTGCGAGGCCTGCCACACGGACGATGCGTTCGCGCCCGCGGGCGCCTTCGACCATGACCGGGACGCCGCGTTGGCGCTCAAGGGCGGCCATCAGAAAGTGGCCTGCGCCGCATGCCACAAATCGGAACCGGGACCGAATGGCACGGCCCGGGTGATCTATCGGCCGGTGGCCTCGAAGTGCGAGGCCTGCCACAAGAAATAGCCGGGGATGCTACCTACTTGAGGGGTTTGGCCGCGCTGGACGTCTTCTTGACCTCCTCCAACATCGCCCGGTGTTCCTGATACTCGGGCTTGGCCGTTTTGAGTTCGGCGTCGTACAGCGCCGCGAACGCCTGGTAGACCTTGGTTTGCAGGGCATCGTTCTTGGTCCAACGTGCCACCGCGCCGCTCACGACATAGCTGAACAGGTGTTTGGGATCGGCCAGCTTGATCGAATCGGCCTGGGCCTGGGCTCCGGCCACGTCCCCGACATGAAGCTGGAGCATGGCGAGGTGGTATCGGGCATCGGCGTCGACTTGATCGAGCATCCCGAACGCCGAGAGTGCCATCGGCGTGAATTGCTCAACGGTGGCCTGATCGCCCTTTTGGGCCGCGTCGATGATCCGGGTATAGAGGCGGTCGAACCGCTGGCGGGGGGTCAGATTGCTGATGTCGGGTGGGGTCCCCGCGGGGGTCGCCTGCTCACCGGGCGCGGCCGCCGGGGCCGCGGTGCCGGCCGACCGGAACAGCGTCGCGGCCAACGCCAGCACCACGGCGCCGCCCAACACCCATGGCAGGTACCGGCTCATCCCGCCCCCGGCGGCCCCACCCGTGAGCGAACTGCCGCAGGCGGCGCAAAACTGGGTGCCCGCGGGCGACCGGTGCCCGCAGCGAGGACACGCCCGCGGGGACGCGGCGGCCCCCGCAGGGGTTCCGCATTGGGAACAGAACTTTCCCGCGACGGTGCCGCCGCAGGATGCACACTTCATTTCGGTCGTCGCCACGGTGTACTCCGTTCAGAACCGATAGCTCAGACCAGCGTAGAGCAGCTCGGTAGTCGGGGTCAGGTGATCTCGCCCCCACTCCTTGGTGAAGTTGACGAGACCGAACCAAGATCGCCTCAGGAATACCTCGGCGTCTACCCCGCTCCAGAACCGGTCGTCGGTCCGAACGGCGGGCTCCTGGCGGGTGCCGAGCGAGAACTCGAGGGCGCCGATCGAAGTGGGCGCCAAGCGGACCGACCCGACCATCAGCCGGCCTTGGCCCCGCCCCGGGGTGTCGTACCAGGTGCCCCGGAGCCGGAAGCCAAGGCCGAGCGGGGTGAGCCGGTCCACGCTGGCGTAGCCGGAATAGGCGGTGGTCTTGAGCGAATCGGTGCCGCTGACGGTACGGACCCGCATATCGCCGCCCAGGCGGAGCTTCCGGGCAATGGTCAGGTTGGCGCCGCCCCAGTAGCCGACCCGAAGCCGGTCGTCGAAGACGTCTTCCGGAGTCAGCAGATCACGATAGAGCCGGACGTTCCGGCGGCTATCGAAGCCACCGGACAGACTGAACCACTGGGTCGGATTGAGATTCGCCGACGCATAGGCGCTCGTCAACGAGAGCCGGGGCTCGCCGGCGGCAAGCTTCCAGCCCCGGTTAATGTCGATTTCTTGGAGGACAACCGCCGAGCCGTAGCGGGAGCTCACGGTCCCTTGGAAAAACGCGAATTCGCGATTGAGCTCGGCCCGGTCGTAGGATCCCATCGCGCCGCCCGTCACGGTCACCCGAACCGGTTTCCCGACCACGGTCCGGCCCTGGAAATACGCCCCGAATTGCCGAATCTCCGAGGACACCGCCATGCTGCCCGGCTCCGGCGCGAGCCCAGCCATCACACCGGTGGCCCACTTGGATTTCTGGAGATCGATCAGCACTCCATCGAAGAGGCCGACCCCCGCGAGCGTCGGCGCGTACTGGCGACCCAAGACCGCCCGGAGCGGCCCGTTCGGGGATTGGAGGCGAACGGCGCTCTGGTAGACCCCCATGATTTGGGTCGATGCCGCCGGTTGATCCGGCCGGTAGGTGATCGAGCGGCGGGACCGGATGTCGACCGAGAGGCCGACGGGGACCCCGGGCCCGAGCGGCCCGTCCAGCAGGAGTTCCAGGCCCGGCTGTCGGGTCTGGAACTTACTGCCTTGATCGTAAGTGCCCAGGTACCGGAGCCCGATTCGCCCGCGGAGATGTTGCCCGCGCGACCGGCTCCGACTGCTGCTCCCGCCTCCGGCGGTGACCGACTTCGTGGCTTGGTCGTAGCTTGGCACGAAGGCCACCGTATCGCCGACGGCGGGAAGCACCGAGAGCGAATCGAGCGTGAGAGCCGCCGATCGGGAGGACAGAAAGGCCACATGGAGCTGGCCCTTGGTCCCAAGCCGCGGGACCTGGACCAGTAAACCCTCTTTGAGCCCCTGGATCCGGCCGGCGCCGATGTAGACCATGCCTTGGGTTACGGCCGTGATGAAGGCCCGCCCCGGCGCCAACGTGTCTCGTGCCGATTGGGCGCGGAGGGACGGCGTCGCCATTCCGGCCACCATACCGGCGATGGCGGCGGCCCGAATCAGGCCGGGCCTACACACGAGGGTGGCACGAGAGGCAGACCGAACTGACATAACTGTATCCGGCCTCGCCTTTATGGGTGTCGTCCATCTTGGTCTGGTTGTGCTCGTGACAGGTCAAGCAGGTGAACTGCTTGTAGTCCGCCGAGTTCGTATGGCAGGTGGCGCAGGTCGCCCACTGGCCCAGATGCTTGCCGGAATAGATCCGGAAATACTTACCGTCGTGGTCGAAGGTGGCGCCGTCCCACCGGGCCGTGGTGTGGCACGACAGGCAATCGGTCGGGAACCCGGCGGTTTTGTGGTTCGGGTTCGTGGTGGCGTTGTAGTCCGTCACATGGCACGAAATGCAGGTCATCGAAGTACCGGCGAACACGTTGGTGGCGTGGCATGCCTTGCAGGACGTGGCCACGTGAGCCCCGGTCAGCGGGAACGCGGTTGCCGTGTGGTCGAACGTTCCCCCCTGCCAGGTCGCGGTGGTGTGGCAGGTGCTGCAAGTCGTCGGAAACTTGGCGGCCACGTGGCTCGGATCGGTGGTCGCGGTGGCATCAGCCTGGTGGCACCCGACGCAGGTCGTCGGAGTGCCTTTGTAGACCCCGTTCAGGTGGCAGGCTTGGCAGGTGGCCGCCAAGTGCGCTCCGGTCAGCGGGAACGCCGTGGTTGCGTGATTGAAAGTGGCGCCGGTCCACGTGATGGTTGTGTGACAGGTTGTACAGGTCGTCGGGAACCCGGCCGTCTTGTGATTCGGATTCGTCGATTGGTCGAAGTCGCCCTGGTGGCACGAGACACACGTGGTCGGCTTGCCGTCGAAGACATTGTCGGCATGGCACGATTTGCAGGTGGCGGCCAGATGGCTCCCCGTAAGCGGGAACGCCGTGGCCGTGTGATTGAACGCCCCGCCTTTCCAGGTCGCGGTGGTGTGGCAATCGGTACAGGTGGTGGCGAACTTGGCGGCCGGGTGGTTCGGGTCGGTCGTCGTCGCGAAGTCATTTTGATGGCAACCGACGCAGGTCAGCGGCGTCCCTTTGTAGACGCCGTTCGCGTGACATGACAGACACGAGGCCGCCTGGTGGGCGCCGGTCAGCGGGAACGCCGTCGCGGCGTGATTGAACGTCCCGCCCTGCCACGTCGCGGTGGTGTGGCAGGTCGCGCAGGTAGTCGGGAAGCCGGCCGTCTTGTGGTTCGGGTTCTTCGATTGGTCGAAGTCGCCCTGGTGGCACGAGACACACGTGGTCGGCTTGCCATCGAAGACATTGTCGGCGTGGCACGACTTACAGGTAGCGGCCAAGTGGCTTCCGGTCAGCGGGAAGGACGTGGCCGTGTGATTGAACGCCCCGCCCCGCCAGGTCGCGGTGGTGTGGCAGTCGGCACAGGTGGTGACGAACTTGGCGGCCGGGTGATTCGGGTCGGTGGTCGCGGTAAAGTCACCCTGGTGGCACGAGAGGCAGGTGGTCGGCTTGCCGTCGAACACCCCGTCGGCGTGACAGGTTTGGCAGGGCGCGCTCTGGTGCGCCCCGGTCAACGGGAACGTCGTGGCATTGTGGTCGAACTTGGCGCCGGTCCAGGTCGTGGTCGTATGACACGACCGACAGTCGGTCGGGAAACCCGCCGCCTGGTGGGGCGGTGTCTTGGTCTGGTCGAACGCCGGCTGGTGACAGGCCACGCAGGTCGTGGACTTGCCGAGGTAGATCCCGTCCGCATGGCAGGTCTTACACACGACCGCCCGGTGGGCCCCGGTCAACGGGAAGTTGGTGCTGCCGTGATCGAAACGGGCCCCGGGCCAGGCCGCCGTAGTATGACAGGTGGCGCAGTCCGCGGCGAACGCCGGCGACCGGTGGGGAGGCGCCGCGGTCTTGTCGAACACACCCTGATGGCACGAAATGCAGGTCATCGGCCGGCCGACGTAGGTGCCGTCGGCGTGGCAGGTGGCGCAACTCACCGCCTGGTGCGCACCCGTCAGCGGAAACCTGGTGGCGTTGTGATCGTACGACGCGCCCTTCCACTCCGCCGTGGTGTGGCAACTGAGGCAGTTCTGGTCGAAATGGGCCGCTTGGTGCGGCGGCGTCTTGGCTTGGTCGAAGTTGACCATGTGGCAGGACACGCAGGCCTTCGACCGGCCGGTAAAGATCTTGTCGGCATGGCACGCCTGGCACGTCACGGCCCGGTGGGCGCCGGTCAAGGCAAAATCGCTCAGGCTGTGGTCATAGCTGGCGCCCCGCCAGCTGGCCTTGGAATGACAACTGGTGCAATCCGACGAGAACGCCGCGGCGACATGGCTCGGCGCCACTGTTTTATCGAACGCGCCCCGGTGACAGGCAAAGCAGGTCGTCGGGGCGCCCCGAAACGCCAAGGCCCCATCAGGACCGGGCGCGTGGCAGCTCCGGCAATCCAGGGTCCGATGGGCGCCCTCGAGCGGGAACCGGGTCAGCGCATGACTGACTTGCTGGGCCCGGTCGCTGAAGGACCGGGTGTTGTGGCACTGGGCACAGTCGGCGCCCAACTCACCGCGGTGAATATCCTGGTGACAGGACGCACAGGTGTTCGAGACCTTGGTGAACTCGAGCGACTTGTGGCAACTGGCGCAGGCAACCGCTCCGTGGCCACCGTCGAGCGGCAACCCGTACTGCCCATGATCGAATGACTTGTCGATCCGGGCCGGCTTCCATCCATCCGGACTGTGGCAGGTCGAGCAGAGCACCTCGATCTTGCCGTGCGGATTATTCTGGGCTGCGACCGTCGACGTCCGAGCCACCAAGAGGGCGGCAACAGCCAGGATGCCCCGACTCAACGCGCGGAACGCGTTGAGTCCGCGGGTCACCGAAACCGGCCGGGACGTTCGTTGGTGCATGAAGATCGAAATCCGTAGGAGCTGACCGCGGGCTACAAAGCAACAACTGCGCTAGGGGACGAGCGATCACGCTCGGACCACACGCCTTTGCAGTCGGGATCAGCCACCACCCCGTTTTTCACCGGGAGTTAATCCTGGAGGGAGATTTCGGCTCCTTCAGGGGGGCCGTGGTGCAGGAAAATGCAGCTGAGAGGTGGCGGGTGGTCCCGCCAATGTTCACCGGAGATTTACAGGAGGGAGGTGGACGAGTTTTCGGTCGGCAATTTGCCAGAGAGCCGGGCCCTTCACCGAACGGCGACGACCGGTTTCAGATCGCCTTAAAGTGCTCGAACGGCTGGCGACAGGCGTGACAGACGTGAATCGATTTGCAGGCGGTGGACCCGAACTCGCTCTCGCGCGAGGTATCGGAGGACCCGCAGTACGGACAGGGCACCGTTTTCGTCGGACCGCCTAACGACACCAACTGAAGGCCGTTCTCCGCCTTTCCCGGCGGAGCGATCCCATAGGCCCGGAGTTTCTCGCGGGCCTCCGGATTGATCCAATCGCTGGTCCACGGAGGGCTGAACACCGTCTTGACGATCACCTCGGTGAAACCGTGGCGCTCGAGCGCCTGGGCGATTTCCCGTTCGATGACTTGGGTGGCCGGGCACCCCGAATAGGTCGGAGTCACCCGGACCGTCACCCGCGTCCCGTCGACCTCCGCCCCCCGGACGATGCCGAGGTCGACCACGCTGATGGCGGGAACCTCGGGATCGAGCACTTCCTTGAGGATCTCGAACACTCGAGCCTCGTCACCGGTGGTCACCACGTGGCGCCGGGGTGGGATCGGGCCACGATCTGCATTTCGGCGAGGAGATGGCCCAGATATTCGGTGTGGCGGCCTTGGCGGCCGCTTACCATCCGGCCCGGCGTCGTCGGTACCGTGAGCGTGGCCTGCCCCAAGACCTCGGCCACCATCGCGTTCCAGGGCGCCTTGAGACCGGCCGGCGAGGGGGCGTGGCCGGCGGCAACGGCGGCCCGGTCGGTGTCGTCTTCACCGAAGAACTCCACCGTCCAGGGCCACAACTCGTCGAGGGCGCTTTGCGCCCGGCGGTGGCTTTCGTCGGTGCCCCCGCCAAGGCGAACCACCCAACTGCTGGCATGGCGGAGATGGTAGCGATTCTCCTTGCCCGCCTTGGCCGCGATACCGGCCAGATCCTGATGGGCGGACTTCGCCACGCCCTCGAGCAGGAAGTGGCTCCACGCCGAAAACAGGAACTGGCGCACCATGGTGAAGGCAAAATCGCCGCGGGGCAATTCGACCAGTTGGAGGTTTCGAAACTCGGTCTCCCCGCGCCAGTAGGCCAAGGCGTCCGCGTCGCGGCCCGCGCCCTCCACTTGCCCGGCCAGCGTCAAGAAGAGCTGCGCCTGGCCGATCTGGTCGAGGGCGATATTGGCAATCGCGATGTCTTCTTCGAGAATCGGCCCATGCCCGCACCACTCGGCGTTGCGTTGGCCGAGAATCAACCGATCGTCGCCCAGCCGGAGGAGATATTCGAACAAACCGGACATCAGAAGACCTTGATCCCTCGGGGCGTTTTGTAGAATTGCGGATGGCGGTACGGCTTGTCGTTGCCGGGATCAAAGAACGGCCCGGCGTCACCCGGCGCCGACGCCACGATCGCCACGCTCGGCACGACCCAGAGACTCACCGCTTCACCGCGTCGGGTATAGACGTCCCGGGCGTTCTGCATCGCGACCTCGGCATCCGGGGCGTGGACACTCCCGGCGTGCTCGTGGGGTTTGCCGCCCGGCGGCTGAGTAAACACTTCCCACAGCGGCCACTGGCCGGCACCGTTGGTTTCGGGGGTCATTGTCATCGAGCCTCGTCGGTTAGGCGGCCTGACCGGCTGCCGGCTGCTGTTTGGCGGCATAGGCCGCTGCCGCTTCCCGGACCCAGGCACCTTCTTCGTGGGCCTTCCGCCGGGCAGCGATCCGCTCCCGGTTGCACGGGCCGTTGCCCGAGATCACCTGATTGAACTCCGCCCAATCGATCGGGCCGAACTCCCAGTTCTTGGTGGCCTCGTTGTATTTGAGATCCCCGTCAGGCAAGGTGAGCCCAATGGCCTGGGCTTGCGGCGCGGTCAAGTTCACGAATCGCTGGCGGAGATCATCGTTCGATTTGAGTTTGACCTTCCACTTGAGGAGGTCGGCACTGTTCGGGGAGTCCTTGTCGCTTGGACCGAACATCATCAGCGACGGCCACCAAAACCGATTGACGGATTCCTGGACCATGGCCTTCTGCGCCGGGGTTCCCCTAGCCAAGGTCGCGCAGAGCTCGTAGCCCTGGCGTTTGTGGAAGTTTTCCTCTTTGCAGATCCGCACCATGGCCCGCGCATACGGCCCGTAGGAGGCGTGGGCCAGCATCGTCTGATTGACGATGGCGGCACCGTCCACCAACCAGCCGATCACGCCCATGTCCGCCCATTGCAACGTCGGATAGTTGAAGATGCTGGAATACTTGGCGGTGCCGTACAGATACTGGTCCATCAACTCGGCCCGATCGGTGCCGAGGGTTTCGGTGCCGCAGTAGATATAGAGACCGTGGCCACCCTCGTCCTGCACCTTGGCGATCAGCGACATCTTCCGGCGAAGACTCGGCGCCCGGCCGATCCAGTTGCCCTCGGGCAGCATGCCCACGATTTCGGAATGGGCGTGTTGGGACATCATCCGAGTCAACTGCTTCCGGTATTTCTCCGGCATCCAGTCTTTCGGTTCGATGGTTTCATCCCGGGCCAGCCGGGCGTCGAATGCGGCCTGGTTGGCGGACTCTTCAGCAAGTTTGGTATCGGCAGGCATATTAGTACCCTGATCTGAGTGGAACGCTTTGCACCTAATCTAACCCACCCTGTCCGGGGTGTCCAAACCATTTACCCCCAAGGCTTTAGAATATTTTCATGGCACCCGACCGTGGCTCTCGGTGGCCGGAATCGGCCGGATCGAGTAAGCTCAAGCGTTCCCAGCATTGCCTCTTCTCTTGCCGAGACAGCTCCGTGACCCAACCCAAAGAACCGTGGCCCGACTTTTCGGATGTCCAGGGCGGCGGATCATCGACCGCTCCAACCCCACCAGCCGAGCGGCTCCCCGAGCCGAAAACCCATACCGTCGTCCGGGGCGATTCGCTTTCCAAGATCGCCAAGACGTATTACGGGCACGCGGGCAAGTGGAAGCAACTCTATGAAGCCAACAAGGCCGTGGTCGGTGCCAATCCCGATTTGATCAAACCCGGCCAGATTCTCGTGATCCCCGACCTCGGAGCGTCCAGCTGATGCGCATCGGAACCCGTCCCTTGAGCCTCGCCGTACTCGGTCTCGTGGTGCTGGCCGGCGGCTGTAAGAAGAAGGAACCACCCCCGGCTCCGGTCGTGGTCCAGCCCGCTCCGCCGCCGGTCGCGGTCGCCGGGATCGAGATGGGCCGGGCCATCGGCGCCGATAAGGCCGTCGCGGCCGCGACGACGGTGTTCGGGACGCGCGATACGATCTACGCGTCCATCGGCACCACCGGCGTCTCGCAGGCGTCGACCCTCACGGCCACATGGACCTTCCAGACCGGCCAGACGGTCGATTCGAGCTCGGTCTCGATCGCGCCCACCGGCCCGGCCACCACGGAGTTCCATATCACCAAGAAGTCGGCCTGGCCGGTTGGGAAGTACAAGGTCGCCATCCTGCTCGACGGCCAGCCGGCCGGCGAACGCGAATTCGAGGTCAAGAAATGACCAACTCGAGACGCGAATTCCTGGAACGATCGCTTGCCGTCACAGCGGGCGGTTTGTTGATGCCAAAGCTCGGGATCCACACCCAGGTCCCCCCGGTCCCGCCGGCGTCCAAGGCGCTCAAGATCCTGATCCTGGGCGGCACCGGCTTCATCGGCCCGCACATGGTCCGGTATGCGATGTACCGCGGTCATGAGATCACCCTGTTCAACCGGGGCAAGTCCAATCCGACGCTCTTCCCCGGCGCCGAGCTGTTGACCGGCGACCGCGACGGGAAGCTCGACAGCTTGAAAGGCCGGAAGTGGGATGCCGTGATCGACAACAGCGGCTACGTCCCCCGCCAGGTCCGCGATTCGGCGGCCCTCCTCAAGGACAACGTCGGCCGGTATCTGTTCATCTCGACCGGGTCGGTCTATGGATTCGACATCGACGAGATCGACGAGGACTCGCCGCTGCTGCCCCTGGCCGAGCCGGGCAGCGAAGACGTCAACAAGTACTACGGACCGCTCAAGGTGCTCTGCGAGCAGGCCGTCAGAGACATCTACGGAGCACGGGGCACCATTCTCCGGCTCCACATCGTGTCCGGCCCCGGCGATCCGACGGACCGCTTCACGTACTGGCCGGTCCGGATCGATCAGGGCGGCGAGGTCATCGCCCCGGGCGCCATGATCAACCCGGTCCAGACCGTCGACGTCCGCGATCTGGCCGAATTTACGATTCACTCGGTCGAGCGTGGAACCTCCGGGACCTTCAATGCGGCCGGCCCCGCCCAGGATGACTTCTCGATGGCCGAGTTCCTCTACGGCATTCGCGCCGTCACGGCGGCACGGGTGGGGTTCACCTGGGTCGACGAGGCTTTCCTCGTGGAGAAGAAGGTCGGCTTCCCGATGTGGGTGCCGTATAAGGGGAAGGCCCGGGGCGCCGTGCACGTTCGCTCCAATCGGGGCATCGCCGCCGGTCTCAAGTTCCGGCCCCTCGCGGTCACCGCGCTCGACACCCTTGAATGGTTCAAGGCGGAATCGGTGGCCCGCCAGGGCCAACTCAAGCTCCAACTGGAGCGGGACGCCGGCTTGCTCACCGAATGGAAGGCCCGGAGCAAGAAAGGCCCGTGATTCCAGTGGATTTACGCGAGGCCGCTCGCCGGGAAATGATCCGGGAGGGCTTCGCGCCGGATTTTCCTCCCGCCACCGTTCACGAACTCGCCACCCTGGACCCCGCGCCGTCGCTCGGCGCGGGCGTCAAGGACCTCCGTCATCTCCTCTGGTCGTCGGTCGATAACCCCGAATCGCGGGATCTCGACCAAGTCGAGTACGCCGAGATGATGGGACCCGATCAGTTCAAGGTGCTGATCGGGATCGCCGACGTCGACTGCCTGATCCGGCAAGCCGGTCCGATCGACCTCCACGCGAGCCGGAACACGACCTCGGTGTACTGCGGGGTTACGATGTTTCCGATGCTGCCGGAAGCGGTGTCGACCGGTCTCACCTCATTGAATGAAGCGGTCGACCGGCTGGTGGTGGTGATCGAGTTGGTCATCGCGGCCGACGGCACGGTCGCCGGGCGCGATGCCTACCGGGCGTTGATCCACAACCACGCCCAACTCGACTACCCGAGCGTCGGTGCCTGGCTCGAAGACCGGGGCCCGGCACCGCCGAAGGTGGCCGCCGCGCCGACATTGGCCGACCAGCTCCGGCTCCAGGATCGCGCGGCCCGGGCCATGCGAAGCCAGCGGCATCGGGCCGGCGCGCTCGATCTCGAGACCATCGAGACCACCGCGGTGACCACGAACGGCAAGGTCACCGGACTGGCCGCGCACCGGAAGAACCGGGCGACGATGCTGATCGAGGATTTCATGATTTGCGCTAACGTCGCCATGGCCAAGCTGCTCGAAGACCGCCAGGTCTCCTCGATTCGCCGGGTCGTCAAAGCGCCGGAGCGGTGGGACCGGATCGTCGCCCTGGCCCTGGCGTTAGGCGAGACCCTTCCGCCGGAGCCGGATTCGTCGGCCCTGGCCCGGTTCATCGCCAAGCGGCGGATTGCCGACCCCGACCACTTCCCGGACCTGTCGATCTCGATCGTGAAATTGATGGGACCGGGGGAATATGAGATCCAGCGGCCCGGGCAAACCGCCGACGGCCACTTCGGTCTGGCGGTGGACGACTACACCCATTCCACGGCCCCGAACCGGCGCTACGCCGATCTGGTGACCCAGCGATTGGTCAAGGCGGTCCTGGCCGGGAACCCGGCGACCTACACCGACGCCGAACTGGACGGGGTGGCCGCGCGGTGCACCACGATGGAAGATGCCGCCAAGAAGGTGGAACGAACCTGCCGAAAGCAGGCCGCAGCCCTCTACTTGGCCACCCGCATCGGGGAGACGTTCGACGCCATCGTGACCGGCGCCAACGCCAAGGGCACCTTCGTCCGGACCCTCCACCCGCCGGCCGAGGGCATGGTGGTGAAAGGCCAGCACGGGATGGACGTGGGCGACCGGGTCCGGGTCACCCTCGTTGGCGCCAACGCGGAACGAGGGTTCATCGACTTCGCCGGTTCGCCGCCGAGTCCGACCGCCTAGGGCCGGCCCGGCCGTTTCGAGGGCCGCGGGAACGGCGGCGGCACCACGTTCCGGGTTCCCGCCGCCGCCACCAGACGCAACGTTTCCTGGACCGCCCGTTCCAGCTGAGGGTCCCGGCCGGCCGCGACCGACTTGGCGTCGAGCAACACCTCGATGTCGGGCGGAATCCCTTCGTTCTCGCCCACCCAGCGATTGGTGATCGGGTCGAAGACGGCGTTGTCCGGTGCGGTCAGGGCGCCGCCGTCGATCAACGGATAATGCACCGACGACTTGACCAGTCCGCCCCAGGTCCTCGCCCCGATCAACGGGCCGACTTTCTGCTGCCGGAATGCCCATGGGAAGTAGTCGCCGCCGGAACCGGCTTGCTCATTGATCAGCAGCACCTTCGGGCCGAGCACCCCGGCGGGAATCCGGAAGGGCAGCCCGCCCGGCACCTCGTTGGTAATTGCCGCGCGAAGGGTCCGATTGAGATAGTCCACCATGTAGTCATCGAGGTTCCCGCCCCCGTTGAACCGCTCGTCGATCACCGCGCCGAGTTTGTCTTGCTGCGCGAAGAGATAGCGATTGAACGAGGTGTAGCCGCCGCCCCCGGTATTGGGGACCCAGACATAGGCCAGCTTCCCGCCGGAAAGTTCGTCGACTTTGCGGCGATTGCCCTCGACCCACGCCCGCTGCCGGAGCGCGGACTCGTCCTTGATCGGCTCGACGGTCTCGGTCCATGAACCAACCATCGAAGGCCGGTCGTTGAGATGGACCACGGTCTGCCGTCCGGCGGTGCCGTCCAACAGCCGGTACGGGTCATCCGCCGCCGTGAGTTCAATCCCATTGATGCCCACGAGGTAATGGCCGGTCTTCACCTTCATACCGGGCCGGTCGAGCGGCGCCGCCAGGCCAGGATTCCAACTCTCGAACGTGTAGATCCGATCGAGCCGCCACCGGCCGCCGTCGGCGACCAAGTCAGCGCCGAGCAGCCCGACCTTGGTCGTGTCCACCGCCGGCATATCGCCGCCGAACACGAAGCTGTGACCCACCGAGAGCTCGCCGTTGACTTGATCGAGCACGTAATTGAGGTCGCTTCGGTGGCGGACATGTTCGACCAACGGACGATACCGGTTCCGGACCGCGTTCCAATCGTTGCCGTGCATTCCCGGGTCGTAGAAGTAGTCCCGTTCCTGCCGCCAGGCTTCATCGAACATCTGGCGCCATTCGGCCCCGCGATCGAGCTGCATCGACAGCGCCACCTGGATCACGCCCTTGCCCGGTTCCGGCGGAGCCTCGGTTCCAACCACGCTCCAGGCCGGGCCCGACCGGAACAGGAGTTTCTTCCCGTCGCCGGACACCGCCACTTGGCCGGCGCCTTTGACGAACACCTCGGCCTTCGCCTTGGCGAGCGTGTACTTGTGGAGCGTCACCCCGGGTTGATTGGCGATCTGCTCCCCGATGAACACCGTGCCGGCCGGGCCGGCAATGGCGTAGGCGTAGTGACGGACCGGCAGGCCCAGCGGCAAAATCCGGCGGCCGATCTCCGCCGGATCGAGCCGGACCACGACCGGCGTCGTGTCCGGCTTGACAGGCGGCAGCGCGGCTTCTTCATCGCTCTTCGGCGGAAACGGCGTCGGGCCGTCGCCCCGGAGCACCATGACATAGGCGCCGTAGGACGGGTTCGAGCCGATCGAGCTGGTGTTGGCCCACCCGGAGCCTAACGCCAAGTCGGTGCTGGCGAGGAAATAGAGATGCCGCCCGTCCCGGTCAAAGGAGGGCGACACCGCATCGGCCATCGCATCGGTCAGGACGGTCGTCGTCCCCGCCGCCACCGACCACGCCACGATCCGGTGGAAATTATTGGGGAAGAATTTGGCGTACGCGAGCCACTTCGAGTCGGGCGACCACGTCACGCCCATGTTCCCGCGGCCAACGTTGCTCCCGTCGACGTCGGCCGTCACGATCTTGCCGGTCGCCACCTCCACGACCCGGATCCGGACATCGTCGTCCACGAACGCAATCCGGCTCCCGTCCGGCGACCAGCTCGGCTCCCAAGCCATCTTCGACTCGCCGATCGAGAGGCTCCGCGGCGCCGTCAAGCCGTCCTGTCCGCCGATCATGAGCCGGTATCCGTCACCCGAATCGGAGAACCAGGCCACCTGCTTGCCATCCGGCGACCACACCGGCGCCCGATCGGCGGTGCCCGAACTCCGGGTCAGATTCCGGGTCGGACCCTGTTCGACCGGGACGGTGAAGATTTCGCCCCGGGCTTCGAGCAGCACCCGCTGCCCGGTGGCGGACAGGGAGGCGGCCGCCACCGACTTGGTCACATCCTCCCACCGAGTCTCGGCCCAGGGAAAATCACCGGTGGCAGTGATGGTGAGGCGGGTGCTCCGCCCAGTGGCCGGGTCGAGCGTGTGAATCGCGCCGTCTTGCTCGAACACCAAGCCGCCCGCTCCGCCGGACAACGTCTTGACCTCGGCATCGGTAAACCGGGTGACTTGCTCGACCTTCGCGGTGGCGACATCGTAGGACCACACGTTACTGGCCCAATCGCGGTCGGAGATGAAGAAGATCCGGTTGCCGAGCCAGACCGGGTGGGTGTCGGCGGTCCGCTCATTGGGAAGCCGGACCTCATCGAGCGTGGCCAGATCCATGATGACCAAGGCCGTGTTCTGGCCACCTCGGTACCCGCGCCACTCGACATCCCACCGCGCGACCCGGTCGAGCACCAGCCGGCGCCCGTCGGCGGAATAGGAGCCGCTATGCCCCCATGGGGCGGCAAGCAACGTCGAGGGCCCGCCGGTATTCGCCACGGTCCAGAGCCGTTCATGCGGACCGGGCGCCACCTCGCGGGACGAGGCATAGAGCACCCGGCGGCCGTCCGGCGTCCATCCGCGAACGAACGCATCAGCCGGATACCAGGTCAGCCGAGCCGGGGCGCCACCCTCGACGCCGACGACATAAACCGCCGCGGTACCCGAGCGATCGGATGAGAAGGCGATCTGCTTCCCGTCCGGTGAAAAATAGGGATCACTCTCGACCGCGGGGGTACTGGTCAACCGGCGAGCCTGACCGCCGGCTCGATCGGCGATCCAGAGGTCGGCGCCGTAGGTAAACGCTACTTGGGTAGCGCTCAACGTCGGTTGGCGAAGGAGCCGGGTTCCCTGTGCGGAGAGAGGAGCGGTCCAGGCAGCCAGAAGGCAGGCGATCGCGAGCGGCTTCGAAACCATCAGTACGTCCTGAAGATCGAGGTGCGCAAAGATCCCCCGGCCCGACGGCCGGGCGCAACCCGTCAGGCAGCGAGTGCGCCAAGAACCCGTTCGAGGGCCCCGGTCGCTTGCTCGAGTTGATCGGCGCCGACGACGAGCGGCGGCAAGAATCGAATCACATCCTCGCCGGCGGGAATGGCGAGCACGCCTTCCTTCTGGAGATGTTTCAGCGCCAGATCTCGATCGCCCCGGACCACAACGCCGACCATCAGCCCCCGGCCCCGCACCAGCGCGAGCCCGTCACGCTCGATCGATGCCAGCCGCGCCTGCCAGTCCTGCCCCAGGCGCTCGACCCCGGCCAGGAACTCGGCGGTCAGGACCGAGAGGGTCGCGAGCACGCCCGCCGCGGCCAGAGGATTTCCCCCGAACGTCGACGTGTGCACGCCCTTAGCCAAGCGCTCCGACACAGCCGGCGCCACCGCGGTGATCCCAACCGGGATCCCGCCGGCGAGCCCCTTGCCCAGACAGAGGATATCCGGCTCGATCCCCTCGCGTTCCGACTCCGTGAACATTCCGGTCCGGCCGGAACCGGTTTGGATCTCGTCGACAATCAGCAACACCTTCCGCGCCGAGCAGAGCTCGCGAAGGGCGCGGAGGTAGCCGTCGGACGGCATCACGATCCCGCCCTCTCCCTGGATCGGCTCGACGATAACGGCCGCGGTGTCGGCGGTGATGGCGGCATCCACCGCCGCCACCGATCCAAACGGCACGTGGTCCACCGGCAGCAGGCATCCGTCGAACAAGGCCCGGTACTTTCCCGCGTGGGTCACCGACAGGGCCCCGAACGTTTTGCCGTGGTAACCGCCCGCACCGGCCACGAAGTGCCGCCGGCCCGTGGCCACGATCGCGAACTTGAGTGCGGCCTCGATCGCCTCGGTGCCGGAGTTGAGCCAGCAGATCCCGGCGCCGGGCATCGGCAACCGATCCACGATCGCCATCGAGGCGCGAGCCCGGACGTCGCTCCCGAAGCTTCCATGCATCGTGACGACCCGGCCCAACTGCTCCGCCAGTGCCGCCGTCACCACCGGGTGGCCATGGCCCAAGAGGCTCGCCCCGTAGTTCGTCATGAGATCGAGATAGCGGGCCCCATCCCGGGTGAACAAATAGGCCCCTTCCCCCCGGACGAACGAGAGCCCCCGATTCGGGTAGAGCGCGATGACGGCCGGCCGGTCAGCCAATCCGCGTCCCCTGGCCGGCCAAGGCGTCGGCCACTGGATGCGGAGTCCGGCCATCGGCGATCATCACGACGGGTGCGCCCTCGGTGAAGAGTTTCTTCAACGCGTACAACTTCCGCTTGAAGCGACCGGTGGCCGCCGCCTCGAGCCGCTCGAGTTCCGCCGGCGAGACCCGGGTCAACACCGATCCGGGGTCGTCGCGATCGGCAAGCAAACCCGGCGCCTCGATCAGTTGCAGGACCCGGGCGGCCCGGACGACACCCTGGAGGGCCACCACGACGTCATCGTTTTCGGCGTTGACGGCGGCGCCGGTCTCGTCGATCAACGGCACCGTGATGACGGGGGTGTAGCCGCCTGCAAGCAACTGGTGCAGCAAGGCGCCGTTCACGGCCGCCGGCTTGCCCGAGCGATCGCGCACCAGCAGGGTCTTGGAACCCTCCCGGACCCGGACGCCCTTGTTGCGCGTTGCCCCAACCAGGCGGCCGTCCATCCCGGTGAGGCCGATGGCGTTCCGGCCCTGCCGCTGGAGGTGCTCCACGATCCGTTTGTTGGCGAGCCCCGCGTAGGCCATCATCAAGAGGTCGATGGTATCATCGTCGGAATAGACGCTGTCGTACCCCGACACCGAGGTGATGACCCGTTTGGTGCGGCCGAGCGCCTCGGCCAACCGGTCGCGGAGGGCGTTGGCGCCATGGACCACCACCACCGGCCCGGGCACCGCAGCCAAATCGGCGGCGATACCCGGGAGGTTGAGGTCGGCACCGCCCCCGATCTTGACCAACAACACCTCAGTCAACCCGGTCATGACCACTCCAGCAGGGCGCCGTTGGCGATCGGTGTCCAACCCGACTCCGCGGCAAACGGCGCGGAACACACCGTCCGCCTCGTCCCGGCTTCTTTCTGGTACATCGTGAAGTAGTCGGGATCTTCGCTGAAGCGGGACCCGATCCGGATCGTGTCGCGGTTGGCCACGACGAAATTCATGGCCCGGATGTATCCCGTCCGCCGGGTCACCACCCGGACCGCGTGCTCCAGGGCCACCGTATCGGCGTCGCCCCCGAACCGGCGGATGACGTTGAACAGCTTTTCCGCGCCAATCCGGCCGGGAGCGGTGAAGCGCACCCCGCGGAGTTCACCGTTGAATGCAAACGCTGCGGTGCCGTCGACGAACGGCATGTTGTTCTCGACCGCGATGCCCTCGTTTCGGAACGCGCTCCGGGCGTGTGCCACCAGCACCCGGGTCGGGCCGAATTGATCGAGCCGGTCCTCCCAAATCGGCGTAATCGAGTGATACACCCGCCACGCCTCCCCGTCCCACCAGCTACAACCCCACCCGTCGCCCTGAAACTCCTTGCTCTCTCGGGCAACAACCGCCAACGCCCGGAGTTGATCCGGCACCGGGAATGCCTCGACATCACGAACGGCCAGGAGACGGCACATGGTCAGATCGGGTGGAGGCCGGGGAAGTCGAGGCCGGCGGTTTCCGGAAAGCCGTGCATCAGGTTGAACGCCTGCACGGCCTGGCCGGCGGCCCCTTTCATCAGATTGTCGATCGCGCTCATCACCACGAGCCGGTTGCTATGAGGATCGCGCTCGAACCCGATGTCGCAATAGTTGGTGCCGGACAGAAGCTTCGGCTCCGGATACCGGTGGACGCCGTCGCGAGCCTTCACGATTCGAACGAACGGTTCGTCGCCATAGGCCTGGCGGTACACCCGCCAGATCTCCCGCTCGTCCAGCGGTTGGTTGAGGAAGACGTGGCAGGTCGCGAGGACACCCCGGACCATCTCGACGGCCGTGGCCGAGAAGTGGATCTGGCCGGCACCAAGCTCCTGGATCATCTCGGCGGCGTGCCGGTGTCCGGTGGGCCGATACGACCGGACGCAGCCGCTCCGCTCCGGATGATGGGTGGCCTCGGAAAACTCGGCCCCGCCTTCGCTGGACCCCACTTTTGCCTCGACGACCGTGGCATTCCGGTCGACCAGTCCGGCGGCAAACAACGGATGGAGACCGAGGATCGTGGCGGTGGCATTGCAGCCGGCGGAGGAAACCCAGGTGGCGTGGCGGATCGCTTCCCGGTGCAGTTCCGGAATCCCATAGACGAACCGTGACAAGAGGTCGGGCTTCGCGTGGGCCCGGCCATACCATACCGGATACGCCGAGGCGTCGCGGAGCCGGAAGTCCGCGCTCAAATCGATCAGCTTGGGGGCCAGGCCCGCGTACCGTTCGATCGTCTCCATGGCCCGGCCGTGCGGCAAACAGAGAAAGAGCAGATCGGCCGCCTCGAGGGTATCGACCGATCGGAAATCCAGACGGGACACGTTACGGAGATTCGGATGCCGGTCGGTAATCGGACGGCCCGCATAGCGTTCGGACGTCACTTGGGTGACCTCAACCGACGGGTGGCGGACCAACAGCCGGACCAACTCGCCCCCGACGTACCCCGAGCCACCCACCACCGCCACCCGGACGACCGTCACGCCCCGGCCCCGCGCCGAAGGACATAGTCGACGATCAACGCCGGGATGTTGACGCCGGTCGGCGCCACACTGTTCTTGAATTCCATCGTGTAGTTGATCTCGTTGACCAACAGCCCGTCGTCCGTCTCGAACAGATCGAGCGCCACGATCCCGCCGCCGACCGCCCGGGCCCCGGCCACCGCAATCCGGGCCAACTCGTCGGTGACCGGGCAGACGGTGGCCTGCCCACCCCTGGCGGTGTTGGTGATCCAATGGGGCGAGGTCCGGTAGATGGCCGCCACGCACTGGTCCCCGATCACGAAGGCCCGAATGTCCCGGCCCGGCTTGGCGACGAAACGTTGGATGTAGAAGATCGAGTGGTGATAGCTGCCGAGGACGGTCTTGTGTTCAAGCAGCGCCTCGGCGGCATCCCGGTCATTGACCTTGGCGAGCAGCCGGCCCCACGACCCGACCGCCGGCTTGAGCACGACCGGGTAGCCCATCTCCTCGATGGCAACCAACGCCGACTCCGGCGTGAAAGCCACCCGGACTTCCGGCTGGGGCACCTGATGTTCTTGCAGTGCCACGGAGGTCAGCAGCTTGTCGCCGCAGGTCGTGGCCACGGTCGACGAATTGACGCAGACGAGGCCCTGGCTCTCGAACAGCCGCAAGGCATGGAGCGCCCGGGAGTGATTGATCGAGCGCTCCATGACGACATCGACGTCGGCCGGCCGCTGCCCCAACGTGAAGGTGAGGACCCGGTCGTCGAGCAGCACGACCTCGGCCCCTCGGCGGCCGAACTCCTCCAGCAGCATCTTCTCTTCGAGGCGAATCAGCGAGTGCAGAAACCCGACCCGCATCGCTATTGCCCCCAGTCCTCTTCCTCGGCTGGGGCCTCCCGAACCGACGGGGGATCGAGACTCGCCACCTCGAGCTCGGAGCCGCAGTCCCGGCACCGCAGCAGTTCCGACACCACGGCGTCTGGGGTCAGGGTCAGGGGCGCATCACACACTGGACAGGGTACCGACATCGTTGCCACTCCACGTGAGTTCTGAGTGGGGACAAGTGTGTCCTCGCCGCCGGCGCCGGACCAACTTTGATCGAGATTTGCTTGCGAAAAAGAACAAAGTGTTAAATTTGACGAATGGACCGAATCAGCGATATCGTGGAAGAGGAGATCCGCCGGACCCCGTTTCTCGAGGCGGCGCTGGTCGACGGCATCATCAACCACTCGGCGCTGGCCCGGCGGCTTCGGACCCGGATCGAGCGCCGGCTACTCCGGAAGGTGAGTGTCGCCGCGATCATGATGGCCCTCCGCCGCCTGGCAACCCGGATCGGCAAACGGACCGGCGGCCGGGCCCGGGCCGGACCCGAACTCGGGGAACTGACGGTCC
>JANMHX010000017.1:0-19112 GCA_031375485.1 Gemmatimonadota bacterium | reverse complement strand
GGGGTCATTCGCCGGTTCCAATAGCCTGCCGAACCGCGGTGGGGAGGGGCCGCTCGACCTCTCCCCACATCCTACCGTCGGAGCCCCCGTCCGTCTAAATTCCATTCCTCATGCCGCGGACGTTTCTCGCGACGCTCCAGTTTGATGGCACTGCCTTCGTCGGTTGGCAGCGGCAGCGTGAAGGTCGCACGGTACAATCTGAGTTGGAGGCCGTTCTCGAGCGGCTCGCGGGCCAATCGGTGCGCGCGCACGCGGCGGGACGAACCGATGCCGGGGTCCATGCTTTGGGATTAGGGGTAAGTATGACCCTCCCCGATCGCTGGACCCCGGCTGCGTTGAATCGGGCGCTGAATGCGCTCCTGCCGGCCGATTGCTTCGTGAGCGAGGTCCGGGAGGCGTTCGGAGACTTTCAGGCCCGCCGGGCGGCGACGGAGCGGCGCTACCGGTACCTGATCGGCACGGATCACCTGTCGCGGTCGCCGTTTCGGCGGCGTTACGAGTGGCCGCTCGGAATCGCCCTCGATGCCGGTCGGCTGGCGGCGGCGGCCGAGCGGATCGTGGGAACCCACGATTTCAAGGCCTTCTCGGTGCTCCGATCGAAGCGGCCCCATACCCGATGCGAGATTCGGGAAGCCCGCTGGGACGTCCGGCCGGGGGAGCAGGGGTTGGAACTCAGGATTCGGGCCAACCGGTTCCTTCATCATATGGTAAGGATGCTGGTCGGCACGATGGTGGATGTGGCCCTCGGGCGTCGGCCGCTCGCCGACATGGACCGATTGTTGGCCTTGGACCCGGGGGTGCGGACCAGTCCGCCGGCACCGGCGCAAGGCCTCTACTTCATAACCGCGGTGTATCCAGACGAATGGTTCGCGCTTCCTTCCGGCTCCTAGTCTCCTCCGTCCTGCTGGCAGCGGCCTCCGTGGCCTGCTCCGCCAAGCCGGCCATGGCCCCCCTCGTCGATTCGGCCAGCGCCCAGCGAGCCGCGGCGCAGAGCCAAGCCCTGACGACGTCGCGGCGCACCGCCATCGTCGATGCCGCCGCCCGGGTGGCTCGGTCCGTCGTCTCGATCAGCGTGGTCTCGCGACGCCAGGTGCCCGCCGGCGACCCGATGGATTTCTTCTCCTTTTTCGTCCCCCGGACCCAGGAACGCCAGATCCAAGGCTACGGCACCGGCTTCGTCGTCCGCCCGGGCGGCATCATCATCACCAACCAGCACGTCGTCGACAACGCCGACTCCATCACCGTGTCCCTGGCCGATGGCCGGGACTTCACGGCCCGGCTCCTCGGTGAAGACCCGACCACCGACATTGCGGTCTTGAAAGTGACCGAGGACCTGCCGGTCGCGGCCATCGGCAAGAGCACCGACATTCTGATCGGTGAATGGGTCGTGGCGTTAGGCAACCCGTACACCTATCTCCTGGGCAACTCGGAGCCGACCGTCACCGCCGGCGTCGTCAGCGCCACCCGGCGGAACGTGCTGCCCAACAACACCCAGTCCGGCCTCTATCTCGACATGATCCAGACCGACGCCTCGATCAATCCCGGCAACTCGGGCGGGCCGCTCACCAATTCCCTGGGCGAGGTCATCGGGGTCAACTCCTTCATCTTCTCGAACTCCGGCGGATCGATCGGTCTCGGCTTCGCGATTCCGATCGAGCGCGCCATCCGGGTGGCCGACGAGATCGTCAAGAACGGCGCGGTCCGGCGGGCCTGGACCGGGCTGACGGTCGGCGATGCCAGTTCGATGCGCGACTGGAAGAGCGCGGGCGGGGTCCGGATCGCCGAAGTGACGCCCGCGGGCCCAGCCGCGCGTGCGGGGCTCGAGTCGGGAGCCGTCTTGGTCGAGGCGGCCGGGCGGCAACTCCGGAACTACCTCGACTGGGAGGCGGTCAAGCTCGACCTTCACGTTGGCGACACCGTCGGGGTGCGGTTCAAGCGAACCCCGACCGGCGCGGTCGAATCCCGGCGAATCATCACCGGTGATTTGCCGAGTGTCACCGCCGCCCGCGTCAGCGTGATCGCCGGCCTTGAGCTGATTACGGTCACGCCCGGGGTCCAGGCCGAGCGGCAAATCCGGTCCGATCGGGGAGCCCTGATCTTCCGGATCACCGACGAAGTGAGCCGGGCCACCGGCCTTCGCGAGGGTGACGTCATTCGATGGATCAATCGACGGCCGATTGTCACCGCGGCCGAGGTCAAGACCGAACTCGGAGCCCTCGGATCCCAGCAGGCGTTCACCATCACCTTCGAGCGGCAGGGAAATTTGGCGTCGACTACTTTGAGCTTTCGATGACCGACGACGCCCGGTACCAGTCGCCCCTCGGCAGCCGCTACGCGTCGGCGGCCATGCAGCGCCTCTGGAGCGAACGCCACAAGATCGGCCTCTGGCGCCGGATTTGGCTGGCCCTCGCGGAGACGGAGCGGGAGTTGGGCCTCGACATCCCGGCCGCGGCGCTCGAGGGCATCACCGCCCACCTCGATGACTGCGATCTCGCCCTCGCGGCGAAGTACGAGCGCCGATTCCGGCACGACGTGATGGCGCATGTCCATGCGCTCGGCGATCAAGCCCCGGCGGCCCGGCCCTACCTCCACCTCGGCGCCACCAGCGCGTTCGTCACCGACAACGCCGACATGATGGTGATCCGCGAGAGTCTCGGGCTTCTGCTTGGCCGCTTGGTGGCCTTGACCCGCGCCCTCGGGCAATTTGCCGACCGGCACGCCGCCCTCCCATGCCTGGCCTACACCCACTTCCAGCCGGCCCAGCTCACCACCGTCGGGAAGCGCGCCACGCTATGGGCCCAGGACTTCGCCCTCGATCTCGAGGAGCTCATGCACCGGCTCGGCACCCTCCGGACCCGGGGGTGCAAAGGGACCACGGGCACCCAGGCGTCTTTTCTCGAGCTGTTTGGGGGCGACCACCACAAGGTCCGGGAGTTGGACCGCCAAGTGACTCGGCGGCTCGGGTTTGCGGCCTCGATGCCGGTCACCGGTCAGACCTACAGCCGCAAGCTCGACAGTATGGCCCTCGATGTCCTGAGCGGCATTGCCCAATCCGCGTCGAAGATGGCCTCGGACCTCCGGCTGCTGCAGCACGAAGGCGAGCTGCTCGAGCCGTTCGAGTCGGAGCAGATCGGCTCCAGCGCCATGGCCTACAAACGAAACCCGATGCGCGCCGAACGGATCAACGCGCTGGCCCGGTTCGTGATTTCCCTGGCCCCCAACACCGCCCACACCGCCGCCACGCAGTGGCTCGAGCGGACGCTGGACGACAGTGCCAACCGGCGGTTGACCTTACCCGAGGCGTTCCTGGCCACCGATGCGATTCTGGTGCTGGCCACCAACATCGCCAGCGGCATCGAAGTTCGTGAACGAGTCATCGGACGCCATGTGGCGGACCAGATGCCCTTCATGGCAACCGAACGGTGGATGATGCTCGGGGTGCAGGCCGGGGGCGATCGCCAGGCGCTCCATGAGGTGATTCGCCAGGCCAGCCACCTGGTGTCGAAGCAAGTCAGCGAGGGGGGTCCGAACGACCTCCTCGACCGGCTCTCCGGGGCGCCCGAGTTTGCGGCCCTCGGGGCCGACCGGCTCCGGGCCGAACTCGATCCGTCGCGGTACGTCGGACGAGCCCCCGAGCAAACCCGCGAATTCCTGGACGAGTACCTTACGCCCCTGCTCGCCGCCGCATCGGCGCTCGCGGCCGAGGCCCCCGCCGCGGAGGTGACGGTATGACGGTGGTGACCCGCAGCGCGCTCCCGCTCCCGTTGCTTCGGCGCGGGAAGGTCCGTGAGGTCTACGAAGTCGGCGCCGATCGGCTGCTCCTGGTCGCCAGCGATCGGGTCAGTGCGTTCGACGTCATCATGGCCGAGCCGATTCCCCAGAAGGGCGCGGTGCTGACCCAGTTATCGGCGTTCTGGTTCCAGAAGCTCGGGCCCTTGGGGCCCACCCACTTCCTGACCGCCGATGCGGACGACATCCTGCGCGAGATTCCGAAGCTCGAGGGCCATCGGAACGAGATTGCGGGGCGGGCCACCCTGGTCCGGCGAACCAACCCGATTCAGTTCGAATGCGTCATTCGCGGCTACCTCTCCGGCTCGGCCTGGAAAGAATACCGGAGCACCGGAACTCTGGCGGGGAGTCCGCTCCCGGCCGGGCTTCGAGAGAGTGACCCGTTCCCTTCCCCGCTGTTTTCCCCGGCCACCAAGGCGGAGACCGGGCACGACATTAATGTGACGCCCGAGACCGTCGCCCGGGAACTGGGGCAATCGATGGCGACCGAGCTGGCCCGCCGGAGCCTGGCGATCTACACGGCCGGCCTCCAGTACGCGTTGGGCCGTGGCATCATCATCGCCGACACCAAGTTCGAGTTTGGCACCGACGCCAACGGCGACCTGCGGCTGATCGACGAAATCCTCACCCCGGACTCCTCCCGGTTCTGGCCCCTCGACCGCTACGAGCCTGGGCGGTCTCAGCCCAGCTTCGACAAACAGCCCCTTCGCGACTATCTCCAGGTCCTCCACGACCGGGGCGAATGGAACATGGAAGCCCCGGGGCCGACCTTGCCCCCCGAGGTCATTGCCGCCACGAGTGCTCGTTACCTCGAGGCCTATCACCTGCTGACCGGATCCCACCTACCGGAGTCCGGCGCATGACCGCCGACGGCGCCCGCCTGGCGACCGCACCGTTGGTGAACCGACAACCTGGGGTGTCCCCATGGTAGACGTACCGGTGGAAGAACGGCGGACCCGTCGCGGCATCCGCCGCGTGGTCGTCGTGGTGCCCAGCTTCTTCACGCTGGCTAACCTGTTCTTCGGGTTCTGGGCCATCGTCATGGCGACGAACGGCAACTTCAAGTGGGCCGGCTTCTTTATCGTGTTCTCCGGCATCCTCGATATGTTCGACGGGCGGATTGCCCGGCTGTCGAATACCGGAAGCCGGTTCGGCGCCGAACTCGACTCGTTGGTCGACATCGTGTCGTTCGGGGTCGCCCCGGCGCTGGTGATGTACTACCTGGAATTCGCGACCGCCGGCAAATTCGGGTGGGTGGTCTGTTACCTCTACGTGGTGGCGGCCGCCCTCCGGCTGGCCCGCTACAACGTGACCTCGCACGGCGCCCCGCACTCCAACTGGTTTACCGGGCTGCCGTCACCGGCTGCGGGCATGACCCTCGCCGCCTACTACCCGTTCAGCCAGTCGTCGTGGTACAAGACCTCGGTGGCCTACCTCGATTTCCAGCACGAGGGCCTGACCGTCCTCGTCCTCTTGCTGGCCGCGTTGATGGTCAGCAACGTGAAGTACCCGCGGTGGCCGCGGATCGGCCTCAAGTCGTTTTCCGGCGTGGTCGGGCTCCTCATCCACCTCGGCATCGTGGCCGGCGCCGTCATCTCTCCGGGATCGTTCTTCTTCCCGCTGGGCCTGACCTATATGGCCGGCGGCATGCTCCGAAGCACCGTGCTCAGTCTCCTCGAACGGGGCCAGCCGCCCGCGGAGGGGCCGGACGCCCCTTCGAAGGCCGCCGTCCATTCCCTAACCGACCGGATTCGCCGGGAGGGCCGATGAAGTTCCGTATCCATGTCCGCATCATGCCTCGCCGGGGCCTGCTCGACCCCCAGGGCCAAGCCGTCGAGCATGCCCTGAAAGCGCTCCACTTCGACCGGGCCGCCAACGTCCACGTCGGCAAGGCCATCGAGTTCGACCTCGACGCGACCACCGCCGACGCCGCCGCCGCGGAGGCCAAGACCATGTGCGACAAACTGCTCGCCAATCCGGTCACGGAGGACTTCCAGGTCAAGGTCGAGGCTGCCTGATGCGCGTCGCGATCATCCGGTTCCCGGGCAGCAACTGTGAGCCCGACGCCTATCGCGCCGTGGAACGCGAAGGCGGGTCGGCCTACTACGTCTTTCATCGCGAGACCGATCTCGGGGATGCCGATGCCGTCATCATCCCGGGCGGGTTCAGCTACGGCGACTACCTCCGGGCGGGGGCCATCGCCCGCTTCAGTCCGATCATGGCCGCCATCGAACGCCACGCGGCCGACGGGAAGCCGCTCGCCGGCATCTGCAACCGCTTCCAGATCCTGTGCGAGGCCGGCCTGCTTCCCGGCGCCCTGATGCGAAATGCCGGCCTCCAGTACCTCTCGCGGCCGGTGGACCTCCGGGTCGAGCGCCGGACGACGCCGTTCACCACCGGATATCGCGAGCACGAGATCATCCGGATTCCGATCGGCCACGGCGACGGACGCTACACAGCGTCCGCAGAGGTCCTCGCCACGCTCGAGTCGGAGGGCCGGGTCGTGTTTCGGTACGTCGATACCGGCATGCCGGACAGTCCGGCCAACCCGAACGGCGCCATGGGCGATATCGCGGCGATCTCGAATCGGGAGGGCAATGTCGTCGGCATGATGCCCCACCCCGAACGCCTCGCTGATCCGCTGCTCGGGAGTAGTGCCGGCACCCGGGTCTTCAGCTCGTTGATTCGTTGGAAGCGGCCCCTGGCCGCCCATGTTTAGCCCTAACCTAGAAGCCCTGCCATGACTGAGAAACCGAGCCAGAATGAGGACGAGTACTTCGCCCTTCGCGACGCCGAACTGATCAAGAAGCAACGCCTGGCCCAAGACCGGGCGGCCGGCGACTCCGAAAAACGGAGCCATCACATGCGGTGCCCGAAGTGCGGCGGCCACTTGGTCACCGCCGACCTCCACGGCGTTCAAATCGACCAATGTCCCGATTGCCTCGGGATTTGGTTCGACGCCGGGGAACTCGACGTGGCCACCAAGCACCGTGACCCGGGCTTCATGGGCAAGGTGTTCGGCGACCTCTTTTCGGGTCTGAAGAAGAAGTGACATCGGTGACGACGCCTCCCGCCGCCAACCCGTTTCCCGGGGAGCCCCCGGTCACCCCGGCGTTGGTACGCGAGCACAAGCTGAACGAGCGTGAGTACGCCGAAATCCTGGCCATGCTGGGCCGAACGCCGACGATGACGGAGCTCGGGGTGTTCAGTGCGCTCTGGTCCGAGCACTGTTCCTACAAGCACACCAAACCCGTGCTCCGGACCTTCCCAACCGAAGGCCCCCAGGTCGTCCAGGGGCCGGGCGAGAATGCCGGGGTCCTCCGGCTGCCCGACGGGTGGGCGGTGGCCTTCAAGATCGAGTCGCACAACCATCCCTCGGCGGTCGAGCCGTACCAAGGCGCGGCCACCGGGGTCGGCGGCATTCTCCGGGATGTCTTCACCATGGGAGCCCGGCCGGTGGCGGTCCTCAACAGCCTGCGGTTCGGCCCCCTGGATGACCAGCGGAACCGCTATCTCTTTGCCGGCGTCGTCAAGGGCGTGGGCGACTACGGCAACTGTGTCGGCGTTCCGACGTTAGGTGGTGAAGTCACCTTCGCGCCGGGATATAGCGGCAACCCGCTCGTCAACGCCATGTGCGTCGGCATCCTCCGCGAAGCCGACCTGATCACCGCACGGGCCCACGGCGTGGGCAACATCCTGATGACCGTCGGCGCCCGGACCGGCCGGGATGGGATCCACGGGGCGAGTTTTGCCTCGGAAGATTTGTCGGCGGAAAGCGAGGCCCGCCGTCCCCAGGTTCAGGTCGGCGACCCGTTCACCGAAAAGCTGCTGCTCGAGGCCAGCCTCGAGTTGATTACCTCCCGGACCATCGTCGCGATCCAAGACATGGGGGCGGCCGGTCTGACCAGTTCGTCGTCGGAGATGGCCGCCCGCGGCGGCGTCGGTGTCGAGCTCGACACCAGCCGAGTCCCATTGCGTGAAGCCGGGATGACACCCTACGAGATTCTCCTGTCGGAGTCCCAGGAACGGATGTTGCTTGTCGTCGAGCCCCACCGGGTCGGTGAGGTCCAGGCGATCTGCGCCAAATGGGAGCTCAACGGCACGGCCATCGGCACGATCACCGACGACGGTCTGTTCCGAGTGGTCCACGACGGCATCACGGTCGCGGCCATCCCGGGCGAGCGCCTGGTCAATGGCGTCCCGATGTACCACCCGGACGCGGTTGAGTCACCCGACGCGATTGCCCGCCGGGCCGCCCGCCCATCGGCGCCGCCCACGGTCGACCTGACCGGTGCGCTCTCGGTACTGCTCGACGACCCGACCATTGCGAGCAAGCGGTGGGTGTTCGACCAGTATGATTCGACGGTCCAGGCCAACACCGTCTTGGGCCCTGGGGGTGACGCTGGGGTGTTCCTGGTTGAAGGCACGACGTTCGGACTGGCCGTCTCCGTCGATTGCCCGAACCGCTACGTGGCGCTCGATCCGTATGAAGGCGGCAAGATGACTGTCGCCGAGGCGGCCCGGAACGTGGCGTGCACCGGCGCCGTTCCGCTCGGGATCACCAACTGCCTCAATTTCGGCAACCCGGACAAGCCGGAGATTTTCTTCCAGTTCAAGGAAGCGGTCCGGGGTATGGGCGACGCCTGCCGCGCCTTCAATACGCCCGTCACCGGCGGCAACGTGTCCCTGTACAACGAGAGTCCGACGGGCGCCATTGACCCGACGCCGACCGTTGGCTTAGTCGGGCTGCTCGAGGACGTGACCACCCGGATCCCGAGCGGGTTCCAGCACCCCGGCGACCTGGTCGGACTCCTCGGCTCGACGACCGGGCACTTGGGCGGGTCGATGTACTGGTGGTTGGTCCGCGACTTCCTCGGCGGGCCGCCGCCGCCTTGCGACCTCGCCGCCGAACGGAATCTGCAGCGATTCCTGGCGGCGGCCGCGAAAGCCCGGCTCCTCCGGTCGGCCCACGACTGCGCCGATGGAGGTCTGGCGGTGGCGGTCGCGGAATGTTGCCTGGGCGCCCCGCACGGCCACGGCACCCTGGGGGCCGGGATTCACGTCGAACAACGTCCGGGTCTCGAGCCCGACGCGCTGTTGTTCGGCGAGGATGGCGCCCGGGCGGTCATCTCGTTCGAACCCGGTATGGTCGGCCCCCTCCGGGCGCTGGCCCAGGAACACGGCGTGCCATTTGCCGTAGCCGGGAGCGTCGGGGCCGCAGGAGGAGACCTTCGGATCACGGTCGGGACCGCATCCATGGCTTGGCAGACCGGCGAACTCCGCCGGACCTATTTCACCGCTATTCCACGACGAATGTCGGCTTAACTATGTGCGGAGTCATCGGGGTATCGAACGTACCGGACGCGGCTCGCGTCGCGTATCTCGGGCTCTACGCGCTCCAGCATCGAGGCCAGGAAAGCGCCGGCATCGTCACGGTCGACGACGCCGGCCACCCGCACCTGGTCCGGGGCATGGGACTCGTCGGTGACATTTTCCGGGGACCCGAGCTCACCGAACTCGACGGCGATGTGGCCGTCGGACATACCCGCTACTCCACCGCCGGCTCGTCGGTCTTGGCAAATGCCCAGCCCTGCGTGGCCAATTACCACGGCGGGCCGTTGGCCCTGGCGCATAACGGGAACCTCACCAACGCGCCGGCCGTCAAGCGGGAACTGGTCGACAAGGGCGCCATCTTCCAGTCGTCCTCCGACTCCGAGGTGATCGTCCACCTCATCGCTCGGTCGCGGGCCCCGACGCCGGAAGCCCAAATTCGGGATGCGTTAGGCAAGGTCGAGGGCGCCTACAGCCTCGTCATCGCCGTCGGCCGGACCCTGTATTGCGCGGTCGACCCGCATGGGTTTCGGCCCCTGGCGGTGGGCCGTATCGGCCAGGGTGTGATCGTGGCCTCGGAGACCTGCGCGCTTGACCTGGTCGGCGCGACCCTGATCCGGGAACTTGGCCCGGGCGACTTCCTCGAGATCATCGACGGCATGGTCCGGGACCTGCCGAAACTCGAGCGGGCCCCGGCCCCAATGCGGTGCATTTTCGAGTTGGTCTATTTTGCCCGCCCCGACAGCACCGTCTTCGGCGAGTCGGTCGACCGGGTCCGGCGGGAGTTGGGCCGCCAACTGGCGCGGGAGCACCCCGCCCCCGGTGCCGACGTGGTATTCAGTGTCCCCGACAGCGCCAACATGATGGCGCTCGGGTTTGCCGATGAGTCCGGCCTCAAATTGGAGCATGGCCTGATCCGGAACCACTATGTGGGCCGGACCTTCATCAATCCGACCCAGGCCCTCCGCGTCGCCAAGGTCAAAATCAAGTTCAACCCGGTCCGCCAGGTCATCGCCGGCCAGTCCGTCGTCGTCGTCGATGACAGCCTGGTGCGCGGCACCACCAGCAAGGGACTGGTGCAGATGATCCGGGCCGCGGGCGCCCGGGAGGTGCACCTCCGGCTCAGTTCCACTCCGATCACCGGACCGTGTCAATACGGGATCGACACGCCGAACCGGGATGAACTGATCGCGGCCAATCACTCGATCGAGGAGATTGCCACCTATCTGGGCGTCGATTCGCTCGGATACCTGTCGCTGGCCGGAATGGTCCAAGCCGCCGGGACCCGCAATGGCTTCTGCCACGCCTGCTTTTCCGGGCAGTATCCGATCCAGCCGACCGCCCCGCCGGTCGAGATGCACCATCACTCGCCCTTCGTCGGGAGCGCGCCGTGATCGACAGCCAGACCCAACCCCTCGTCTACTTTTTCGGCCAAGGCCGCGCGGACGGCACGTCCGCCATGAAGGACACGCTGGGCGGCAAAGGCGCCGGCCTGGCCGAGATGACCAACCTCGGGATTCCGGTCCCGCCCGGCTTCACGATTGCTTCGACGTTGTGCGGCACCTACCTAGCCATGCACCAATTCCCGCCTCGCCTCAAGGCCCAAGTCGAGGCGTCGCTCCAGCGGGTCGAGGCCGCCACCGGCAAACAGTTCGGCGGCGCCGACAACCCGTTACTCGTGTCGGTGCGCTCGGGCGCGGCACTTTCGATGCCGGGGATGATGGAGACCATCCTCAACCTTGGGTTGAATGACGAGACGGTCAAAGGACTTGAGAAGCTGAGCGGGAACCCTGGCTTCGCCTGGGACTCCTACCGCCGGTTCGTCCAGATGTATGGCGGCGTCGTCTTCGATGTGCCGAAAAAGCGGTTTGAGGAGCGGCTGGAGGCCCGGAAGCACCGGCTCGGCGCCGCCCGCGACATCGACCTTCCGGTGGCCGAATTCCAAGCGTTGGTTCGCGAATACAAAGAACTGATCGAGGCCGACACCGGCAAACCCTTCCCCGAGAATCCGATCGATCAGTTGTGGGGAGCGATCGCCGCGGTGTTCGAGAGCTGGAACACCCGACGGGCGATCGACTATCGGAATCTTCACGACATTCCCGACAGCATGGGAACGGCCGTGAATATCGTGGCCATGGTGTTCGGCAACATGGGAGAGGATTGTGGGACCGGGGTCGCCTTTACCCGCGATCCCTCAACCGGCGAGAACACGCTCTACGGCGAGTTCCTGATGAACGCTCAGGGCGAAGACGTCGTCTCCGGGACCCGAACCCCGGAGCACATCGAGGCCCTCAAGACCCGGATGCCCCATGTGTTCGGTGAGCTCGAGCGGGTGGCCCGAACGCTGGAGCGGCACTTTCGGGATGTCCAGGATCTCGAGTTCACGATCGAGCGCGGCCAGCTCTACATGCTCCAGACCCGGCGGGGGCAGCGCTCCGGCCAGGCCGCCGTCCGGATCGCCGTCGAGATGGTGGCGGAGGGCTCGATTTCCGAGGAGGAAGCCGTGGCCCGGATTCCCCCCAACGACCTCAATCAGCTCCTCCACCCGACCATCGATGCCAACGCCCACATCGATCACCTGACCACGGGGCTTCCCGCCTCGCCGGGGGCGGCCAGCGGAACCGTCGTCTTCAGTGCCGATCGGGCCGAAGAGTTAGGCAAGAAGGGGAATGCCGTGATTCTGGTGCGGCGGGAAACCAGCCCCGAGGATTTCCACGGGATGGTCACCGCCCGCGCCATTCTGACCGCGCGGGGCGGGATGACCTCGCACGCGGCCGTCGTGGCCCGCGGTATGGGCAAGCCGTGCGTCGCCGGGGCCCAGGAGATCGAAGTCGATGAGGCGGCCGGGCAGTTTACCGTTCGCGGCCGGGCCATCGCCGAAGGCGACTGGATTACCGTCGACGGAAGCACGGGCAAGGTCTTCGGCGGTCAGTCCAAGTTGGTGGCACCCCTGCTCAGCGAGCATTTCAACAAGCTGATGGGCTGGGCCGACGGGATGCGTCACCTCCGGATCCGCGTCAACGCCGACACCCCGGCCGATTCGCACCGGGGCCGCGACTTCGGCGCCGAAGGGATCGGCCTCTGCCGGACCGAGCACATGTTCTTCGAGGGCGAGCGCCTGCCCGTCATGCGCGAAATGATCCTGGCGGAGGACGAAGGCGGCCGGAAGAAGGCGCTGGCCCGGCTCCTGCCCATGCAACGGGCGGACTTCGAAGGGATCTTCCGGGCCATGGAGGGATACCCCGTCACGATCCGCCTCCTCGATCCGCCGCTCCACGAGTTCCTCCCGAAAAACGCCGAGGAGATCGCTGACCTGGCCGGACAGATGGGGAAGACCGTCAAGGACGTCCAACGGATCATCGACAATCTGAGCGAAGTCAACCCGATGCTCGGGCTCCGGGGGTGCCGGCTCGGGATCATGTATCCGGAGATTACCGCGATGCAGGCCCGCGCTATTTTCGAGGCCGCCTGTACCGTGGCGGAACGGAAGGGCCGGGTCCAGCCCGAGGTGATGATCCCGCTCGTGGCCCACGTGATCGAGTTCCGCAAGCAGGCCCTGATCGTCCGGCAGGTGGCCGAGGAGGTCTTCCGGGAACGCCAGATCACGGTGCCCTACCTGTTAGGCACCATGATCGAACTCCCTCGAGCGGCCCTCACGGCCGACGAGATTGCCCGGGAAGCCCAGTTCTTCTCGTTCGGCACCAACGACCTGACCCAGACCACGTGGGGGTTGTCCCGGGATGATGCCGGGGTGTTCCTGCCGTCGTACCTCGAGCGGAACATCATCGAAGCCGATCCGTTCCAGGAGCTCGATATCGCCGGGGTCGGCAAACTCATCAGCATGGCCGTGCAGTTGGGCCGCGGCACTCGGCAGGATCTCAAGATCGGTATCTGCGGGGAACACGGCGGCGAGCCGAAGACGATTGCCTTCTGCGAGGCCCAAAAGATGAACTATGTCTCCTGTTCGCCGTTTCGGGTTCCAATCGCCCGTCTCGCGGCGGCCCAAGCGGCCTTGGCGGAGCGCGGCACCATGGATCGCACCCGGGGCACCCTGTGACGCCCGCCCCGCTGGTCGGGATCGTGATGGGATCCACTTCGGACTGGGACACCCTCCGGTTTGCGGCCAAGCGCCTCGAGGATTTTGGCGTCCCTCATGAGACCCGGGTCGTGTCGGCCCATCGTACGCCGGACCTGCTGTTTCAGTATGCGGCCGAGGCCCGGGGTCGCGGCTTGCACTGCATCATCGCGGGGGCGGGAGGAGCCGCCCATCTTCCCGGCATGCTCGCGGCCAAGACCACGATCCCCGTCCTCGGTGTCCCGGTACCCAGCAAGCACCTGCAGGGCCTCGACTCGTTGCTCTCCATCGTCCAAATGCCGGCCGGTGTTCCCGTCGCAACCTTCGCGATCGGTGAGGCGGGGGCCCATAACGCCGGTCTCTACGCCGTGGCCATGATGGCGCGGTACGATCAGGCGCTCGCCGCCCGGCTCGAAGCCTTTCGGAAAGCCCAGGAAGCCACCGTCCTGGCCGCCACCCTCCCGCCCTCCGCATGATCCCGCCGGGGCAAACCCTCGGCCTGTTGGGCGGCGGCCAACTCGGCCGGATGTTCACGCTCCGGGCCCGGGAGATGGGGTACGAGGTGGTCGTCCTCGAGCCCGATCCGTTGTCACCGGCGGGCGCGGTGGCCACCCGGCATATCCGCTCCGCGTACGACGATCGCGCCGCCCTCGAAGATCTGGCCCGCTCGGCGGCGGCGGTTACCACCGAGTTCGAGAACGTGCCGGCGGCCGCCCTCGAATATCTCAGTGCGCACACCCTCTGCCGTCCAGCGGCGGCCGCGGTTGCCATCTGCCAAGACCGGATTACCGAGAAGACCTTTCTCCGTTCCACTGGGCTCGCCACCGCTGATTTCGATCCGGTCGCGTCGATCGAGGACCTTCGCCGAGCCTGGGATCGGATCGGAGCGCCCGCCGTGCTCAAGACCAGCCGGCTTGGGTACGACGGCAAAGGGCAAGCCGTCGTCCACTCTCATGAGGAGGCCCAAACGGCGTTTGAGCGGTTCCGACAGGTGCCCTGCGTCCTGGAACGCCGGTTGGCTCTCGAATCCGAGGTCTCCGTGGTCCTGGCCCGGGGCCATGACGGCTCCGTGGCGCCGTTCCCCGTGGGCGAGAACGTTCATCTTGGCGGCATCCTCCACACGACCGTGGTGCCGGCCGCCACGACCCCCGAACTCAGCACCGAGGCGGTCAACACGGCGGTAGCTGTCGCCAATCGACTCAACTACGTCGGGGTGCTCGGCGTCGAGATGTTCGTGGCCGAGGGGGGCCGGATCTTCGTGAATGAGTTAGCCCCCCGGCCCCACAACTCCGGTCACTACACGATGGACGCTTGCGGCGTGGACCAGTTCGAGCAGCAGGTCCGTTGCCTGGCGGGCTTACCGCTCGGCGAACCCCGGCTGCTAACCCCGGTCTGCATGGTCAACCTGCTGGGTGATCGGTGGGCCGCCGGCGAGCCCGACTGGACCGCCGCGCTCGCCATCCCCGGGGTGCGGCTTCACCTCTACGGGAAGAAGGAAGCGCGAATCGGCCGGAAGATGGGCCACCTCAATTGCCTCGCTCGGTCCCCGTCCGAAGCCCGGGAAGTCGCGGAATTGGCCTTCAGGTCGTTGGCTCGCTAGCAGTAGTCAGGATATCTCAAACCGATGTGGCCAATTGGTTTGGGATCTGAGAGATGAGGTCGTTTCTACCGATGACCTGGAAACCTGACCCGAGGGTCCGCCACCCAAAAAACAGAGAACCGGCCATCCCCGAAGGGAAGGCCGGTTCTCTATCGAATGGAGGCGCAGGGAATCGAACCCTGGTCCGAATCAGCATCCAGCAAAGCCACTACGTGCGTAGGCCGATCTTCGTGCGCTAGTCCGACGCCGGCTACCGGCCATCCTTCGTCAAACCGAGCCCTCGGTTTCTTACTCGGGACGTGAGGGCGTCGCCACGAGCCAGCCTGGATTTGCGGTCCGGTTGAGGCGCCCCAGGCAGGGCTCCTTTCTCCGGTGGTGCGGTAAGCGAGCTTAGCTCAGCTTACGCAGCCAATGCCAAGTTAGAGTTGGCAGATAAAATTTTCCAAGTGTTTTACCAGGGCCTGGTCCTGGGCACGCGTCTCCACATTCTCCTGACCCGTCGAAGCCAGTCGCCCCCCGGGTGCATCCACTATAATGAGCCGACCCTGCCCTCACAAGGGACCGGCCCATCCCGCAAACGTCTATCTTATAGCGTTTCAACGACTTACGCTTTGGAGCCACCGCCGAGCCACCCCCGCTTCCGAAACCACCAGGCAATGGCGACGCAGACGCCGGCCATCAGGGCCAAAACGGCCGGATACCCCCACCGGCGCTCGAGCTCGGGCATGAAGCGGAAGTTCATCCCATAGACTCCCGCAATGAACGTCAGGGGCAGGAAAAAGGCCGAGAACACGGTCAGCACCCGCATGACTTCATTGGTTCGGTGGCTCGAGAGCGCCACGTGGATGCTGATCAGGTTGTTGATCTCCTCGAGCAGCTGGTCGGCGTAGAAGTAGTAGCTCTCGGCGTTCTCCTTGACGTCCTGGAACACGGCACCGATCCGCTCCTGCGGCGGGACGAGTCGCTGGACCACGGTGTTGGTTTGCCAGAGCACCCGCTTGATGACATTGACTCGTCGCTTCAAGTCGTGGATCGCCTTGAGATTCGGCGAGCGCCGGGTCTCATCGAGGACCGCATCCTCGAATTCGCCCGCCACGACCTCCGCCTGGTCGAGCGGAGCGTCGAAGGAATCCAGGGCACCGTTGAACAAGGCGCCGAGCACCGCGGTTTCCGTGCACGCTTCCTTGACGTCCCCCCCAAATCGGGTCCGCACCGCCTGAACCACGGCGAGATCGGCTCGATGAACGGTGACCACGAGGCCCGCCCGGTAGAACACCGCAATCTTCCGGGTGGTCTCCTGCACGCTCGACGCCTCCGGGGAGCACCCGGGGTCGAACACCCTCAGGATCACGAAGGTCGTGTCGCCGGTCCGCTCGTGTTTCGGCAAATGCCACGGGTCGAGGCAGTCCTCAACCGACGTCTGGTGAAAACCGAACTCGGTGGCCAGGGCGGACAACTCGGCCCGGTCCGGTGCCACCAAGTCGATCCACGTGAAATCCGGGGCCCCGGTATGAACCACGGTCTGGCGCACGGGTTAGTCCTTTCGGGCCAAACGGAGAATCCTGGCGGCGGCCGCGGCGGCCCCAAAGCCGTTGTCGATATTGACGACCGTCACTCCTTCGGCACAGGAATTGAGCATCCCGAGCAGGGCGGCAAGCCCGTTGAACGACGCTCCGTACCCGACGCTCGTAGGGACCGCGATCACCGGCTGGCCCACCAAGCCTCCAACGACACTGGGCAAGGCACCCTCCATCCCGGCCACGACGATGACGACGTCGGCCCGGTCAATCTCGGGTCTGGCCGACAGGATCCGGTGGAGACCGGCCACCCCCGCGTCAAACACCCGGGTCACCGCCGCGCCGAAGGCCTCCGCGACCACCGCGGCCTCCTCCGCCACGGGGATGTCGCTCGTCCCAGCCGTCACGACGGCCACCGTGCCCAAGACCGGCCCGGGGGTGCCCGATGCCAGCCAGGCCGTTCGGGCTTCCGGATGCAGTCTGACGCCGGGGAATCGGTCGGCAAGGGCCCGGGCCTGCTCGCTCGTCACCCTGGTGCAAAGGAACGAGCCGTTGGCTGCTTCGAGGCGCTCGGCGATGGCAATGAGTTGGGCCACGGTCTTGTGGCTGGCCAGCACCACCTCGGGATGACCGTACCGAAGACTCCGGTGATGGTCCACCTTGGCCAGGCCGATGTCTTCTTCGGGAAAGTGGCGGAGCCGTTCGAGGGCGTCGGTGACGCTCAAGGAACCATCCGCCACCGAGGCGAGCCAGTCGGCGAGTTGGGCCCTCACACCGAGACCGGTCGGGTCTCGAGATAGTCTTGAAAAATGGCCTGGGCGGCCGTCATCGTCTCGACCTGGAAGAGTTTCTCGCGAAGCGCGCTGGCTTGCGGCAACCCCTTGGCATACCAGCCGAGGTGTTTACGGAATTCGATCACGGTCTTGCGGTGGTCGCCCTGCAAACGGAGCGCCAGCGCCGCGTGTTCGAGCGCCACCGCAAACCGTTCTTGGGGGCCCGGATGGGGCGGCCGGTCGGTGCCGTCGAGCAGGGCCCGGCTTTCCCGAAAGATCCAGGGATTCCCGAACGATCCCCGGCCGATCATCACCCCGGCGCACCCAGTATGGGCCCGCATCCGGACGACGTCCTCGGGCGTCTCGATATCGCCGTTCCCGATGACCGGAATGTCGAGCGCCTCCACCACCGCGGCGATCTCGTCCCAGTTCGCCTGCCCGGTGAACATCTGGGTCCGGGTCCGGGCGTGAAGGGTGAACGCCGTGGCGCCCGCGTCCTGCATCCGCAGGGCGATGTCCACCGGGTTCCTGGTATCCTCGCTCCAGCCACTCCGGGTTTTGACCGTCACCGGCAGGTGGGTGGCCGCAACCACCGAGCGGATGATCTGACTCACGAGGCTGAGATCCCGGAGACAGCCCGAGCCGCCGTTCCGCTGCACGACCTTCTTGACCGGGCAGCCGAAATTGATGTCGATGAACGTCGGGTCGTACACCTCGGTGACGATGGCGGCGGCCCGTCCCATGGCCTCGGCATCCGCCCCATAGATCTGGACGCCGAGCGGCCGTTCCGATTCCGCAAACTCACAGCCCTCGAGGGTTTTCTGAATGCCCCGCCGGATCGCTTCGGCGGCGAGGAACTCCGTCATGAGCACGTCGGCCCCGAGGCTCCGGCACACTTGCCGGAACGGGGCCTCCGACACCCCGGCCATGGGCGCCAGAATGAGGGGGACCTCGATCGTGGGGGCATACGGTAACCGCATGCCCGAAAGCTACTTGCGGAGCCCTGGCGAGGCCAACCCCATCGACTTTCCCCTTTGAGTTTCCAGGCGAGCGCCGTAAACTTCCCGCCCTATGCGGCTTCGTGATTACTTCGACCCAGGGTCAATCGACCTGGAACTCACCGGGGCGACCAAGGACGAGGTCTTTCTGGACCTGGTCCGGCTCCTTCGGGTCGACGACCGCGCCCAGAACACGTTGCTCCGCCTGGTGCAGCGGCGGGAGCAACTGGGTTCGACGGGGATCGGCCGGGGAGTCGCGGTGCCGCATTGCCGCTCGCTGGCCGTGAGCCGGCTCCGGATCGCCTTCGGCCGGCACCGGACCGGAATCGATTACGACGCCATCGACCGCCGACCGGTGACGAGCCTGTTCTTGATCGCGGCCCCACCGACCGAAGTGGCCAATCAGTATTTGGCGGTGCTTGCCCAGATCGCGCAGTTGGTCAAGGAGCCCGACACTCCCGAGCGGTTGGCGCGCCTCCAGACGGTGGAAGATTTTTTCGGCTTCCTCGATCAGCGAGCCGGCTAAATCACTCCCATTCGATGGTGGCCGGCGGCTTCGAACTGACGTCGTACACCACCCGGTTGACCCCCCGCACCTCATTCGCGATCCGGTTCGACATCACCCCCATGACCTCGGGCGGGAACGGATACCAGTCGGCCGTCATTCCGTCACGGCTGGTCACCGCCCGGAGGGCGATGACCTGATCGTACGTCCGGCCATCGCCCATGACACCGACCGAACGAATCGGCAGCAGGACCGCGAACGCCTGCCAGATCTCGTCGTACAACCCCGCCGAGCGGATCTCCTCCAAGTAGATGGCGTCGGCCTTGCGGAGGGTCTCGAGTGAGTCCCGGGTGATGTCGCCAAGAATCCGAATCGCGAGGCCGGGGCCCGGGAACGGGTGCCTCCCGACGATCTCCTCGGGGAGGCCGAGGTCGCGACCAACCGCCCGGACCTCGTCTTTGAAGAGCTCCCGGAGCGGTTCGATCAGCTTGAAAGGCAGTCGCTCCGGAAGGCCCCCGACATTG
>JANMHX010000384.1:0-2956 GCA_031375485.1 Gemmatimonadota bacterium | reverse complement strand
CGGAGCGCCTCGGATCGGCCGCCCAGCCCCCCCCGTGGTCCTCCCGTATCCCCCCCCGAGTGCCGAGCGCCGAGCGCCGAGCGCCGAGTTCCGAACGACCGCCGAACTCGGTCGGGTCGTGGTCATCGCCTTTGGGGGGCGGCCCGAACCCGCCCTTCGGATCGACTGGGCCGCGCTGGCCCGGCGGACCGACTCGCTTGGCAGTCCCCGGATCGTGCTGGTCGGGGTGGCCAGGGCCGGGATGGCGGAGGCCCAACTGCTCAGCGGATCGCTTGGGGGCACCCTCAAGGTCCTGGCCGACAGCGGGGGGCGGGTCCATCGCCAGTATGGGGTCAGCGAGCGGGATCGGGGTTGGACGATTGTGGTCGTGGCTGACGATGGCACGCTGGTCGGGTTGGAGCGGGTCGCGACGTTGGCCGATGGCAAATGGTGGCCGGCTTTGGCCGGCGCGGTTGCCCGTGGCATTACGGCGCCTGTTCGGGACGAGTGAAGCAATTTCAGGCTGGCGAACCTCCCGACGGCCTCGCAGTCGGGTCCGGAAAACCGGGGTTGGAGGGCCGGTCGATTCCGCGACACGACGCGCAACGATGCAAGAATCAGCAACTTGCGCTGTCCCAACTAGTTCCGGCACGGGGGTTGCTCGCAGAGTGACCGAGGCCCTGACGGGTACGACCGAAAGTTGCACGGTTTTGAATCACGCCGTTGGGATTTCGGGAGCAGAGGGCCCAACCCAAGGATGGATCAGGGTTTAGGTATTGACCTGAAGGCGAGCAACGGCTAACTTGGCGCGTCGTTTTCCAGTCGGGTCACTCGGTTGTCCTGGGCTGATGGGTTCGGTTCTCGGGGTTTTTGCCCGAAGCCGGGGCTCCTCGGCGTTGACATCATGAGGCCCCGGACCAGGGCGGCGAGACCGGTAAGTCGGCGGCGAGGGCGGCGCGAATGTGCGCTGGCTCACAGCGGCCGGCTGGTCTTGCCGCTAAAGTGCTGTCGAAGCAGTGGATTCAGGTGGGTTGCAGAGAGTTGCAGGCCAACGGGTTTTGTCCTCGCAGGTTCATCGATCATAGGGGGAGTGAATGAACAAGTTTTACCGTTCCTTGTTGCTGACCGGCAGCTTTGCCGCGGTTCTGGCTGGTTGTGGTGACGACGTCACCATCACCGAGCCGCCGCCGCCGCCGCCGCCGCCCACCCCGACGGTCCGCTCCATCACCGTCGGTCCTGACGGCGGGTCGGTCACCGTTGGCGCCACGTTGAACATGACTGCGGCCGTCAACGCCGATGCCGGCGTGGCCACCACGGTCACCTGGACCTCCAGCGATAACACCAAGGCGACCGTCAGCGGCACCGGCGTCGTCACGGGCGTCGCGGTTGGCTCCGTCGGGGTCCGGGCTTGCTCCACGGTCAACACGTCGGTTTGCGGTGTCGCGACCGTCAACGTTGTTGCCGCCCCGGTTGCCGTCGTCACCGGTGTCACCGTGACGCCGCCGGCCGCGACGCTCGTCATCGGCCAGCAGATCACCGCCACCGCGACCGTCCAGGGCACCAACAGCCCGTCGCAGGCCGTGACTTGGTCCTCGCTGGCCCCGACGATCGCCACGGTTGACGCCGGTGGCGTCGTGACCGCAGTGGCGAACGGTGTTGCCGTGATCAAGGCAACCTCGAACGCGAACTCGTCTGTCGCCGGCACCTTGTCGGTGACGGTCTTCACGCCGCAGCCCGCGACGATCTCGATCCAGTCGATCACCACCGGCGGCCTCAACACCCCGGTCAACATCAGCAACGTCAACGGGCAGATCGAAATTACCCTGAACGTCGACAACGGTGCCTACACGATCTCCCGGGCCCAGGCCTTGGTGAACGGCACCACCGTCATCGCCGAGCAGACCTTCGCGTCCTCGTCCGCCACCGCGGCCCCGGAAGCGGTCCCGTCGACGATCGTGCTGAGCTTGAACACCCGGCAGGTCGTGAAGCTCACCAACGGCGCGTACGTGCCGGTCATCTTCAACGGCCCGAACTCGATCACCGCCCGGATCTTCGTGGCCGGCAACCCGGCCCCGATTTCCTCGAACTCGATCCCGGCCGTCTTCAAGAACCAGGACGCGTTCACGGCCGGGACGACCCCGTCCCTGACCCCGCTGTCGGCGACCCCGTCCTTCGTCAGCAGTGGTCCCCCTTCGATTTTTTGGTACAAGTCCGACGTCGTGTGGGCCGGCGGACCGAACTACGTCTCGTTCTTCCCGCGGACCCCGGCGATTGCGGCCAACTCGAACTTCTGCGGTTCGTCCAGCGCCAATCAGACCGGCACGCCGCAGACCGGCTTCATCCTCGGCGGGCAGTTCGCCTGCGCCAGCGCGGTCTTCGAGGGTGCCGTTGCCATCACCGGCTTTAGCGTGACGCCCGGCAGCACGCCGGCCGTCCCCGCCGACGTCGAGTATGTGGCGGCCGACAACGAGAGCACCGAGTTGGTTGGCTCTCCGTACATGGTCGCTGGAACCGAGCGGTACAACCTGCTCAGCTCCGGGTCGTTCGCCTTCGGGAACGTCGTCTACATCGATACCAAGGGCCCGAGCATCGCTGCCAACGAGATCGGCTACGTCGCCGGTTGCTCGGGTACGATCCCGAACCCGGGCTGCTGGATCGGGAGCGCCTACAGCATTCTGAACGACTTCACTTCGACTGATGGCGGAACTGGTGTTGCGTTGCAGACCATCACGAATTACGTGACCACCGTTGGCTCCGTCGTCGTCTGCGGCACCACGCCGTTCAGCGCTGCGGCGTTGGCCGAAGATCCGTCGCCGGTCAAGTATGATGCCTGCGCGACGGCAACGGACAACATTGGCAACGTGTCGGCAACCATCCGCGGCGCGAACCTGTTCGGTGTCGACAAGACGGCTCCGACGATCGCGTACTCCGGCACCTACCTCTCCGACTCGACCGTCCAGACTGCGGTCGGCGCCGG
>JANMHX010000378.1:0-7195 GCA_031375485.1 Gemmatimonadota bacterium | reverse complement strand
CGCCGCGATGACCGACCACGCCCACGGCCTGCCGAGTGCGCACGGGTTGTCGAATGCCGACCTGGCTCGGCAACGGATCGAAATCGACCAAATCAATGAGTCACTCGGAGACCGGTTCTGCCTCTTGGCCGGTATCGAAGCGAATATCGGACCCGATGGGTCGCTCGACTTGGACGCCGAGGCGCTGCGGTCGGTTGACCTGGTGGTCGCCGCGGCGCATGCCGGCCTCCGCCTGCCTGGCGATCAAACGGCTCGGATGATCGCCGCGGTTCGGACCCCCGGCGTCCACATCCTCGGCCATCCGAGAGGCCGCCAGCGGGGCAATCGGATTGGGATCGTGGCGGACTGGGATGCGGTGTTCGCGGCCGCCGCCGAATCACGGGTTGCGGTGGAGATCGACGGGGCCCCGGCCCGGCAGGATCTCGACTTCGGAATCGCGGGCCGGGCGCTCGATGCCGGATGTGTCTTTGCGCTCGACAGCGACGCGCACTCGCCCGAGGAACTCGGCTACGCCGACATCGCGATCGCGCATGCCCGGCTCGCGGGGATTCCCGCCGACCGGGTGATCAACTGTTGGCCCCTTGGCCGGCTGCTGGAGTGGTTGGGGGACCGGTCGCTGCGGTAGATTGGGGGCGACGCCCCCCACCTAGCCAAGGACGCGATCGTGACCGCCTCCCCGAACGCAGCAGTCGCTCCAATTCTCCTCGCGCTCGCCGCCGCCGGCATCGCACCCGGCGGCCTCGTCGCCCAACGGCCGGTGAGCACCCCACGGATCGGCACCGCGTCGGTCGCCGAGTTGCAACGGATCGTCAATCGGGCGGCGGCCGCCTCCGGAGCCGCCGGCGTCCAGGTCTCGGTGATCCTCGGCGACCGCCGGGCCGACTTCGTCGCCGGGACCGCGAACGCCGAGCTCGGCATCCCGATGACGCCGACCACGATCATCCAGATCGGCTCCTCGACCAAGGTCCTGAACGCCGCCATGATCATGACCTTGGTTGACGAAGGGGTCCTCAATCTCGACCGCCCGGTCCGGGAGTACATCCCGACGCTCGATCTCGCGGACGACGAGGCGGAGCGGACGATCACCCTTCGCCAGCTCCTCTCGATGACCTCGGGGATCGACAACGGGCCGTACCCGGACTACGGCGGCGGCGAGGACGGCTTGGCCCGGTACGTGGCGTCGCTTGGAACGATGCCGCAGGTGTTCCGTCCCGGTACCGGGTGGGGATACTCGAACACCGGCACGTCGATCGCCGGATATGCCGCCGAGCGGGTGACCGGCAAGACCTGGGACGAATTGCTCAGGCGGCGGATTCTCGACCCGATTGGGATGACCCACGCCGTCACCCGTCCGCAAGATCTCCCGTTTCAACGGGTGGCGGCGGGGCACACGCCGGCCCGGGACGGGAAGCCGGCCGCCGTCGTCAGGCCGTGGTACATCACTCAGGCGCAGGGACCGGCCGGTTCGACGATGGCGATGAGCGCCCAGGACCTGGCCTCGTTTGGACGAATCTTTCTCAACCGAGGCAGGGCGGTGGGTGGGGCGCAGGTTCTGTCCGAGGCGTCGGCGGCGGCGATGATGACGCCGGTGGTGAAGACCGCCACCCGGGATGTGGCGGACCACTGGTGTATCGGCCTCGCGTTGGAGCATTGGAGCGGGACACCGGTGTTCGGCCACCCGGGCGGCAATCAGAGCGGCGTATCGTACCTCAAGATCTTCCCGGAACAGCACGGCGTGTTGGCGATCACGGTCAACACTCCGGGCGCGCTTCAGGTGTTCGCCGAGCAGATCTTCGACGGATTTGGCCCTGCGGTGTTTCGGGCCACCCGCCCGAGGCTCACTCCACCGGCCACGCCGGTAGCCGTCACCAGGCCGGAACGGTACGTCGGCACCTACGCCATGGTGGGGATGACGTACGCGGTGACGTTCGACGGGACCGTACTCTCGATGACCGCGACCCCCGCGGGCGGTGTCTCCAGATCACCGGCAGTCACGCAGCTCACGCTGATTCCGCTCGAAGGGGATGAGTTTCTGACGGTCGATCCTGCGGCGCCCCGCGCTCCGGCCCGGGGTGTCGGCTTCTTTGGCGACGATGGACGAGGCCGGGCTACCAACCTCGTGGCCCCGGTGTTTCCCGCTCGGCGGGTGCCCTAAGAGGAATAGGAATTTGCTTCGCCCCCTCGATCGTTACCTCAACCGGCCTGTCGTAGCGCCCCCGATTGTTCGGCGATAGGTTCTCCGTCACGCCGTCGCCTCTCAGGAGTCTTCCATGATCCGCCTCGGAGCCTTGCCGCTGATCGCGGTCGTGGTGTTGACGAGTTGCCGGGCCGCGGGCCCGACCGTCGTCAACGATGTCACGCTTGCCGACGAATCCAACGGCGACGATTGGCTCGCCTTTGGGCGAACCTACAGCGAACAGCGCTTCAGCCCGCTGACCCAGATCACCGACCAGAACGTCGGCAAACTCGGAGTGGACTGGTATCTCGATTTGCCGGACGACCGAGGGCTGGTCTCGACGCCACTCGTCGTCGATGGGGTGATGTACTTCGTGGGCAGCCTGAACGTGGTGCGCGCCGTCGATGCCGCGACGGGCACGGTCAAGTGGACCTACGACCCCAAGGTGGTGGAGCATGCCGGGAACCGGCTCCGGGTCGGCTGGGACCACAGCCGGGGGATCGCGTTCTGGAACGGCAAGGTCTATGTCGCCACCTGGGACGGGCGCCTGAACGCGGTGGATGCCACCAACGGGCAGGAGTTGTGGAGCACGATGACCGTGGATCCCGAGAAGGCGCTTTACATCACCGGGGCTCCCAAGGTCTTCAAGGGCAAAGTGCTGATCGGCAACGGCGGCACCGAGAATGGAGCCGCGCGAGGCTACGTCACCGCGTATGATGCGGAGACCGGCAAACAGGCCTGGCGATTCTTCATCGTTCCCGGCAATCCGGCGGACGGGTTCGAGAATCCCGCCATGGAAATGGCGGCCAAGACCTGGACCGGCGAGTGGTGGAGGTTCGGCGGCGGCGGAAACGCGTGGCACGGCTTTACCTATGATCCCGAACTGAACCAGCTCTATATCGGCACCGGCAACGGGTCCCCCTGGAACCAGAAGATCCGGAGTCCCGGCGGCGGCGACAACCTTTTCCTCTCGTCGATCGTGGCCCTGAATCCCGACAACGGGGAATACCTCTGGCACTACCAGACCACCCCCGGTGAGACCTGGGACTACAACTCCAACATGGACATCGTCCTGGCCGACCTCACGATCGACGGCACGGTCGTGAAGGCGCTGATGCACGCGCCCAAGAACGGCTTCTTTTACGTCATCGATCGCAAGACCGGCAGGCTCATATCGGCCGAGCCGATCGCCGAAATGAACTGGGCGACCAAGGTGGATCTCGCCACCGGCCGGCCGGTGGAAGTGCCCGCCGCGCGGTACCCCAACGGGGTCGCGACCGTGATGCCATCGGCGTTCGGGGCCCACAGCTGGCATGCCATGTCGTACAATCCCGGGACGGGGCTAGTCTACATCCCCACGATTCACGTCGCCGGGGTGTACGCCGACACCGGTATCGACCTCGCCAAGTGGCGCTCCCCGGACTGGAAGGCCGACCAGGTGACGCTCGGAGTCGGGATCCATTGGACGAGCCCGGTGCCGGCGCGGCCGGATGGCGTGTTCGGGACGCTGCAGGCCTGGGACCCGGTCAAGAAGCAGCGGGCTTGGGAGGTGACACTGCCGGGCGCCTGGAATCCCGGGACGATGACCTCGGCCGGCAATCTGGTCTTTCAGGGCCGGGCCGACGGCACCCTGGTGGCCTACCAGGCCGGCACCGGCCAGGAGCTGTGGCAGTCCAAACTCGGGCTCGGCATCTCGGCGCCCCCGGTCACCTACTCCGTGAATGGCCGCCAGTATGTCGCCCTGCTGGTCGGGTGGGGCGGCGCCGGAGCGGCGTTAGGCGGCGCGGGGCTGGCGGTGCACGGGTGGGCCTACGGCGCCCAGACCCGCCGCTTGGTCGCCTTTTCGCTCGATGGCAAGGCCATGCTCCCGGCCCAGCCGGCCCCCGTGGTCGCTGAACCGATCGGGGCCAGGGATTTCCCGGTCGATGCCGGCGCAGCCGACCGGGGCGCGCTGGTCTTCAACCGCTGCATGTTTTGTCACGGCGCGGGCGCCGTGGCCGCCGGGATGGCGCCCGACCTCCGGGCCTCAACCGTGGTACTCACCGCCGACGGGTTCGCCGAGGTCGTCCGGGGAGGGAGTCGGAAGGCCAAGGGGATGCCGCCGTTTCCCGAGTTCTCCGACCGCCGGCTCGAGGATCTTCGCCACTACATCCGCCAACAGGGTGAGCTCGGCGTTGCCGCAGCCGCCGCCGCGGCGCAGGCCGCGAAGAAGCCCTGAGCCCGCCATGACCGCGGCAACGCCAACCGCCAGTCCTCGATTCGGATCCCGCACCAGCGCGGACGAGGTCGTGGCCGGGCGCAATCTCTCGGGGAAAACAATCGTCGTGACCGGTGCCAACACCGGGATCGGCGAGCAGACGGCGCGCGCGTTGGCGAGCGCCGGCGCCCCCGTCATCTTCGCCTGCCGGAACGCCGCGAGCGGCGAGGCGGCGGCGGCGCGGGCCCGCACCGCCCACCCCGGATGCCAGGCTGAGTTCCAGGAACTGGACTTGGCGTCGTTCGCGAGCATCCGACGGTTCGCCGATCAACTGAAAACTGATCGGATCGACGCCCTGATCTGCAATGCGGGTCTGGTACTGATGTCTTGGGCGGAGACCGAGGAGGGCTTCGAACGCACGGTCGGGGTGTGCCACATCGGACATTTCCTGCTGGCGCGGTTGCTGATGACGCGGCTGCTCGCGTCCGGCGCCCCACGGGTCGTCATGGTCTCCAGTGGCAGCCACAAAATGCCGCCCCGGCTCGACTTCACCCAGCTCCCGATGACGCGCGAGCGTTTCAAGGGCATGACGGCCTACGGCCAGGCCAAACTCTGCAACGTCCTGATGGCGAAGTCGCTGCAGCGGCGCTACGGCGGGCGCGGCCTGACCGCGTGTGCGCTGCACCCCGGGACGCTCATTACCACCGAGATTGGCCGCGGCTCGAAGCTGGTCGGTGCATTGATGAAGCTGGTGAGCCCGTTCACGAAGAACCCGGCGCAGGGAGCCGCGACAACGGTCTACGCCACGGTGCACGAGCCCGCGTCCGATCTGGCCGGGCAGTACCTGCAGGATTGCCACATCGCACCGTGCAGCGCCGAAGCGAACGACCCCGGGGTCGCCCAGCGATTGTGGGAGCTGTCCCAGGGATGGGTGGCCGGCGCGGGCGTACCCGACTGGGCGTGAGGCTGATCCTCTGGACCGTCACCGCTGCGGCGTTCGTCGCACTGGGATCGATCATGGATTGTCGGTTTCGTGACGCCGATTCACAGCTGTACAGTGCGCTCGGGCAGGACCTCGCCGCCAAGCCGTTGGCGCCGTGGATCGCGCCGCAACGTAATGGCCACTGGAACAAACAGGGCCCGACAGGCCCACTCACGCTTACTCGACAAGGAGTCACCGTATGGCAGGACCAGCGCTTTCAGGACTGTCCGGCAAGGTCGTCATCGTCACCGGCGCGGGGCGTGGCATCGGCGAGGCAATCGCCAAGTTGTTTGCGGCCGAGGGAGCCCTCATCGTCGTGAACGCCCGCACCGCGGCCCAAGTGGAGCGGGCGGTAGCCGATATCACCGGCGCCGGCGGAACCGCCCACGGGATCGTCGCCGACATCGGTGGTCAGGAAGGCGTCCAGGCGGTCGTGCAAGGGACGGTGGCGAGGTTCGGGGCCGTCGATGTGCTGGTGCACAACGCCGGGATCTACCCCTCCCAGCCCCTGGAGCAGATCGAGGACGGAGACTGGAATCGGGTCATGGAGGTGAACCTCACCAGCGCATTCCGCCTAACGAAGGCCTGCTTGCCGCACCTGAAAGAACGCGGCGGCGGGCGGATCCTGTTTACCTCGTCGGTGACCGGGAATCGGACTGGGTTGGGCGGCCTCGCCCACTACGCGGCTTCCAAGGCCGGGATGAACGGATTCATCCGGGCGGCGGCGGTGGAGCTGGCACCGTTCGGAATCACCGTCAACGGGATCGAACCCGGGCTGGTGCTCACACCCGGTGTCGAGGAGCTGACCACCTCAGTGGAGCGAGATGCGATGGCGCGTTTCGTTCCGCTCAAGCGGTTTGGGACGCCGCTCGACATGGCGTACGCGATGCTCTATCTCGCGAGTGACGGGGCCAGTTATGTCACCGGCCAGACCATCATCGTCGATGGTGGTGCGCTCCTGCCGGAAAACGCGGCGCTGATGACCTGAGCCCGGCTCACCGGCCGCCGGCGTCCTTCCGGGTGAGCCTCACCTCGGAGACCGGCAGCAACGGCCGGGTCAGGAGCGTGCTCGGTCGGTTCGTCAGATGGCGACCGAAGCACGCCAGCACGTACGCGTTGATGATCCGATGGGCGCAAGGCGGATCGATCCAAGTCGGATCGCGGAAGAGGGCATGCCCGCGGCAGCGCGGTGTCATGGGTCTGGAGTCAGGCGATGATCCCGACCGACAGATCCGCCTCGCCGGTGGTGGCGCGGCCCGCGGCGGTCACGGTCCGCGCGGCCACCCGAGCGAGATCGCCTCACGGGCCCCGGCGGACCAGGCAATACGCGCTGAGCCGTTTGGCCATGGTGGGGATGACGTACGCGGTGACGTTCGACGGGACGGTACTCTCGATGACCGCGACTCCCGCTGGCGGTGCCTCCAGATCACCGTCGGTCACGCAGCTCACCCTGATTCCGCTCGAAGGGGATGAGTTTCTGATGGTCGATCCCGCGGCGCCCCGCGCTCCGGCCCTTACCTCGACTGACGCTTCGCTGTATGCTTCGACTCTAAGGGCTCCGCGGGAGCGGCATGACCGCTATGGACACGATCGCGCAACTGAACGCGTCGCTGGCCGGCCACTACGCCGTCGAGCGCGAGATCGGCGTCGGCGGGATGGCGACGGTGTTTCTCGCTCACGACCTCAAGCACGACCGCAAGGTCGCGCTGAAGGTCCTCAAGCCCGCACTCGGCGCCGTGCTCGGCGTCGAGCGGTTCCTGAGTGAGATCAAGACCACCGCGAACCTGCTGCACCCGCATATCCTCCCACTCTTCGACAGTGGGAGCGCGGACGGCCAGCT
>JANMHX010000355.1:0-17657 GCA_031375485.1 Gemmatimonadota bacterium | reverse complement strand
TCGGCGCCGGCGGCCTGGGTTCGCCCGCGGCGCTCTACCTCGCCGCCGCCGGCGTCGGGCACCTCGGGTTGGTGGACTTCGACCAAGTCGACGCGTCGAACCTCCAGCGGCAGATTCTTCACGGCACGAGCGGCATCGGTCAGTCGAAACTCGACTCGGCGGAGGCCCGGCTCCTCAATCTCAACCCGTACGTGAAGATCGAGCGGTACGACACGAGGCTGGCCGCCGCCAATGCGCTCGAGATCATCCAGGGATACGATGTGGTGGTCGACGGGACCGATAATTTTTCGACTCGTTACTTGGTCAATGACGCCTGCGTGATTCTCGGCGTGCCGAACGCCTACGGAAGCATCTATCGGTTCGAGGGCCAGGCCTCGGTGTTCGCCACGAAAGACGGCCCGTGCTATCGCTGCCTGTTCCGGCAACCGCCCCCGGCGGGCGCGGTGCCGAACTGCGCGGAGGGGGGCGTGTTGGGCGTGTTGCCGGGGCTGGTCGGGACGATCCAGGCCACCGAGGCGATCAAACTTCTGCTCGGGATCGGGCGGCCGTTGATCGGCGAGTTGTTGTTGGTGGACGCCCTCGACATGGAATTCCGGCGGCTCAAGGTCCGGAAGGACCCCGAATGTCCGGCGTGTGGCACCCGGGAGATTCGCGAGCTTCAGGATCTCGACGTCGAGTGCGTGGTACCGGAGGTGAAGAAGGCCTGGGACATCTCGGTGCTCGAATTGGCGGAACGCCGCCGCGCGGGCCGTGACCTGTTCTTGCTCGACGTGCGGGAGCCGCACGAATGGGAGATCGGACGGATCGAGGGGGCCGAGCTGGTGCCGTTAGGCGAACTGCTCCGGTCGCTGGACCGGGTGCCCCGGGATCGCGATGTGGTGGTGTACTGCAAGGGCGGGGCGCGGAGTGCCCAGGCGGCGCACCTGCTGGGCGAGGCGGGATACGGCCGGGTCGAAAATCTGCTCGGCGGGATCCTGGCGTGGGGGGCCGAGATCGACCCGTCATTGCCGCGGTACTAGCCAGCCCGGTCTAGGAGGGCCGGGTCCGGTGGCAGAGGCCGCACCATTTGACGTCCGGCTCGGACCGCTCGGGGCGGTGACGACGGATCGCGTCTATTTCCTTCCACCCGGCGCGAGTGATGTCGGCGTGGTTATTGCCCGGGAGGGCGCCGGACGATTCCCAGGCTGTTGTATCATCGGCGACTAGGGCAGTCTGTTCCACCGGCGGAGTATCGTCCAGCTGCCGTAGGTCAGAAGGCGAGGGTAGATCCGATTCGAATGATCCGGGGCGCCAGGCGATTTCGAACCGCGCCGAGCCGCCCGCTGGCGAAGGGATCGGTCTCCCCGTTGTACGAGGTCTGGACTTCGGTGATGGCCGCCGCGCCGAACAGGTTGAAGGCGTCGACGGTGACGAGAAGGTCACGGCGGCCCAGCCGGACGGCGCGTTCGAGCCGGAGATCAACCGTCAGGCGGGCCGGATAGGTGTAGGCCCCCCGGGACTCGACGAACATTCGCTGGCCGGTGGTGGTTTCGAAGAAGAACGACCGGAGCCGCCGCAATCGGGCGGGGTTCAGGTTCGGGAGATCCGCCTCGAACTCGAACAGCAGATTCGACAGCGTCAGGGTCGGGGTGTACCGGTCGCCGCTGGCATAGCTCGCGAAGACGGCGCCGCGAAGGCCGAGGGGAAGTTCGCCGCCGACGCGGGCTTTGAGTTCGACCCGGGACTGATTGGCGAGATTGCCGAGGGCACCGAAACTCTCGTTCAGCCGGACGTAGGGCCCGGCCGAGGATCCGCCGTTGTCGTCGGGGCCGGTGACGGTGTTGAGGTTGCCTTCGAGCGCCGTGAGGGTGCCGGCGACATCGAACCACCACGACGGGTAGCGGGCTTGCACCCGGAGCTGCAGTTGGTCGAACCGGCGCCGGGCATCGGCCACGTTGGTCAGCACGAAGTCGGGGTCATACCGGAGGGCCGCGACCTGCTCGGGTGTCATGCCTGGCGGGAGGAATTCCGCCCCCTGCACGGCGCCGGACTGGAGCAGGTGCCACCAGTAGAGGATGTCCTCGTTCGACACGGCCAATCGTTGGAGGCGCAACGGCTGCCCGTTGAGGAAGAACGGACTGAAGAACCGGTCGAGCACCGCCACGTTGGTGAACACGGTGTAGTTCGAGGCCAGATTCCGATCAACCAAGGCCACCATGTTCCGGTTCTTCCGGTTGACGTAGAGCGCCTCGGCCTTCCAATGCGATCCGAAGGTCTTCTCGATCCCGAACACGGCTTGATCGACGTAGGGTTGCCGGTAGTCGGTCACCACGCCGGTCTCGCTCAGCCGGGTCGTCTCGACCCGGCGAAATAGTCCCCGGGCGGCCAACGCATTCCGCTCGGCGGTGGTGAGGGTGGTGGTCGGATTGTTGAACGGGGTTCCGGTAAACTCCCACCGCTCCTCGTCGCGGTACACGTCGCTCCCGGCGGATCGGTCAAAGAAGGCGGCGAAGAGACTTTGGTGGTACCGGCCCCAATGCGCCTTGAGGGCGAGCGACCCGTCCTTGGTGATCGCGTAGGTGAGGCCGATCCGCGGATCGAGGCCGGTGGTTTGGACCACGGATTGAAAGGTGCCGGCCGGCTGTCCCAGGCTCCCGGTCCATCGACCGACGCGGATCCCGGGACTTACGGTGATCCGGGACCCGAGCCGGAAAAAGTCTTGGAGGTATCCCGCGCTGTTGGTGGTCTTCGAGTCGAGCGAGATGTCTCCACCCCACGTGCTCGTCAGGGCCCCGCTGAACACCCAGGTGGCCGGGTTCCCGGGATCGAACGCCGGCGGGGAGGTCCGATAGCCCGGCCGCCAGGTGACGCCCCCGTTCCGGTCCCGATGGTAACTCCACGTCGAGGCCGTCAGCTCGCCGCCGATCTTGAGGTGGTGGTCCACACCGAAGGCCCGGAGGTACCGGTCCCACTGTGCGGTCAGGGCCGCGGTGGATGGCGATCGCCGTTCGGTGAAGACCGCGTTCTGGTATTCGAGGGGATCGACCTGATTGACGATCTGGACGGCGGGGGTGGTCCCGGGTTGGTAGGGCAGCCGGGTGTCGCTGCCGTCGTAGCCCGACAGCTTGATTTCGAGAAAGCTCTTGGCCGACCAGGTCCGCTGCCACGCGAGGCTGCCAAGCCATGCTCCGGCCTCGAGTTGTTGGGTGGCGGCGGCGCGGCGGAACCCGGTTTGGCCGAACCGGTCGCCGTGGGTGTCAAAGCGGGCAATCGAGAGGGCCAGGTTGTCGGCGGCCGTTGGCTGCCAGGTGAGTTTGCCGAGGAACTTCCGCTCGGTGTCGCGGGGCGGATCGGTCACATAGGGGCCGATGGCGTCGGGGAACTGGTCGAGGACCCGGAGGTCGCGGCGGACCACCTGGCCGAAGATCGCATAGAACAACCGGTTGGGTCGAAGGGCGCCGAGGACATGGCCCTCGAATTCGATCCGGTCACTGACCTCGCTGCCGGCTTCGCCGCGAACCAAGTTGGAGCCGTTGAGCCGGCGGGATTCCGCCGCCATCCGAAGCGAGCCCTCGGCCCGGTTGCTGCCGGACTTGGTGACGATGTTGACGATGCCGCCTTGGAAGTTGCCGTGCTCGGCCCCGGCGCCGAGTCCGCGGACTTGGATTTCCTGGATCCAACTGGTGCTGGGCTGGAGGAGGTCGCCGCCGATGCCGGGGTGATTGACCGCCACGCCGTCCAGTTGGTAGTTGTTGGCTTGGGCGGTGGCGCCGCCCCAGATCTGGTCGGGGCGGGCCCCGTTGACGAACCGGACCAGGTCGCGGGCGTCGTTAGGCAGCGGGAGCCGGGCCAACTCCCGGGCGTTGATGGCGGTGCCGAACTCGGTGCCTTCGGGGTCGATCGTCACGACCGGCGCCGTCACCACCAGGGAATCGAGGGCCCGGATGGCGGCATCGAGGCGGAGGGCCACGTGGGTTACCGACCCGGTTTCGACGCCGATCATCTCGAGGACGGCGGCGCGGTAGCCGATCCGCCGGGCGGTGAGCCGGTAATCGCCGGGCACCAAGGAGCCGATCCGGAACCGGCCGGCCGAATCGGTAAAGACCTCTCGGGCCACCCCGCGATCGGGGCGGGCGATTCGAATTGATGCGCCGGCGATCGGGGTCCCGGCCGAGTCGGTGACCCGGCCGTCCACGGCTCCGGTCGACACGACTTGGGCGATGAGAGCCGGTGTCGGGCCGAGGAGGATCGTCACCCCGGCTCCGAGCGCCTGGGTCCACCGGCGCACCATGTCTGGCATGTCCAAACGGTATCCCCTTTGAAGACCGCGGAGCAAGCCCTCGGCCGGGTGTCGTCGCCGGCCACGCTGACGATTTCATCGGGAGGCGTTACCATTCCTCCGGGGGGATGTTCTTCTCAGAAAAAGGGTTTCCAATGCGGTTCTTGGGGCGTGCCGGTGTGGTCGGGTTGCTCGCGCTCGTCGTCGCCGGCTGCGGCGGCTCATCCGCCGGCATGGCCGTGGCGCCCGATTCCCTCTATGCCCTCGAGACGCTCCTCGCGCCGGCCACCAACGTGGCTCCGGAGATCAGTCCCGACGGCCGCTGGATCAGCTTCCTCCGGCCGGTGGCGGGCGCGATGAATCTGTTCGTGGCGTCGGTTGATTCGATCGCGGCCGCGAGACCGCTCACCTCGCGAGTCGGCCGCGGGCTTCAGCCGTTCGATGTCAGCGGCAACGTACTCTATCGGTGGACTCGGGACAGCAAGCGGATTCTCTTCCCGGAGGACCATAACGGCGACGAGAAATGGAATCTCCATGTCGTCGAGATCGGGTCAGGCGCGGAGAAGAACTTGACCCCGATGCCCGGCATCGCCGTCGAGTTCCTGGGCTTCTCGGACCGAGACCCCAATCAGGCCTCGATTGCGGTCAAGGAACGGGGGCCGTTCACACCCGACCTCTACCGGCTCAACCTTACGACCGGCGAGCGGGCCCTGATTCTCAAGAACGACGCGATGGTGGCCGTCATTCCAGACGGCACCATGACCCCGCGGCTCGGCATCGGTTTTTCGCCCGATGGTTCGCTCGATTTCTATCGGCCGATGCCGGGGGGTCAATGGAAACTGATCTGGGATGTGAGTCCCGAGGACGTGGCGGCGATCAATAGCACCGCCTACCAGAAGGTCTTTGCGTTCGACGGGGAGAACCGGCGGCTCTATTTGTATGACACCGAGGGGCGGGACGCCGCGGTGCTGACGGCGCTCGATCCCGAAACGGGCCGGCGGGAGACCGTCTTTGCCGACGCCCGAGGCGATCCCGCCGGCGTGCTCTACCACCCGGTCACTCGTCGGGTCCAGGCCTACGCCACGATGTGGACCCGGACGACCTGGACCGCGGTCGACACCTCGGTCGCCAAGGACTTCGTGCGGCTGGCCGCGGTGGCCGACGGCGACCTTCGGGTCCTCAGCCGGTCCGATGATTTGGCCAAGTGGATCGTGGAGTACACCCTGTCGGATGCGCCGACGGCGTTCTATCTCTACGACCGGGCCTCCGGCAACGCCGACCGCCTGTTTGTCGGGACGCCGCAATTGGCGGGGCTTCGGTTCTCGAAACTCCATCCGTTCGAAATCCGCTCGAGCGACAGCCTGCCTCTGGTGTCGTACTACCTCCTGCCGCCGTGGGCCGATCCCGACGGCGACGGAAAGCCGGCCGCCCCGGTGCCCGCGGTCGTGCTGGTGCATGGCGGGCCGGGCGACGAGCGGGCCCAATGGGCGTTTGGTCCGTTCGTGCACTGGTTGGCCAACCGGGGCTACGCGGTGCTGTACCTGAACTACCGTGGCTCCCCCGGGTTCGGGAAGAAGTTCATGAACGCCGCCAATCTCGAATGGGGCGGGAAGATGCATACCGACCTGTTGGAGCAGGTCGACTGGGCGGTCAAGGAGCGGATCGTCGCGCCCGACAAAGTGGCGATCATGGGCGGGAGCTATGGCGGGTATGCGGTGCTCGTCGGGATGACCATGACTCCCGACCGCTTCGCCTGTGGGGTGGACCTCGTTGGTCCGTCGAATCTCGAGAAGTTCATGCCCCACTGGAACGTCGACCGGATGTCGAAGGTGGTTGGTGATCCACGCACCGAGGAGGGCCGCCGGTTTCTCCGGTCCCGTTCGCCGATCAACTTCGCCGCCCAGACGAAGCACCCGGTGCTGATCGGGCAGGGTTCGAACGACTCCCGGGTTCCCAAGTACCAGTCGGATACGGTGGTTGCCGCGATGAAGGGGGCCGGCGTGCCGGTGGTCTACGCCGTGTATCCCGATGAGGGTCATGGCTTGGCGCGTCCCGCCAACAGCTTTTCGTTCTGGCGGATCGCCGAGCAGTTTCTGGCCCGGTGCCTCGGGGGCCGGGCGGCGCCGCTGCCTCGGAGTTTCGAAGGGTCGAGCCTTCGGATCGAGGCTGGGGCCGAGTATCTGCCGGGGCTCAGCGCCGCCCTTCCGGCCGGGACCGACTCCGCGCCCTAGTGACCGGGCCTAGGCGAGCCGCCGGGCGGGCGTCACCTCGGCCCCGACCGGTTCCTCGGGCTGGACACCGATCCACGCGGCTGCTCCGACGACGCAGAGTCCGGCGGCCACCAGAAACGACCCGGTCCAGCCGAACCGATCGGCCACCCATGGCGTCAGCGACGCCGTCACGACGCCGCCGATCTGCGCCCCCATATTCATCACGCCCGACACCGCCCCCGCCGACGAACCCGCGATATCCGCGCTCACCGACCAGAACGAACTTTGGGCCAAATACAGACTGCCCGCACCTCCGGCCAGGATCACGGTGGCCAGCCGGGCACTCTCGACCTGAGTTCCCGCCGCGATGAAGACGGCCGCCAGTCCGATTCCAACGACGGCCAAGCCGCATCGCCCGACCCGGCGGCCATAGCGGGCCGACAGGCGATCACTGAGCAGGCCCCCGAGGCCCGAGCCGGCCGCCATCGCCAGAAACGGCAACATGGCGTAGACGGCGCTCACTTTGAGGTCGAGGCCCCGGACGGTACTCAGGTAGATGAAGAACCAGGTGAAGAAGATGTAGGCTGAGTAACCGTAGCAGAAATAGCTGAGCGTGAGGAGTTGGACGTTTCGGTTGGTGCCGATGGTGCGCCACGGGAGCGGCGGCGCCGACACCGCGGCGGGAATCCCGGCCCGAATCAGGGCGCGTTCGGGCGCTGATACCCAGGGGTGGTCGTCGGGACTGTCCCGCGCGATCATCAGCCACACCGCGCCGGCGGCCAAGCCGATCAGCGCACAGACAAGGAATGAGGCCCGCCAGCCGTAGCGGAGCATGACGGCCGTGATCAGTGGCGGGGTGATGCCGGCGCCGACCCCGACACCCATGAAAATGAGGCCGTTGGCGAGGCCTCGCTCCGGCACCGGAATCCACCGGGAGACGATCCGGTTCGACGCCGGGTAGACGATCGACTCGCCGGCGCCCAGCGCAAACCGGACTACCATCAGCAAGGGCAGGATGAACGGGACGGTCGGGAGCAGCGCGGCGAGGGCACTGAAGCCCGCCCACCAGATCGCGGCCCACGTCAGCGCCCGCCGGGCTCCGAACCGATCGGCGACTCGGCCGCTTGGCGCCTGAAACAGCGCGTAGCCCAAGACGAACGAACTGAACACCCAGCCCAGTTGTTGGTTGGTGAACCCGTACTCCGCGGCGATCAGCTTGCCGGCGATCGAGATGTTGACGCGATCGAGGTAGGCCACCGCGCTCAACCCGAACAGCCACGCAATCAACGTCCAGCGGACCCGCCCGGTTCGTTCCATACCGGCCAAGCTATCAGCCGGTCCACCATGCGGCTAGCAGGAGGCCCTCGTGCTTGCTGACGCCTGCGGTTAACCCTACATTGGCTGCCTAATGACCACCCGCCGCGATTTTGTCCATCACTCGCTCGGCGCCGGCGTGCTGCTGGGGCAGCGCCCGGCCGAGTCAGGCGACTCGGGCGTTGAATTGCCGCCGGCCGTCGACTACTACGACAAACTTGGCGTGGCGAAGATCATCAATGCCGCGGGGACCTATACCTACCTGACCGCCTCGCTGATGCCGCCGGAAGTGCAGGCGGCCGTTGCCCTCGCGGCCCATCACTCGGTCCGGCTTCGCGATCTTCAAACGGCGGCCGGCCTCTACTTGGCCCGCCGGCTCCAGTGCGAAGCGGCCCTGGTCTCCGCCGGCGCCGCCTCGGCGCTCTCGCTCGGCACGGCGGGTTGCATGACGCTGGGAACTCCGGATGGATCGCAGGACCTGCCCGCTCGGTCCGCGAAGTTCAAAACCGACGTCCTGATCCAGAAGGGACACCGGCTGACCCACGAGCACGCCCTCGAAATGTGCGGCGTTCGGTTGGTCGAGGTCGAGACGATCGCGGAGTACGAGAACGCGTTCACTCCCAACACCGTGATGGCCTTCTTCTTCAACGCGGCGGAGCAGGGGCAGATCGGTCATGCGGACTGGCTCCGCGTGGCCCATGCGCACGGGGTGCCGTGCTTCCTCGACGCGGCGGCGGATGTGCCGCCGATCGCCAATCTCTGGACCTACACCAAGATGGGGTACGATCTCGTCACGTTCTCCGGCGGGAAAGGCATTCGGGGCCCTCAGAACGCCGGCCTGCTCCTTGGCCGGAAGGACCTGATCGAAGCGGCGGCCGCCAACAACGTGCCGACGGACCGCTCGCTCGGCCGCGGCATGAAGGTCGCCAAGGAGCAGATCGTCGGGATGGTGGCCGCGGTCGATTGGCTGCTCGGGCAGACCGACGAGCAGATCGAAGCGGAAGGCCGACGCCGGGCCGACCGGATCGCGCGTGCGCTCCGCGGCCTCCCGACGCTCACGACCGAGATCGTCATCCCCCCGGTGGCGAATCGGGTGCCTCACTTGATGATTCGCTACGACCAACGGCGGATCGGGATCGCGCCGATCGACGTCGCGGCGGCCCTTCGCGCCGGCAACCCATCGATCGAGCTCAATCCGGGCACCGGTCGCCCTTCCGGCGCGGCCGGCCTCCACTCGGACGAGCACACGATCGTGGTCGGCCCCTGGATGATGAAACCGGGCGATGATGCGATCGTCGGACGCCGGCTTCGGGCCGTCCTCGAAGGGGCGCTTCGGCCGGGTGCCTGAGATCGCTGTTGCCCTCCTGACCCCGTTTACCGCGGCGGGTGATGTGGCGCTGGACGCGGTGGCACGACACACGGAGTTCCTCCTGGATCACGGGATCACGGCGCTGATGCCGGCCGGTACCACCGGCGAGGGAGTGCTGCTCGATCCCGCCGAGATCGTGGCGCTGGTGGCTACGGTGACCCGGGTGGCCAACGGGCGGGCGCGGGTCCTCGCCCACATCGGGCGGGCCTCGACAGCCGATACCGTCGCGCTCGCGGCCCGGGTCGTCGAAGGCGGCGTGGCCGCGGTGTCGGCGGTCGAGCCGTACTACTATCGCTACTCCGACGCCGAAATCGAGGCGCACTTCCGGTCGCTCCTCCGCTCAGTGCGGGTTCCGGTGTACGCCTACACGATTCCGGAGCGCACCGGCAATACCCTGTCGAGTGCGGTGGTGCGGGCGCTCGCCGCCGAGGGCCTCCGCGGCGTGAAGGATTCGACCAAATCAATCGAGCGGCATCGCGAGTACCTGGGCACCGGGGTCGAGGTCCTGATGGGCAGTGACGGTCTGGTCCAGGAGGCCTTCCGGCTGGGCGCGGCCGGGGCGATCAGCGCGATCGCCAACATCGAGCCCCGGCTGCTGCTCGACTTGGCCGGTTCGTTTGCCACGCCGGCCGGTGCGGATGACCAGGCCCGTCTCACCGCAGTGCGGGAACGGACCAAACGCGGCGGCTCGGCCATCGCGGCCATGAAGGCGGAACTCGCGGTCCACTTGCCAGGGTACCCCACCCGGATGCGCGCCCCGCTCGCGTGAGCGTCCTGACGCTTGGGGAAACGATGGCGCTGTTCGACCCCGGTGCCGCCGGGCCGCCGGGTCTCGGCATGCCCTACCAGCTCCGGGTGGCCGGGGCCGAGTCAAACTTCGCGATCGGATTGGCCCGGCTCGGGGTTGGAACCCGGTGGATCTCGCGGGTTGGTGACGATCCGGTGGGCCGGCTGATCATCCACACCCTCGGGGCCGAAGGTGTGGATGTGGGTTTCGTCATCACCGAGCCCCGGGCGGGGACTGGGGCGTTTCTCAAAATCCGGTCGGGCGCTCGCACTGGGGTCCAGTACTTCCGCCGTGGCTCGGCGGCGGCCCATCTCGCGGTCGGCGACGTGCCGGACGCGGCCTTCGATGGGGTTCAGGTCGTTCATCTCACGGGAATTACCCCGGCCTTGAGCGAAAGTGCCGGCGGACTCGTCATCGAGGTTGCCAGGCGAGCCCGGGCCCGCGGGCTGATCGTCACCTTCGACCCGAACTACCGACCCGCCCTCTGGCCGGATCCCGCCGCGGCGCGCCGAGCCCAGGAACTGCTGTTGCCGTCCGTCGACTGGTACCTCGCGGGGGAGGAGGAGGCTCGCACGCTCTGGGGCCCGGGCGATCCGGCGGCGCTCGACGCCAAGATTCGCTCGGCGGGCGCCACCGGAACCGTGATCCGGTTGGGCGAACGGGGCGCGTTGGTGGCGGGTGCGATCGTGGCTCCGCCCGATGTCGTCACGATTCAGGATGAGATCGGGGCCGGCGACGCTTTTGCGGCCGGATTCGTCTTCGGGCTGTTGGAGGGATTGTCGCCGGCGGATGGCGCCTGGAACGGCCACGTCTTGGCCGCCCGGGCGCTCCAGGGGACCGGCGACTGGGAAACGCTCCCTCGCCTCGGCGACCTGGCCGGGGTCCTCAGGCGAAGGTCTTAGGACTTCAGATAGCGGTCGAGAAAGGCCTCGAGCCGGCGATAGAGATCGATCCGGTTGGCGGGGTCCCGGAACCCATGGGGCTCGCCGGGGTAGCTCTTCGACTCGAAGACCTTGTGGTGGGCCCGGAGCGAATCGACGGCACGAAGGAATTGCCGGTAGGGTGCCCGGACGTCGGCCTCGCCATGCATGACGAGCAGCGGCGTGGTGATATGGCGCAGCCTGGCCAGCGTGTTGCTCACGGCATAGACCGCGGGGCGCTCGTCGGGTGAGCCGCCGTGCCCGGTTTGCGTGAAGATCCGGCCCAGCCGGTCGGCGTTGGTGTAGGCATCGCCGAAATCGTAGATCCCCGCCATCGGAACCGCCGCGTCGAATACCCCGGGCGCCCGGGCGATGGCCGCCATGGTTTGGATCCCGCCGTAGCTGTAGCCGTAGATCCCGACTTTTCCGTTGGACCACGGCTCCGCCTTGAGGAACCGGCCGGCCGCGGCTGCGTCCTGGGCTTGCCCGTTGGCCCAGTCGTTGACCCCGAGGTCCTGGAATGCCCGGCCGAAACCGGAGCCGCCGCGATAGTTGATGGCGAGCACCACATAGCCTTTCGAGGCGAGGTACTGCTCGAGCAGGTTGAGCGTCTGGAGGTACGAGTTGGTGCCGCCGCCGTGGACCTGGACCAGGGCCGGGTACCGGCCGTTAGGCGTCCAGCCGGGCGGGCGATAGAGGAAGCCTTGGATGTAGAGGCCGTCGTAACTCTGGAACGACATTTCTTCGGGGGCCCGCACCGACTCCCACCGGTCGGCGAACGAGGTCAGGGGCACGGCCGCTCCACCGCGCCGCTCCATCAGGAAGACCTCGGGTCCGGTGGTCGGCCCCGATTGGATGAAGGTGATCCGGCTGCCGTTGGAGGAAACGTCGATGGAACGGATGGCGCCGCCCAGGTGCGACACCCGGGTCGCCACACCGCCGGCCACGGGGACCGACCAGAGGTGAAAGTCTCCCCGCTCTTGGTACGGAAAGAGGAGCGACCGCCCGCCGTCCGTCCAGACGACCCGCTGGCTGTGGAGCCAGTCGGTTCCGTAGATCTGCATCGCCACGGTTCGTTCGGCGCCGGTGGCCGCATCGACCACGCAGAGGTCGGAGAGGTCCTCGTACCAGTAGCCTTGCTTCGAGGTACAGAGGAGGGCGAGCGACCGTCCGTCGGGTGACCAGGCGGGGGTGGTCGAGGCCATCAGCCCGCGGGAGAGTTGGCGGGCGGACCCGGACTGAACGTCCACTACCCAGAGGTCGTCGGCCCAATAGTCACCCTGATTCGACACGTAGGCGATCGAGCGTCCATCGGGGGACCACGCTGGGGCGAACCGGGGATCATCCAGGGCCATGGCCTGGCGGGTGAGTTGCCGGGGCGTTCCGCCCGCCGCCGAGACGACCCAGATGTCCTGCGCTCCGCTTCGGGTCGAGTAGAACGCGATGAACCGGCCGTCCGGCGACACGACCGGTGCCCGCTCATCGTCGCGATCGGATGTCAACCGGCGGGGGACGGTGTCGCCGATCGCCGCGGTCCACAGATCGCCGTCGTGATTGAAGGCAATCGTCCGGCTATCGGGAAACCAATTCGGGGAGCCGCCGGCCATCCAGAAGCGGGCCGGGGCCGGATCGGGCCCGGCCGCTACGAGGAAGATCCCGCGGCCGGCGGCGGCGTTGGCCACGACTGCCACCGAGCGGCCGTCGGGCGCCACGGCGGCCTCGACCGCGCCGCGGTTTCGGGTCTGGATGTTCTCGATGGTGAGGGCGACCGGCGGTTGGGCCGCGGCCACCACCGCGAACGACAGGAAGAGCGAGAGTGTCATGGTGCTTCAATCTCGCTCCTGCCGGAAAAACGGCTAGGCCTGGGTCCGGCGGGGAAGCAGGTCGAGCCAGGTCAAGCCGGGGGCCGTCCCCGCCGATACTTAGCGGTATGTCGACCCCAAGCCCGCGGCCCGATGTGGGCGATCCTCCGTCGCGTTCCCGGTGGAAGCCGGAAATGGCCGGCGTCATCACCGCGCTCGCCAACGCGGTGGCGGCGGCGCTCGCCATCGGAGTGTTCTACCTCTCGATCCGGGATGCCCTGCTCGACGACTTGCGAGTCCAGCTTCGAAGCTCGGCCGAGACCACCGCGACGCTGATCGATCCGACTCGCCACTTGGCGCTGACCGACTCGGCGGCGACCGGCTCTCCGGAGTATCTGTCACTCTCTGCCCCGCTGGCCGGGTTGCTCCGCGCCAACCCCGACATTCGGTTTGCCTATAGCGGCATCGTTCGGGGCGACTCGATGTTCTTCGTGCTCGACGGTGACCGCACCGCTGAACGGGCGTATGTCACCCAGCAGGATCGGCCCACCCCGGGTGAACTAGAGGTGACGCGAACGGCTCGAACTGTGGTCGAGGACCGTCCGAGCGAGACGGTGTGGGGCGTCGGGATTCGGGCCTATGCCCCGATTCCCGGGGCCGGCGGGGCGTATGTGGGGGTTACGATGGACGCGCGTCGCTACCACGCGGCCGTGGCCCGGATGTTCAGGTCGGCCGCCCTGGGGTTGGCCATCGCGTTGGGGCTTGCAATGCTTGGCGGGATCCGGGCGTTTCGGGTCGAGCGGGCGCACCAGCGGGCCACGGCCGAGATTCTCGAGGCCCGCCGCCACGCGACCGCCGCGGCGGAGGATCGCCTCGTGATGGAGAAGCGCCTTCACGCCAGTCAGAAGTTGGAGGCGCTCGGCACCTTGGCGGGCGGAATCGCCCACGATTTCAACAATCTGCTCACGGTGGTGCTCGGGCATGCTGAGATGATCGCCGAGGATGCCCAGGCCGGTTCCGGCACGGCCGGATCGGCGGAGCTGATCCGGAGTGCCGCCGTCAGGGCCCGGGAACTGGTCCGGCGGATTCTGCTGTTTGCCCGCCCCGAAGCGGAGACTCGAACCGTGGTCGGGCTCGGTTCGGTCATCGACGAGACCGTCGGGATGTTGCGGGCGACCCTGCCGGCTTCGATTCAGGTACTCTGGGAACCTCCGCGTGAGGCGGTGTCCGCCATCGCGGATGCCCCCCAGCTTTCCCAGGTGTTGATGAATCTCGGCGTCAACGCGAGCCATGCGCTTCCGAACGACAAAGGGACCATCACCTTCGCGCTCGACCGGGTGCGGGGTGGCCCCGGGGCGCCGTCCGGGGCTGGCCTTCGGCCCGGCTCCTATGCCCGAATCGTGGTCCGAGACGACGGGATCGGGATGAGTCCCGAGACCCGGCACCGAATTTTCGAACCGTTCTTCACCACCAAACCGGTGGGGCGGGGATCCGGGCTTGGCCTGGCGGTCGCCGACGGGGTAATCCGAGGGCATGGCGGAACCATCGAGGTCGAAACGGCCCTCGGCGCTGGATCGGCGTTCTCGCTCTACCTCCCCGCCGGCGAAGCGGTACCCGCCCCGCCCGCGCCCGCGAAGGCCGAGCTGCCGAAGACTGGGTTGGGCGGCGGCCGGCGGGTGCTGTTGGTCGACGACGATCCGATGGTCCTTGGGATCTTGAGCCGGATTCTGGGCCGGGCGGGCTACCGGGTGGCTTCGCATGGTGACCCGATCGAGGCCCTCGCTGCCTTGGAGGCGGGACCCGACGGGTTCGATCTGTTGGTGACCGATCGGGCGATGCCCGGTCTCTCGGGCCCCGAGGTTGCTCAACGGGCCCGGGTGTTGAATCCGGGTCTGCCGGTCATGCTGCTGACCGGCGCCGACCAGCCGGCGGACCTCGATTCGTCCCGCTTCCAAGCGGTGGTGGTCAAGCCGGTCGACAGCGCGGCGCTCCTCCGGGTGGTGGACCGGGTGCTGGCCGGGGCTCGCGGCCCGGCGCCGGCGCCAGCCGCCTAACGCCTAGGGCCGGAGTCCGAACGCCGTCGGGCCCGGCCGGCGGAGCGGGGCCGCCAGGTTGGCGAACTCCGACAGCACGGACCGGGTCTCCCGCGGATCGATGATTTCCTCGACCAAGTACTTCTCCGCCGTGCGGAACGGCGACCGGACTTGATTGAGCCGGCGGAGAATGTCCTCCTGCATCGCTCCCGGGTCCTCGGTGGCGGCCAGTTCGGCCTTGTAGGCCGCTTGGATCCCGCCTTCGATCGGCAACGAACCCCAGTCGGCTGAGGGCCAGGCATAGCGGTACCGGTAGCGGGTGTGATTGCCGTGTCCCGCGCCGGCCACGCCGAACGCCTTCCGGATCACCACGGTGCACCACGGGCCCTTGACCTGGTAGATCGCCGCGAGCGCCCGAGCGCCGTGCCGAATGGTCGCTTCCTGCTCGGCCCGGCTTCCGATCAGGAAGCCCGGGTTATCGACCAAGTGGATCATCGGAAGGTGGAAGGCTTCCGCAAGGTCGATGAATCGGACCAATTTCTGGGAGCTGGCCGCGGTCCACAGTCCGCCCAGTTCGAACGGGTTACTGGCGATGACCGCGACCGGCCAGCCGTCGAACCGGGCCAGGGCGGTGATCACCGAGCGTCCGTGCTGGCGCCCGATTTCGAAGACCGAGCCGAGGTCGGCTACCGCGTCGAGGATCGGGCGCATTTTGTAGACTCGACGCCGATCCCGGGGCACGGCGCCGATCAGCCACTCTTCGCGGCGTTCGGGGTCGTCACCGGTCTGGTGGCGGGGCGGCAGTTCATGGACCGACGAGGGCAGGTATGACAGGAAGCGCCGGCCCATTGCGAAGGCCTCGTCTTCGGTGGCCGCCTCGTCGTCAATGGCGCCATTCTTCGCGTGAATGTGGCTCCCGCCGAGTTCTTCCTTGGTGAGGGTTTCGCCGGCCGCGGCCACGACCGGCGGGCCGGCCACGAACATCTGAGCCTGTTCCTTGACCAGCAGCGAATAGTGACTGGTCACCAGCCGGGCGGCCCCCAGTCCGGCCACCGGTCCGAGACCTAACGCCACGACCGGGACCGTGGCGAGGTTCAGGACGGCCTGGTCCCAGCCGATCAGGTTGGGCAGGTAGGTGTATCCGGTGCTCTCGATGGTTTTGACCGAGCCGCCGCCGCCGGTGCCCTCGATCAACCGGACGATCGGAAGCCGGTACTCGTTGGCCAGTTGCTCGGCCGCGATTTGTTTCTCGTGGATCGAGGCGTCGGCGGCGCCGCCCCGGACCGTGAAGTCGTCGCCGCTCACCACGACGGGGCGGCCGTCGATTCGGCCTCGGCCGTAGAGGAGATTGCTGGGGACGAGCCCGGTCAACTCGCCCGCGGCATCGTATTCGCCGAAGCCCGCAATCGAGCCGATTTCCCGGAACGAGCCCTCGTCGAGCAGGCGGGCGAATCGCTCGCGGATCGTCAGGCGGCCGGCCTCATGCTGCCGCCGGACCTTCGCTTCGCCGCCCATTGCTCGGGCCATCGCCTGACGGCGGCGGAGCTCGTCTACCTCGTGCTGCCAACTCACCGTGATTCCTGTCTCCGAGGGAGTCGAAACGTACCCACGGGGCTCTGGTGCGGCAGGGGGCCCGGGGCGCCGGTCTGGAATGGCCCCCGGTTACAACCGGCCTCACCGACTCTTCATGATCGGCAGGCTAATTATCGGGGGAGGCTCTGCCGATGGGGTTCATCCGCGCCGAGCAGCCTCCGACAACTTCCAGGGGACTACCAATGATCCACAACGTGAGTGGGGATATCTTGTTGTCCAAGGCAGGCTGCATCGCCCACGGCGTCGCTCCGAACGACCACTTCGATAGTGGTTTGGCACTGGCGCTTCGGGAACGATGGCCGGCCATGGCCAAGGACTTCCGGCACTACGCCTTCCAAACCCATCCCCATCCCGGGGAACTCTGGCTCTGGAGCGGAGTCGGCGGGGTCAGGATTGCCAACCTCCTGACGCAGACGGGCGAGCACACCCACGGCGCCAAGCCGGGCCGGGCCACGCTCGCGAACGTCAATCATTGTCTCCGGCGGCTCCGGCATGAGATCGACAAGGGCGAACTCAAGAGTGTCGCCATGCCGAAGCTCGCCACCGGCGTCGGGGGGCTGGACTGGGGCGATGTCGAGACGCTGGTTCGCCAGCATTTGGGGGACGTGCCGATTCCGGTCTTCGTCTATACCACCTACCAACCCGGGAAGCAGGCCGTCGAGCCGGGCGCGTAGTTCCCGGCGCGCGCTCTGAATCGGGGCTCTGGTGAAGGAGCCCCGATTGGTGCAGACTACGGCAGACTCACCGACCCCGGAGCGCTCGTGCCGACACCCGATTCAGCGATCGACGTCTACCGCCGCCATCATCCTCGGTCCGCCGAGTTCCATGTCCGCGCCACCGCGCTCTTTCCCGCCCAAGGCGCGACCCACTTCTCCCGGGTTCACAACCCGTACCGGCCGTACATCGTGCGAGCGGAGGGGGCCCGGAAGTGGGATGTCGACGGGCACGAGTATCTCGACTATGTGATGGGCCACGGCTCGCTGGTGCTTGGCCACTCGCATCCCGCCGTGGTCGAGGCCATTCAGCGCCAGGCCGCCTTGGGCCTTCACTATGGCGACAACCACCCGCTCGAAGTGGAGTGGGCCGAGCGGATTCGCGGCCTGATGCCGGCGGCGGAGCGGATCGAGTTCTGTGCCTCGGGCCAGGAAGCCAACCAACTGGGGATTCGGATTGCCCGGGCCAGTACCGGGCGGCGGAAGCTCCTCAAGTTCCAACACAATTATCACGGCTGGGCCGATGAGCTGGCGCCGAAAGGCGCCCCGGGCGCGATCGACGATCAGGTGGTGGTCATTCCCGCCAACGATGTTGGGCTGGTGGAGCAGCATTTGGCCGCCCTTGAAACCGATGCCGCGAAAGTGCTGTCGCGCATCG
>JANMHX010000338.1:0-34112 GCA_031375485.1 Gemmatimonadota bacterium | reverse complement strand
CGCGGCGGCCGGCGGGCGGATGACCGAGACCGGCTTGAGTCTGGGCACGCCGCACTACATGAGCCCGGAGCAGGCGACGGCCGAGAAAGAGATCACGGCGCGAAGCGACGTCTACTCGCTCGGCAGCGTGCTCTACGCGCTGCTGGCCGGTCAACCCCCGCACCTCGGCGGGTCGGCCCAGCAGATCATCATGAAGATCATCGCCGAGCCGGTGGAGCCGGTGACCCGCTACCGAAAGGCCGTGCCGCCGAATGTGGCGGCGGCGGTGGCGAAATCGCTCGAGAAGCTGCCGGCCGATCGGTTCGAAAGCGCGAAGGCGTTCGCCGAAGCGCTCGCGAATCCGGCGTTCATGACGGAGCGGATCGCCGCCGGCGCCAGCGCGGGAGTGCCCCGACGGATCGTCGCCGCGGCGGTGTCGGTCGCGGTGCTCGCCCTCGCGGTGGCCGCGTGGGGATGGTTGCGCCCGGAACCGCCGGCCGGGGTTTCGCGTGTCAGTATCGTCCTCTGGCGGGCGCGGTTTGCGAATCTCATGGAGAGCGGTTCGGATTTGGTCGAGAACCAGGCTGCCATCGCCCCGGATGGATCGACCATCGTCTTCTCGGATTCCGTTGCCGACGGATTCGAACTTCGACGCAAACGGCGCCAGGAGAACGGCAGCGAGGCGATCCCGGGCACGAGGGGCGGGCACGCGCCGTTCTTTTCTCCCGATGGGGTGCAGATCGGTTACTTCACGGATGACGGTCGGCTCCGCAAGGTGCCCACTGCCGGCGGCGGCTCCGTCGACATCGTCAGCGACGCGAACGACACCTATCTCGCGGCCGCTTGGCTGGACGACGGCACCATCGTGTACCTCGACAGCGCTTCAAACATCAGCCGAGTTTCCCCCGACGGCGGCCGCGGCCGGATCATCGTGCCGGTCTCCTCGATCGGCGGCCGAACCGTGGTTACCATGTCGCCCTTGCCTGACAGCCGCGGCGTTCTGCTCACGAGCTGCCTCGGTAACTGCTTGAGCGAGTCGTCCATCGCCGCTCTGGACCTCCGTACCGACAGCGTGCACGTACTCGTCGAGGCGGCGGCCGGCGCCTGGTACGCACCCTCCGGTCCCCTCCTTTATACCCTTGCCGGAGGCGGGCTCTACGGAGTCGGGTTCGATCTGGACGCCCTCCAGCTCGTCGGAGGAGCAGTCTCGGTCATGGAAGGAGTCAGTCCGGCGGAGTTCGCGCTGTCGCGGTCCGGCGCCGTCCTCTATTCGACCGGCAGCAATGCGAGATCAGCGAATCTCGTCTGGGTGACGCGGAATGGGTCGGTCGAGGAGGTCGACGCCGGGTGGCGAGCGGATTTCAACTATCCGGCGCTCTCGCCGGACGGGGGCACGATCGCCGTGAGTGTGACTGATCAGACCACGCAACTCTGGGTCCGACGATCCGACGGCAGCCGGCAGAAGCTCACCCTCGACGGTACGCCGCACTGGCGGCCGAGCTGGAGTGCCGACGGGCGTGCGATCGCCTTCGTAGGCGTTCCCGTCGGCGGCGGAAACACCGCGAGCGACATGGAGGCGTTTCTGGTGCCGGCGGATGGCAGCGGAATACCCCGACCCTTGTTGGGCCAACCCCGAACCTGGGAGGTAGAGTACAGCCGAGACGGGCGATGGCTGCTCGATCGCACGGATAACGTGGCCCAGACGGTCTCGGAAATCCACGCGCGGCGGCTCGACGGTGACACGACACGGCAGGATATCCTGGATAAGGGGGGCAAACGACGGCAACCGGTCCTCTCGCCGGACAGCCGCTGGCTCGCGTACGTGTCGACCGAGTCGGGGCGATGGGAGGTCTATCTCACATCTTTCCCGGATGGGAAAGTGAAACGGCAGGTGTCCCAGAGCGGTGGCCTCGAGCCGCGCTGGGCCGCCAGTGGCCGGGAACTCTTCTTCAAGAGCGCCGGTTCGCTGGTGGTCGTCGACGTGCCCGCCGGTCCGAGCCTCGCGCCAGGGGTTCCGCGACCGTTGTTCCCCCTGGTGCGATTTCGAGCGGCCCAGAATCGGCCGCAGTATGACGTGGCGCCGGACGGCCGGCGTTTCCTGATGATTCGGAGCGGAGCCGGGGACGCGACGCAAGAGCTGATCTACGCCGAGAACTGGTTCCAGGAGTTGCGCGCCAAGATGAAGGTCAAGTAGGGCGTTACCCGCTCGTCAAGTCGAAGTCCTGCTGGAACAGCACGCCGCCGGAAGCTCGCCGCGCCGCCGGCGGGACCGCGACCCACCCAGCGGCCTCGAGCAACCGCGCCGTCTCCCGATCCACCGTACCGGTCTGGTCGGGACCGGCGGCGCAGAGCGCGGCGAGGTCAAGCCAGCCCAGCGCCTCCTCGAACGCCCCGCCCTGACGCGCCTCGGTACCGGCGCGCATGGCGTGGTCGTAGGCCAGCCCGCGCTCGCCTCCCTCGTGGGCATGGTGGGCCACCTGCCCCGGATCGGCCGGCGGGCCGCCCCGGGCCCGCGCCGACGCGGTACGGGGACGGGTGGCGCAGGAAGTCGTCCGGTCCCGGATCGGCGGCACCGTTGTCACCCTCCACCCGGAGTGGCTGCTCGGCCGTCAGGTCGGGCCCGGCGACACTCTGGTCCTGGTCCACGATCTGACCGCGCTCGAGGCCCGGATCGAATTGACCCAGGCCGGCAGCGCCGCCGTCCAACCGGGGCAGCGGGTCAGGCTGATCGCCTACCAGGCGATGGCCGAGCCCTTCGAGGGCGTGATCCGGAGCGTGGCCCCCGCCGGTGGTGGCCACCCGTTCGGCGCCATCGAAGCCCGGGTGGCGTGGCGGCGTTCGACCCTCCTCGGAGCCCTCTGGTGGTCGGTGCGCTCGCGGATCAGGAGCAGCCTCCTCCTGTAGCGCCGGTCTTCGCATCGTCGAGGGCGCGAAGTGGGTGGTTGGTCGCGCGCTTCGTGGCGGGTCCCCTCAGAATAGGGTATTTTTCCGACCGCTTTCAGAGGTTCCTCCCTTAACATAGGCCGGGTGACTTGGCCCTCCAGGCTCGACGACGCGTGCAGGCCCCCGGTGGTTGATGTCCTCCCGAGGTTGACGGCCGCCCTGGCGGACCGCTACCGCATCGAGCGCGAGATCGGCGCCGGCGGCATGGCCACGGTGTACCTGGCCCAAGATATCAAGCACGACCGGAAAGTCGCGCTCAAGGTCTTGAAGCCGGAACTTGCCGCGGTGCTCGGCGCCGAGCGGTTCGTGGTCGAGATCAAGACGACGGCCGCCCTCCAGCATCCCCATATCCTCCCGCTGTTCGACAGCGGGGAGGCGGGCGGGTTCCTCTACTACGTGATGCCGTTCATCGACGGCGAGACATTGCGGGCGAAGCTCGATCGCGAGACCCAGCTCGGCGTCGACGAAGCGGTCCGGATCGCGACCGACGTCGGGAGCGCGCTCCACTACGCCCACACCCACGGCGTGATCCATCGCGACATCAAGCCGGAAAACATCCTGCTCCACGACGGGCGGCCGATGGTGGCCGACTTCGGGATCGCGCTCGCGGTAAGCGCGGCGGCCGGCGGGCGGATGACCGAGACCGGCTTGAGTCTGGGCACGCCGCACTACATGAGCCCGGAGCAGGCGACGGCCGAGAAAGAGATCACGGCCCGAAGCGACGTCTACTCGCTCGGCAGCGTGCTCTACGAGATGCTGGCCGGTCAACCCCCGCACCTCGGCGGGTCGGCCCAGCAGATCATCATGAAGATTATCGCCGAAACGCCGCAAGTGGTGACGGCGCTCCGGAAGTCGGTGCCGCCGAACGTCGCGGCGGCGGTGGCCAAGGCGCTCGAGAAGCTCCCGGCCGATCGTTTCGAGACCGCCAAGGCGTTCGCGGAGGCATTGGGGAACTCGGCATTCCTCCCCGCGCACACCAGCGTGGCGCGATCACACGTCGCGGCGACGGGCTGGCGGCGCGCGTTGCTGCCCATTGTGGCGATGGCCGCGGGCGGCGCCGGTTTCATGATTGCTACCGCTTTGCGTGCGGGGGATGGTGCTCCCGGTCCGTCCGCACGCTTCATCGTGACCGCTGCGCCCGCTTCGGCGTTGCTGCCCAACCCTTCCAACTCCGACCTCGCCATTTCGCCCGATGGGCGGCTCGTTGCGTACGTCGTTGCTCCAAGTCGCGCGATCTACGTGCGTGCGGTTGACTCTCTCGCAGGGAGGATCCTGCCCGGAACGGAAGGGGCGGCTTCGCTCGTGTTTTCGCCGGACGGCAACTGGATCGCCTTCGGCAGTCAGGGCATCCTGAGAAAGGTTCCGGCCACCGGCGGGTCGGTGATCCAGCTCGCCAAGCTGGGGGGGACGCTCGGGACAAGTTGGGGCGCGAACGACTCGATCGTGATGTCGACATATGTGAATCTCTTCTCGGTCCCAGCGGAGGGCGGGGTCGCGATCCCGCTCATGAAGGTGGATTCGGCGAGCGTCGTCTGGCGGCGTTTTCCGGAAGTCCTGCCCGGTGGCGGAATCATTTACACCGGCCGAGCCGAGGACGGCTCAAGTCGCCTTGCGGTATTTGATCGCCGGACCGGCACCGACCGGCTTCTCCCGCAGATCGGCTCGTATCCGCGCTGGTCGCCGACAGGGCACGTGATTTACAATGCCGACAACGCCCTGTGGGCGCTGCCGTTCGACCCTCGCCGCCTGGTAGCGACCGGCGCCCCCGTGCTCGTCCAGCAGGACGTGGCATCCAAGACGTCGGGGGCGTCGAATTTCGCGATCGCTCGTGATGCCGGCACGCTGGTATATGCGACGGCGGGGACCGCGCTGACCTCGACGGTCTGGATTGATACCCTGGGCAACGTGTCGCCGATGGAGGGTGTGGCGCCGGGTTTGTACCGTGACCCGAAATTTTCTCCCGACCGAAGCATGCTGGCTCTGATATCGGGGGCGCACCTTTTCACGTACGACATTCGACGGGCGACGCTGAGTCAGATCACGCGGGACTCCGTCGACAACTACTCGCCGGTTTGGATGACCGATGGCAAGAGCATCGCCTTTGCCAGCACGCGCGGCGGCGCCCGCCGACTGTACCTGCGCCGCGCCGATGGCAGCGGATCCGATCAGGAGTTGCTCACGGCCCGCGCTGGCCTGGTGGACTTCCGTCCGATGGCGATCACGCCGGATGGGTCGTCGCTCCTGGTGACGCGGGTCCCGGTGGATCTCAAGTGCTGGATTGGGTTGGTAGAGTTGAGTTCCGCCAGGGACAATGACTCCGCGAACGTGGTCCGAAACAGCCTGTGCAACGACATGCCCGCGCTCTCGCCGGATGGCCATTGGCTGGCGTACAATGCCGGCAGCGTCGTCATGGTGGAGCGCTTTCCCGAAGGCGGAATGCGGCAACAGCTTTCCGGGCGCGCAGGACAGTTCCCGCTGTGGTCGCGCGACGGTGGTATCGCGTACTACCAGGCCGGCGACAGCATGATGGCGGTGAGCATCCAGGCGGCCGGCGCATTGAGCTTCGGCAAGCCGCGGTTGCTGTTCCGAGCTGACTTCATGCGATACGGCAGCGGCAGGCAGAACTTCGACCTGGGCCCCGCCGGGCGATTCGCCGTCGTCCTGAATACGGCGCCCGGCGGTAATAGCGGAGCCGGTACGTCAGGGTTGTTGCCCGGGACCGTCGTGCTGGTCCAGGACTGGACCGGCGAGTTGAAGCGCATCATGGCCAAGAAGTGAGCGGCGAATGACATCATCCACCGAGGGTCTCAACGCGCTCTGGCCGGCCGCTACCGTGGCCCTGAACGGCTCACGGTAGTGGGGAAACTCGGCTTGCCGCAGGTGATCTGTCCCGGCGGGGCGGAACATCTCGGCATTTTCGTCGAGGCCAACGTGGTCCCCGAGAAGTACCGCGACCACCAGTACGTCTTCCACAGTCCGGTGATCTTCGTCCCCCGCCTCAACCGGGAAGAAATCGTTCGGGTTGCCGAGGAGATCTGCCGGCGGTGTGCATGCTGCCGCTGCGGGGCGTCGGGCGGTACTCGGTGCCGGGCGGCCCGCTGCATGACCCCGAGAGCGATCGGGCGTTCTTCGCCGCGCTCCGGGCGGGGCTCCCGCCGGGCGTGGAAGTTATGGAGGTCGATGCCGAGGCTGAGGCCCCCGCATTCGTGGGCGAGGCGGTGCGCCGTTTGATCGCCTTAGTGGAGGGCTGTCAGGACGTCGAACGCGAGTAGTGGCTCCGGTTGGAGGATTCAACAAGGTCCGGTGATCCAGGCCCTGGTGTCGCGAAGAAGGCATGATGGTTCGTGGCTGACACTACTTGGCGAAGGTAGTCACCATGCCGTCGGGTGCGAGCTTTCTGATCGAGCTGTTGTTCATGTCCGCGATGAAGAGATTCCCCTTGCTGTCGTAGGCAAGCCCCTTCGGAAAGTTGAACAAGGCGGTCAACGACTTTCCGTCGCGGTTTCCTTCCTGGGCCCGCCCGCCGATGTTCTGTCCGCAGGGGTCGATGACGTTGTTCCCCGCCAGGGTGGACACCCGTCCGCCGGCCACCCGAATGATCCGGTGCAACCGGGCGTCGGCGAAGACGATGTCGCCCTGACGGTCGAGGATGATGGTTTCGGGCTCGACGAACTCGGCCTTGGCGGCTTCGCCCTGGGTGTAGACCGGGCACCATTGCCGGCCGTAGGGCTGGCCCGCCAGGGCCGTGAACGCCCCGGACGACAGGTCGATTCGTTGGATCGACCGGTTGAAGCCGCCGGCCGCGAAGACGATCCCTCCCCGGCCATCCGCCGTCATCCCGCTCAAGGAATTGGGGACGAGGTACTTCCCGGCGGCCGTCTTCAGTGTCGTGACGTTGCCGTTGGGGTCGACCTTCCGGAGGACCCGGTAGTCCCGCCGGTTGCGGTCCTTCGGCGCCTTCTTGAGGTAGTCGTCGGTGACGTAGTTGCTGTCGATCAGCGCGGCGATCTTGTCGTAGCTGTCGGCCACGTAGATGTTGTCGTCGCGGTCAATCGCCAGACGCCCGATGTCGTTGAAGTTCGCCGACCCCGCCGGGCCGTCGACGATCTGGTAGGATCCGCTCTTGCCGATGTAGAGCCCGCCCGACACCCGGTTGTCCTCGGTCACGCTGATCCGGTAGAGCTCGTGACCGTCACTGGCGTAGAGGTTGTCCTTGGAGTCGATGACCAAATTGCTCCAGCGCCGGTCCATGCCCCGCTTGTCGAACCGCCGCTCGTCGGCGTAGACGCCCTCCTTCCGGAGCTCGACGATCTTCCCCGCGGGGGTGATCTTGAGAATCCCGTAGTTGACGACGACGAACAGGTTGTCCTTGCTGTCGATCACCAGGTGGACGGGGTTCGGAACGGCCACGGGCGGAGTTTGGGCGACCGCGATGCCGGCGAGGGTGCAGAGGACGAGTGCCGGCATCGTGGTCATGATCACGTTAGGCTCGCGCCAAGTCCGCCACCGCCATCGCCAGTTTCTTGACCTGCCGGCGTCGGCCGCCCGGGTGGCGTCCGGCTCGATCTCGGCGGCGAGCCGTTCCAGCGCGGCCCGCCGGTCGGCGCCCTGGAGTTTCTCCGCCCCCGCGAGGCCGGCCGCGATTCGGCTGGTCTTGGCCGGGGCCAATCCCTTGTTCCGCACCAGCTGGTCGAGGTACGACCGGGCCACCGCGAAGCTCGCCGGCCAGGCGAACGGCTCCTGGTGCTGCGGGTTGTACTGTTCCACCCGGGCCGATTCGGCCGCTTCGATTTCGTTCTTCGACAGCAGCGGGCCCGGCTTCAAGCGGAGCAGATCCAGGCCCCGGGCGATTTCCGACCCGATGACGAACCCGTTGTACCAATAGGCGCCCCACTGGCCGCCCATTTCCATCTTTTCACCGGACACCGGGCCCCGGTCGAAGAATCCGATTTCGACCGGCTTGGCCGGGTTGGTGATGTCGATCATGGCCAGACCGCCCTGGTACCAGGCTTGCACGATGATGTCGCGGCCCGGGACCGGGATCATCGAGCCGTTGTGGGCGACGCAGTTCTCCTCCTCGGTCTGCGGCGCCATCATCTTGTAGAAACTCCGCGGGGCGAGATTCCCGTCCTTCAGCGAATAGATCGCGTTGGCGCCCCACGTCGGACGGTCCGTGGCGCGGCAGCGCGGCGCCACCCCGCCACCCCACTCGTCGGTGAAGAGCACGGTGGTGGCATCGTCGTTGAAGTTGGCCGAGTGCCAGTAGGCGAAGTTGGGATCGGACACTTCGGTGATCCGTTTGGGATGGGCCGCGTCGCGGATGTCGATCAGGATCCCGTTGCCCGAGCAGGCCCCCGCGCCCAGCCCCTTGGCCGGATAGACGATGATGTCGTGGCACATGTTGGTCGGCGCGGTGGTCTGGGTCCCGGGGCCGTGAGCGCCGGCCTTGGCGAGCCCGTCGGGGTTGCCGGCGGCGTCAGCGAAGAGCCGGGCGATGCCGATCACCTTGGCGGTCGCCGGGGCCGCGAGCGGCACCTGGATCACCTCGACCTGGAAGAGCGACGTATTGGGATCCTCCTGGGCCGCCTTCCCGCTGCAGCCCGCCAGCTCGCTCGGCGAGCGGACGTTGCTGGTGCCGGAGACGTAGACGTAGAGATTGTCCTTGTCGTTGGGGTCGGTCACCAGGGTGTGGGTGTGCGACCCGCGGCAGGTCTGGATCGCGGCGATCTGCTTGGGATGATCGATGTCGCTGATGTCGAAAATCCGGACGCCCCGGAACCGGACCGACACCACCGAGTCTCCCATGGTGGTGGCGCCTTCCGTCCCGCAGTCGATGCGCCCGTTTGGCATCTCGACCGAGAGGAACAACAGGTTCCCCCAGACCGAGGGATCGCCTTGCCCGCCGGGGCACGGATACGCCAAGCGGAGGGTGGGATTGGTCGGGGTGGCGATGTCCCAGACCTGGAAGCCGTAGAAGTTCCCCTGGAAGACGAAGTTCCCCCGGAAGGCCAGGTCGGAGTTCATGTAGAGGAAGTTGCCCGGACCGGCGGGGTCTTCGAGGGCGGCGGGCTTCTTGGCGGCCGCCACCAGCTCGAGCCCGCGCAACGCGATCCCGGCGTCATGGAGGCCGGGCTTCAAGCCGACCCGAGGATCCTTGCGGGGCGGCGCCTTTTTGGCGTCGAGCGAACGGGTCTTGGGCACGTCCTGGGCCGCCAACGACGGCACGCCCCGCACCGCCACCAGAGCAACACCGAGAGCCAACACGACACGACGGGCTACCGAATTCATGGAACGACTCGCTGGATTGGGGGAATGTTAGGGTGTGAGGAGCGCACGCATCCGAGCGATCTCGGCGCGCTGGTCGGCCTCGATGTCCGAGGCCAGCTTGTACACCATCAGGTCTTGAGCGGCGCCCTTCGTGGCGAACAACGCGGTCGTCATCGTAATCGCGCCTTCATGGTGCCGGATCATGCCTTCGAGAAAGAGCCGCTCGAACTCGGGTCCGGTGGCGGCAGCCAACTGGGCCATCTGTTCGGGGGTCAGCATCCCCGGCATCAGCGCGCCGTGGCCGTGGTGCTCCGGGTGCGCCACCGGGTCGGGCGCGTCGGCCCCGTGCTCGAGGAGCCACCGGCGCATCAGCTTGATCTCGTCACGCTGCGAGACGATGATCCGCTCCGCCAAGCTGTTCAAGGGGCCGTTCTTGGTCCGGCTGGGCAGCAAGCCGCTCATCGTGATGGCTTGGGCGTGATGACCGATCATGCCCTGCAAGAACTCGGCGTCCGCCCTGACGGATCGCGGCGGCGGCTGGCCGGCCACGGCCCGCGGCGCTACCGCCGCGAGCAGCGCTACCGCCGTGAGACACTGCGCGTACCTCCGTCCGGGGATCCTCATCGTCCAGGAAAGTACTGCCGGTCGCCGGGAATAGGCATGGACCGACCCAGTGGCCGGCGCCATGCCGGTGCAGATGACCTTCCGGTCCGGCAAGGTGACCCTCTCGTGGATGGGCGACACCCAGACCGGGGAGTGCTGGACCGGCGACGGGAAGATCTTCATCACGCTGCTCGGCGAAGAGGGGGCGGTAGCCGTGGCGGGACCCTCCGCTTTGGGGTATTTTCCGACAGCTTCCGAGGTTCCTCCTCTCCATAGATCGGGTGACTTGGCCATCCAGGCTCGACGGCGCGTTCAGGCCAAACGGCGGGAGAACTCGCGTGGCTGATCCCCTCGCTCGGTTGACGGCTGCCCTCGCGAGCCGGTACCGCATCGAGCGCGAACTCGGCGCCGGCGGGATGGCAACCGTCTACCTGGCCCACGACCAGAAACACCACCGGGCCGTGGCCATCAAAGTCTTGCGCCCCGAACTCGCTCGATCCCTCACCGGCGACCGCTTCCTCCGCGAAATCGCGATCACGGCCCGGCTCAACCATCCCCACATCCTGGCACTGCTCGACTCCGGTTCCGCCGAGGACGGCGAATTCCTCTACTATGTCATGCCCGTCGCGACCGGCCAGTCGTTGCGGGACCGGCTCGATCGGTCCGGGGCACTTTCCGTGGCCGATTCGGTGCGAATCGCCTCCGATGCGACCGAGGCGCTCGTGCATGCCCACGGACAGGGCATCGTCCATCGCGACATCAAGCCCGACAACGTCCTGCTCTCGGACGGGCACGCGATCGTCGTCGACTTCGGGATCGCCAAGGCCGTGGGGACCGCGCGAGAGGCGGATGCCCTGACGACCGAAGGGACCTCGTTAGGCACCCCGGCCTACATGGCGCCGGAGCAGGCGGCCGGCGAGGCGGACGTGGATCATCGGGCCGACATCTACGCCATCGGCGCCATGCTCTTCGAGATGGTCGCCGGCGCGCTGCCGTTTACGGGGACGTACCAGCAAGTCGTGATGGCGAAGATGACCAAGGACGCGCCGTCGCTCGCGGACCGGGCGCCGCCGGCGCTCGCCCGGCTCGTGGCCCGCTGCTTGGCGCGCGATCCGGCCCTGCGGCCCGCGACGGCCGAGGCATTGCTCGGTGACCTGCGGGCGTTGGCCCCGGCCGATCCGAGCAGCGAGCGGCGCCGCACCCGCCTCATGCTCGTCGGCAGTGCCGTCGCCATCGCGGCCGTCGCGGTGCTCGGCTTCCTGTTCGTCCGCGATCGGCGGGCCCGTTGGGTCCACGAGACCGCGCTTCCGGACATCGCCCGGCTGGTGGAGGCCGACCAGCTTGACTCGGCCTTCGTCCTGTCGGAGATGGCCGCGACCCGCGCCCCCGGAGATTCCGCGGTAGCGGCCGCGTGGGGGGCGATCTCGCTGACGCAGACCTTCCTGAGCGAGCCGGCCGGCGCAACCGTCACGCGCGCCGCGGTGAACGACACCACCCGCTGGGTCCCCGTCGGTACCACGCCCACGTCGCCTCAGCGAATTCCGCGCAATGCCTGGTTCTATCGATATACGCTGCCAGGATATCGCGCGGTGACGGTGATGGGCGCGCGACTCGGCGGGAGCTATGCGCCCATCCCGAGCCCCATCCCCCTCCAGAAGGAAACCGATCCGGATTCCAGTATGGTGCTGCTCCGCGGCAGTCGCCTGGCCGGAACGATGTTCGGACTGGCCTCGACCGACCCGCTCGATCTCTCCGACTTCCTGATGGAGAAGCTCGAAGTCACCAATCGCCAGTACAAGGCCTTCGTGGACGCGGGCGGTTATGCGGACCTGCGCTGGTGGGATTCGACGATTGTCCGGGAGGGCATGAAGCGCTTCACCGATGAAACCGGACGCCCGGGCCCGGCCCGCTGGGAGGGCGGCTCGCCGAAGCCCGGCACCGACGACCTGCCGGTCGGAGGGGTGAGCTGGTACGAGGCCCGTGCCTATGCCCGGTTCGTGGGCAAGGAACTGCCGACGGTGCTCGAATGGAACGCCGCGGCCATTCCCGAAGCGGCCCGCTGGGTGGTGCCTAACGGCCGATACGATGCCGACGGCCCGGTGCGGGGCGGGGCGGCCGGCGGCGTCAGCCCGCGCGGGATCTACGACATGGCGGGCAACGTCCGCGAATGGACGGTCAACGCGCGCGAGCCGGGGAGTCGCTACATCCTCGGCGGCGGGTGGTCCGATCCGGCGTATCTCTTCGCCGAGGTCTATGCCCAGCCGGAGTTCGATCGTTCCGCGATCAACGGGATCCGGCTGGTCCGCCGGGTGGCCGAGGCGAAGGACCTGGCCCGGGCCGCTGCCGCGATTCCCGAGACGGCCCGCGACGTCCTCCGAGCAAAGCCCGTGGACGACCGGACCTTCCAGGGATTTCTGGCACTCTACGACTACGACCGCACCCCCCTCAATGCCCGGGTTACCTCGCGCGACACCACACCCGCCGACTGGGTCCGTGAGGATGTCGAGTTCGACCTCCCGGGCGGCGGTGACCGGATGGGGGCGGTGCTCTTCCTCCCCAAACGGGTGGCGCCGCCGTACCAGACGATCGTGATCTGGCCGGCCTCGGACGTGTTCTTCCTCCGTGACCGGCGGACCCTTTCGATGAGCTTCGTGGACTATCTCGCCCGGAGCGGGCGGGCAGTGCTGTACCCGATCTACGAGCATACCTACGGACGTGGCACCGGTAGCACCGGGGACAAGCCGGCGGAGACGATTGCCCACCGAGACCAAATGCTCCGGTGGACCACCGAGATGCGCCGGTCGATCGACTACGCCTTTACCAGGGCCGAGATCGACACCACCCGACTGGCCTATGTCGGGACGAGTTGGGGCGGCCGGGTCGGCGGGACGGTGATTGCGGTCGAACCGCGGATCCGGACGGCGATCCTCAACGTCGCGGGGTTCAACGCGGCGCTGGTCCGTCCGGAGGAGGACCCGGTGAACTTCCTGCCGCGGGTCCGGGTTCCGGTGCTGATGCTGAGCGGGCGGTACGACAGCGTCTTTCCGTACGAGTCGTCCCAACTCCCGTTCTTCCGGCTCCTCGGCTCGGCGGCGGGCACCAAGAAGCAGGTGATGTTCGAGGGGGGGCATTTCCTCCCGCGCCAGATGTGGGTGACCGAGTCGATTGCGTGGCTCGACCAGCGGTTCGGGCCGGTGAGCCGCCGATGATGGGCCGGATGTCGAACCTGACCCGCCGAACGTTTCTGGAGTTGGCCGCCCGACAGTCGGTCGCCGCCGCCGCCGCTGCCAACGCGCTGCTCGCCGCGTGCCGGCCAACGGCCCACGAGCCCTCGGCCTTAGGGCTCGACCGGCGAGCGCTCGACACCTTCGTGGCGCTGATCGACGAGATCATCCCGGCGTCCGACGGGATGCCCGCGGCCAGCGCGGCCGGCACCCTCGCCTACCTCGAACTGCTCGCGGCGAGCGAGGCGGCGCTCGCCGACACGGCTCGGGCGGCGGTCGCGGCAGCCGACGGGCTCGGCCGAGAGCGGACCGGCAAACCATTCGCCTCGATCGAGGTCACGGAGCGCGCGGTCGTCGTCACCGCGCTCGCTGAACGCGACAAGGTCTTGTTCAGGCACCTCAGGGACTACGTCTACGAGGGCTACTACCTCCAGCCCCAGGTCTGGGCCCGGCTCGGCTATGAGCCCTATCCGACCGGTGGGGCCGGACCCACGATGGCTCGATTCGATCCCGCGATGCTCGATCGAGTGCGGGCGATGCCACGCCGCTATCGGAGCGCCTGACCATGACCCAAGATCCCGCCGACGTGCTCGTGATCGGATCGGGGGCGGCCGGGGCCGCGCTCAGCTGGCGGCTCGCGAGCCGGGGGGCCCGGGTCGTCTGCCTGGAACAAGGTGACTGGATCAACCCCGCGTCGTTCGCGTCGGTCAAGCCGGCCTACGAGTCGCACCTCTTCCGCGGCGCTTTCCACTTCGATCCCAACGTTAGGCAACGGCCGGAGGACTATCCGGTCACGATCGGGGGAGCCAATCCGCCGAGCATCGCGATGTTCAACGCGGTCGGCGGGACGACGATTCACTGGCAGGCCCATTTTCCCCGGTTCCACCCCTCCGACTTCAGAGTCCGGACCCTGGACGGCGTTGCCGATGACTGGCCGATCGGGTACGAGGACTTGGCGCCCTACTACGACCTCAACGATCGGATGATGGGGGTGTCGGGTCTCGCCGGCGATCCGGCCAACCCCCCGCGGTCGCCCCGGCCCACCCCGCCGCTCCCGCTCGGCAAGTTGGGTGATACCCTCGTCGGCGGGTTCGACAAGTTGGGGTGGCACTGGTGGATCTCCGACCAAGCGATCATCTCGGAGGCCTACGACGGCCGGCCGCCCTGCCAACTCCACGGCAAGTGCATGTTCGGCTGCGCCATCGGCTCCAAGGCGTCGGTCGACCGAACCTACTGGCCGAAGGCCCTCGCCAAGGGCGCGGTCCTGGTGACGCGGGCCCGGGTCCGCGACATCGTGCTCACGCCGGACGGCCGGGCGCGGGGTGCGGTGTACTACGACCGCGATGGCCGAATTCAAGAGCAACTCGCCCGGGTCGTGGTCGTCTGCTGCAACGGGATCGGGACCCCGCGGCTGTTGCTCAACTCGGCCTCCTCCCGGTTCCCCCACGGCTTGGCGAATTCGTCCGGGCTGGTGGGCGCCAACTTCATGACCCACCCGGCTCGCTGGGTCCAGGGCGTTTTCGCGGACCAGATGGACGGCCACTTCGGACCGATGGGCAATCCGTTGTACAGCCAGGAATTCTACGAAACTGAGGGACGCCGAGGCTTCGTCCGGGGTTACACGCTGGTGGGGGAGCGGACGTTCGGGCCGCTGTCCCAGGCGCTCGACGTCCCCTGGGGCCGGGATCACCATCGGGTGATGCGGTCGCATTTTCCCCATCTGGTCGGCCTCACCGTACTCGGTGAGGACCTGCCGGAGGAGCACAACCGGGTCGACCTCGATCCGTCGAAGACCGATGCTCACGGTATTCCGGCGGCTCGAGTGACCTATACGTTAGGCGAGAACAGCCGGACCATGATGGAACATGGCGCGGCCCGGGCCCGCGAAGTCCTCGAGGCGGCCGGGGCCACCGAGGTGATCGACCAGGGCAACGGCAACATGTCGCACCTGATGGGCACTGCCCGGATGGGAACCGATCCGGCGAAATCGGTGGTGAACGGGTGGAACCAGACCCACGACGTCCCCAACCTGTTCGTGGTGGACGGGAGTTCCTTCACGACCGGGGCCGGCGTCAATCCGACGTCCACGATCGGCGCGCTCGCGCTCCGGGCGGCGGACGGGATCTGGCGGCAGCGGCGCGCGTGGCGGTGAGGTGAGACCCAACTGGGCAGGTTACCTCGCGTTCACCACCGAGGATCAGCCCGGCAACCAACTGCTTGTAAAATAGAGGCCAAGCGCTAATTTGCAGACATCGTGTTAGCCCGCCAAGCCCTCCCCGAACTGCGCCGCCGGCTGGCGCAGCGGGATCTCCCCAGCTGGGGGTTGGCGGCAAAGCCCCAGGTCACTGATCGCTTGCTCCGCCTGGTCGCCGCCGTGCACGGTCAGGTCTGGAACGCCTCGCAACTGGGCCAGAGCCTGGGGTTATCCTGCAAGACGGTCAACAGCTACCTCGACTATCTGATCGGTGCCTACCCGATCCGGCGCCGGTTTCTGGTCTCCCAGACGACCCGGTCCGTTGGTGATCACCGCCGGGCATCGTGCAACCTGTCGGGATTGATGGACCGCCTTCGGGAGCTCGCCTGATGGCAGGGGCTCCCGTGCGTCTCGCCGCCGCCCTCTCCGATCGGTACCGGATCGAAAGCGAACTCGGCCGGGGCGGGATGGCCACGGTCTATCTCGCCGAAGACCTGAAGCACAAGCGCAAGGTGGCCCTTAAGGTCTTGAAGCCCGAACTCGCCGCTGTGCTCGGCGCCGAACGTTTCGTCCAGGAGATCACCACCACCGCCGCACTTCAGCATCCGCACATCCTGCCGCTGTTCGACAGCGGGGAGGCCGACGGGTTCTTGTACTACGTGATGCCGTTCATCGACGGCGAGACCCTCCGCTCGAAGCTCGATCGGGAAACCCAGCTCGGCGTCGACGAAGCGGTCCGGATCACCACCGATGTGGCGAGCGCGCTCCACTATGCCCACACCCATGGCGTGATCCACCGCGACATCAAGCCGGAAAACATCCTCCTCCACGATGGCCGCCCGATGGTGGCCGATTTTGGTATTGCCCTCGCCGTGTCCGCGGCGGCCGGTGGGCGAATGACCGAGACCGGCTTGAGTCTCGGTACGCCGCACTACATGAGCCCCGAGCAAGCCACGGCCGAGAAGGAGATCACAGCACGGAGCGATGTCTACTCGCTCGGCAGCGTGCTCTACGAGATGCTGGCCGGCCAGCCGCCGCATCTCGGCGGCTCGGCGCAGCAGATCATCATGAAGATCATCGCGGAGCCGGTGCCGCTGGTGACCCAGTTCCGGAAGACGGTGCCGCCGAACGTCGCGGCGGCCGTGGCGAAGGCGCTCGAGAAGCTGCCGGCGGACCGCTTCGACAGCGCGAGCGGATTCGCCCGCGCGCTGAGCGATCCGGCGTTTCGCGCCGGCACTGGGACCGACGTCACTGCGGTGGGAGGCAAGGCGCTTGCGTCTCCGCGGCTCCGGGTCGCCGTGGCGATTGCTGCGCTGGTGCTGGCCGGCGGCGGCTATCTGGCCGGCCGCCGGACCGTGTCAGCGCCGAGCATCGTCGATGTGGGACTCCCGGATACCGCCCAGTTTGCGTTCGTGGATGACACGCCGTGGGGCACCCAGTTTCCGGGCCTCGTGGCCTCGCCCGACGGGGACTTCGCGGTCTACGTCGCCCGCCGGGGGGCCTTCACCGAACTCTGGTACCGGAGCCTCGTCGGCGACGAGGCGAGACCCCTTCCCGGAACCCGCGGGGCCAACGTGCCGGCGATCTCGCCGGACGGCCGGTGGATCAGCTTCGTGTCCGGGCGGGTGCTCAAGAAAGTGGCGGTCGATGGCAGCGCACCGGCTGCCGACGTCGCCGAGGTTGCCTCGCCTTGGGGCACCATGTGGGCCGGTCCGGATGAACTGCTGGTGGCCTCAGAGCAGGGAACCCGGACCGAGTGGATCCGGATGAGCGACGGGGCGAAGAGCCGGATCGGCGGCCCCTGCGGCTTCCCGGCGCCGGTACCCGGGACCCGAAACCTGCTCTGCCTCCCGTCGGGAGGCGAACAATGGACTCGGGTCGTGACCCTCGCGGCCGACGGCTCGGTGCCGATGTCGCTGGGCGGCACAGTGCTCGGCGACAGTGGGCGCCCCCTGCTCAGCGACAAGATCTTCATCATCGGCAACCGCATCGTCTTCGTCGATGGCGATGGCAACCTCGAGGCGGCACCGTTCGACCTCACGACCGGGGCGGTCGGGGCGCGGTCCATCATCCAGCGCGGCCTTCGTCGTTCGCTGTTCCAGCTGTCGGCTCATCTCGCGGTCACCCGGGCCGGCGACCTCGTGTTCGTTCCCGGGTCGAACGGCGCCATTGGACAGTTCGTGGCGGTGCAGCCCGGCGGCGTGGCACGGGTGCTCCCGATCCCTGCCAAGGAACATCTGAACTTCAGCGTTTCCGCTGATGGACATCGCATCGCGGTCACCTCGCGCGGCGTCGACGGTGACGAGTTGTGGATCTACGATGCCGACACGGGAGAGGGCGATCGCGTCGCGGTCGCGGGCAGCATCCAGTACCCCGTATGGGCTCCTGACGGCACGCTTGCCTTCACGATCCGAGAGAAGGCGGGCAGGGAACGGACGACGATGCTGCTGCCGCCGAACGGGAGCGCCGCGACGCCGCTCGTTGGCATTGTAGTGGATCCGACCGCCTTCGTGACCCGGCGCACGCTGGTTGGTTCCAGCGACGACGACATCGTGGTCGTGGCCCTCGACGGCAACCGCGTCGTCCGGGCCGACACGCTGCGGCTTCCGAACACCCAGTACTATCCGGTGGTCTCGCCGGACCAGCGCTGGCTCGCGTACTCAGGCACCGAGAAGGGGATCGCCCAGCTCTTCGTGACGCCGTTCCCCGCCATGGCGCGCCAGTACAAGGTCTCGGTGGATGCGGCGGCCGAGCCGGTTTGGTTGCCCGACGGAAGCCTGGTGCACCGGAAGGGGTTGTGCTGGTACCGGCTCCCGCCGCGCACCGGCGCAGAGCCGCCCCTCTCGGCGCCGGCCCTCGCCTTCTGCGACGAGAAGCTGCTCAATACCTCGGGGCCCTCGAACACGGTGATGCCGGACGGCAGCGTCCTCTACCTTCGCACCGTCGCACCGACCACGGCCGGATACTTGCGCATCGTGCGCAACTGGCGGAAGACCCTTGATCAGATCCCAGCCGCGGGGGGCCCGAAACAATGACCGCGGGCGTTGAGCGCCTCAAGGCGGCCCTGGCCGACCGGTACCGGATCGAGCGCGAGCTCGGCCAGGGCGGCATGGCCACGGTCTATCTGGCCGAGGACCTGAAACACAAGCGCAAGGTGGCCCTCAAGGTTCTCAGGCCGGAGCTGGCGGCGGTCCTCGGCGCCGAGCGGTTCGTCCAGGAAATCACCACCACCGCCGCGTTGCAGCATCCCCACATCCTGCCGCTGTTCGATTCCGGCACCGCGGACGGCTTCCTCTACTACGTGATGCCGTTCATCGACGGCGAGACTCTCCGCGCCAAGCTCGACCGGGAAACCCAGCTCGGCGTGGATGAGGCCGTCCGGATTGCCGTCGAGGTGGCCGACGCGCTCGACTACGCCCATCAACACGGCGTGATCCACCGCGACATCAAGCCCGAGAACATCCTCTTGGCCAACGGCCGGCCGATGGTGGCCGACTTCGGGATTGCGCTCGCGGTGAGCGCGGCGGCGGGCGGGCGAATGACCGAGACGGGATTGTCGTTAGGCACGCCGCACTACATGAGCCCCGAGCAGGCCACGGCCGAAAAGGAAATCTCGGCCCGCTCCGACGTCTACTCGCTCGGGTCCGTCCTCTATGAAATGCTGACCGGGGAGCCCCCCCACATGGGCAACTCGGCGCAGCAGATCATCATGAAGATCATTGCCGATACGCCGCGCCCGGTGACGGAACTCCGGAAGTCGGTGCCCCCGAACGTCGCGGCCGCAGTGGAGAAGGCGCTCCAGAAACTGCCGGCCGATCGGTTCGATACCGCCCGGCGGTTCCAGGAGGCCCTGACCAATCCCAGTTTTGCGGGGATGCCGACCGCAGCCGCCGCGGCCGTGGTGCGGCGGCGTGGGGTCGTAACTGCCGCCGGCTGGGCAGTGGCCGCTCTCGCGACCCTGGCGTTCGGCTGGAGCCGCTTCGCCCGGCCGGGCGCCGGATCCGAACCCAGCACCCGGTTCGCGTTTTCATTCGGGAACGAGTCGTCGGGGAGCCTGCATCTCGCCATCTCGCCCGACGGCCGCCGGATCCTGATGCCCGGGCCGGCCGGCCTGTTGATTCGCGACCTGGGCGAACTCGAGCCGAAACCGCTCTCAGGTATCCCGGGGGATCGGCCGGCCGTTTCTCCAGATGGGCGGTGGGTGGCGTACCAAGAGGCCCAATGGGGGATCGTTCGCAAAGCCTTGGTTGAAGGCGGAACTCCGATCGACGTCGGCAGATGCGACGATGCCGCGTGGCTCAGCCTCGACACCCTCGTGTGCCTCGCGCCGAACTGGGGTATCGGCCGGATGTCGAGCGCCGGCGGGCCGGTCGAGCAGCTTACCGCGCCCGACACCGCTGGCGGCGAGATCGGACATTGGTCGCCCGCGGCGCTGCCTGGCGGCCGCGCCGTTCTCTTTGGGAGCTATCGGCGCCCCGTCTCCCGGATCGAGGCGCTCGATTTGAAGACCGGCCGGCGGGTTGTGGTCGCGGAGAACGGGATCTATCCACGCTACGCGCGATCCGGACATGTATTGTTTGTTCGCGACTCCACGTTGTTCGCGGTCCGGTTCGATCCGGTGGCGTTGCGCACCGAGGGACCGCCGGTTCCGGTGCTCAACGACGTCGCGGCCAAGCCGAGTGACGGGGCGGCGGGGTTCGCCATTTCGGACAACGGCACCCTGGCGGTGATTCGCCAGTCGCAGTGGTGGCTCGACACCCGGGTCGTTTGGGTCGGCCGAGATGGCCGGGAGGAACCGGCGATTCCGTCACCGGGGGCCATCCGCTTTCCCCGGCTGTCACCGGACCAGCAGCGGATCGTGGTGACGGTCGGTCGGGATGGCGGAAACCGGAATCTCTGGGTCTACGACCTCCGGCGTGAGTTGCTGACTCAGCTCACCCGGAACGCGATGTCCGCGTTCGGCGGCGCCTGGACCCCGGACGGCCGGCAGGTCGTCTTCACCAACGAGACGCCGTCGTACGACGTGTACCGGGTCCCGATCGACGGCAGCGCGGCGCCGACGCCGGTGGTCTCCAACATCATGGACAAGTACCCCCGCTCGGTGACGCCGGACGGGAAGGATGTCGCGTACGAGGAGAGCTGGACGGCCCGCCGCCGGATCCGGGTGGCGCCCCTCGACGGTTCGGCGCCCGGCCGGATGGTCGGCGACTCGACCCTGGAACTTTCCGACCCGCGCTTGTCACCGGATGGGCGCTGGATTGCCGGCAGTTCGGCGCCTGGAGTCGGTGCGACGCCGCACATTGTCGTCTTCCGAACCGACGGCACACCCGGTGTCCTTCAGGTGTCTGCCGGCGGGGCCGGCGACACCGACCCGCGCTGGACCCGGGGCGGGCGCGAGCTGGTGTTCCGCCGCGGGACGGCGGTGTACGCCGTGGACATCGACCCCGCCACCGGCGTGATCGGGAAAGAACAGAAGCTCTTCGACGGGGGCTATCCCTCGGAGTACGGCTACGATGTGCCGCCTGATGGCAATCGATTCCTGATGGTGAAGACCGTGGACCGTCCCGGAGTTCTGCCGATCTTGGTGATCACCAACTTCTTCGACGAGCTCCGCCGAAAGGCAGGCAAGTGACCCCGCCAAGCGACCGGCTCACCGCCGCTCTCTCCGACCGCTACCGGATCGAGCGCGAGTTGGGCCAGGGCGGGATGGCCACGGTCTACCTGGCCCAGGACCTCAAACACGACCGGCATGTCGCCCTCAAGGTCCTCCGGCCCGAACTGGCCGCCGTCCTCGGCGCCGAACGGTTCGTCCAGGAAATCAAGACCACGGCGGCCCTCCAGCATCCCCACATCCTGCCGCTCTTCGATTCCGGCACCGCCGACGGATTCCTCTTCTACGTGATGCCGTTCATCGACGGCGAAACCCTCCGCGCCAAGCTCGACCGGGAAACCCAGCTCGGCGTCGACGAGGCGGTCCGGATCGCGATCGAGGTGGCCGATGCGTTGGGATACGCCCATCAACACGGCGTGATCCATCGCGACATCAAGCCGGAGAACATCCTGCTCCAGAACGGCCGCCCGATGGTGGCCGACTTCGGGATCGCGCTCGCGGTGAGTGCGGCGGCCGGTGGTCGGATGACGGAGACGGGGCTCTCGTTAGGCACCCCGCATTACATGAGTCCCGAGCAGGCCACGGCCGAAAAGGAGATCTCCGCCCGCTCGGACGTGTATTCGCTAGCCAGCGTTCTCTATGAGATGCTCTCCGGGGAGCCCCCGCACATGGGGAACTCGGCTCAGCAGATCATCATGAAGATCATCACCGAGACCCCGCAGCCGGTGACGGCCCTCAGGAAATCGGTCCCCGAGCACGTCGCGGCCGCGGTGGCCCAGGCGCTCGAGAAACTCCCGGCTGATCGGTTCGCCTCGGCGACTGAGTTCGCGGCGGCGCTCGACGGCCGGCTCGCGACCCGGGCGCGGACATCCGGCTCGCGGGTCCAATCGCCCGATGGTCGGAAATGGCGCTGGATAGCCGGCACTCTGAGCCTCGCGGTGGTTGCCTTGGCCGCCCTCTCGGCCTGGGCCCTGATTCGCGGTCAGAGCAGCCCGGCCGACCGGCAGCGGATCGAGTTCGCGTTCCGCAGCAACTCGGCCGCGACCGACCGGGGCTACGTCGAAATCTCCCCGGACGGACGCCGGATCATTCAGGCGGCCAGGGACACGCTCGGGGTCCGTCGGATCGTCATGCGGGAACTGGGGTCGACCGCACTCACCTCGATTCCGGGTACCGAGGGCGCCGAGGATCCGGTCTTCTCGCCCGACGGCCGGTGGATCGCGTATCTCGCCGGCACCACCATCCGCAAGGTGCCGGCTGCCGGGGGGCTTGCCATCACCGTCGCGGATTCGGCTTTGACGGGGGGCCCCGGGTGGGCCGCGGATGGTTCGCTGCTCTACGCGAAAAGCGGGGAAGGCCTCTGGCGGACCTCCGCGTCGGGAGGCCCGGACGTTCAGTTGACCAGGCTCGACACCGTCCGGGCGGAGTTCAATCACTGGTACCCCCAGGAACTCCCAGGGGGGCGGGCGGCCATCTTCAGCAGCTTCTTCACGCCGTTCGCCAAGTCGCGGATCGAGGCGGTCGAGTACGCGACCGGCAAGCGAACGGTGCTCGTGGAAGGGGCGATTTTCGGCCGCTACGCTGCCAGCGGACACCTCCTCTTCGCGCGCGATGGAGCGATCTTCGCCGTGCCGTTCGATCCTGCCAAGCTGCGGACCTCGGGCTCCGCAATGCCGGTCGTGGAGAATCTGGCCTGGACTCCGACCGACGGGGTGGCCGGCTTTGCCGTCTCCCGCACCGGCACGCTCGTCTACCTCAAGGCGTCCGAGTGGAATGCCCCGCGCCGAGTCGTTTGGACCGACCGGGCCGGCAATGAGCGACCATTGCTGCCCGAAGCCGCCGAATGGGCCGAGCCTCGGCGCTCGCCGGATGGCCGGTGGGTCGCACTCACCAGAAACGCAGGGTCACGCCAGATCTGGCTGTTTGACGTCGGCCGGAGGGTCCTGAGTCAACTCACGCGGAGCGACGGCGTCTCGTTCAACGCCCAGTGGATGCCCGACAGCCGCTCGATCATCCATATGGTCGAAACGCCCTTCTACGATCTCGCCCGTGCCCCAATCGACGGGACCCGGCCGGACACCATAGTCCGGAGTCGAGGGGACAAGGCGATTTCGTCGATCTCGCCCGACGGGAAGAGCCTCATGTTCGCCGACTTGGGCACCCGCGATCGGCTCATGCGCGCCCCAGTAGCTGGCGGTACGCCGACGTCGATGGATTCAGGTTCGGCGAACCAACGCAACGGCGCCTTCTCGCCCGACGGCCGTTGGGTGGCATTCGAGGAACGTGGCGCGAACCAGCAATTGGATGTGTACGTCCGCCTTCTCGATGGTGGGGGCGGCCGCCGCCAGGTTTCCGCCGACGGAGGTGACCAAGCGCGCTGGAGCCGCAATGGCCGCGAGATCGTCTACCGGAAGGGCGATGCGGTGTTCGCCGCGTCATTTGACCCCGCCACTGGCGAGGTGGGCGCGCCGGTTCTCTTGTTCCGCAAGGCCGACGCCGGTCGCTTGTCGGCGGGACGCACCATCGGCTACGACGTCACGCCCGACGGCTCCGAGTTCCTGATGGTGACACCGGTCGAGCGGGTCGGCTCGCAGCCCGTGGTCGTGGTGCTCCACTGGCTTGACGAACTGAAAGCGAAAATCCCTCGCTGAAAGGCTGGCTGATGCGGCTCCGCCTCCCCCATCCGTTCGTCCTGTTGCTTGGCGTGATCGGCCTGGCGGCGGCCCTCACCTGGGTGCTCCCCGCTGGGTCGTACCAGCGCCGGACCGACCCCGCCACCGGACGCGAAGTGGTGGTCGCCGGCACCTACGCGAGGGTCGCAGCCACGCCGGTGGGCATCGGGGCGGCCGTCATGGCCGTGCCCCGCGGAATCACCGAAGCCATCGGGGTCATCCTCACCGTGCTGTTCGTGGGCGGCGCGTTCGCGCTCCTCGACCAAACCGGCGCGCTGGCGCGCTTGGTCGGGTCGCTCGTCGGGCGCACCAGGCGACCCCGGACGGTGGTCGTCGTCATCTCGATCGTGTTCGCGATCCTCGGTGCGCTCGAGGGGATGCACGAGGAGATCGTCGCCCTCGTGCCGGTCCTCGTCGTGCTCGCGGCCGGCCTGGGGTTCGGCCCGGTCACCGCGCTCGGGATGAGCCTTGGGGCTGCCGTCGTCGGCTCGTCGTTCGGCCCGACCAACCCGTTCTTGACGGGTATCGCGCTTCGGTTCGCCGGGCTTCCGCCGCTCACGATGCCGGGCCTCCGGTTCGGACTCTTCGTGGCCGCGGTGACGGTCTGGATCATCTGGACCGTGGCCATGGCGTCGCGCGACCCCGCCCGCCCGGAGCAAGCGCCGGTGGCGAGCACTCCCGCGACCGGCCGTGATGTCCTGCTCCTGGCGATCGTGCTGGTTCCATTCGGGCCCTACGTCTTTGGCGTCCTCCGCTACGACTGGGGGTTCGACCAACTCTCGGCGTTGTTCCTGGTGGCGGGGTTTGCGGTGGGCCTGGTGTCGGGTCGAGACTTGACGGCCACCACTCGCGATTTTCTGAAAGGCATGGAGTCGATGCTTGCGGCGGCGCTCTTCATCGGTCTGGCCCGGGCGATCACCGTGGTGCTCACCGACGGACAGATCATCGATACCATCGTGTCCGGACTCGCCGCGCCGCTGGCCAATTTTCCGGGGAGGGTGGCGGCGCTCCTGATGATTCCGATGCACGCCGTGGTCCATATCCCGGTCATCTCGGACAGCGGCCACGCCGTGCTCGCGATGCCGATCATGGCGCCGCTCGCCGACCTGCTCTCCATTTCGCGAGATGCCGCCGTGATTGCGTATCAGACCGGATGTGCGCTGACGGACGGGCTCACCCCGACGAACGGGGCGTTACTCGCGATGTTGTTGTCCGCCCGGGTGGATTACGGTCGGTGGTTCCGGTTCGCGGCGCCCGGCACGCTGCTCGTGGCCGTCGTCGGGGCGATCGGGGTGCTGATCGCGGCCTAGCTAGGGCTCCGGCGGCAGGTCGATGGCCGGATTCCGCGAGAAGAAACCCACCGGGCGAATCTCGAAGTTATGCCAGACCACCGGCATCACCGGCCAATCTTCGGGACGGGGCACGTGGTGAAAGCCCAGCGTCAGCCACGCCACCACGTCGGTATTCGCCACGCCCCGATTGGCGGCGGTCCAGGCGGGCAGCCCCGCCCCCGCAGTCGATACCGTGGGATAGTCGCCGGCGGCGAACAGTTCCTCGGCCCGGTACGGCGTGACCCAGAGCGAGTGGTTGGTGAATCCGCCGCGACGCTGCATGTAGTCGTCGGGGGCCAGCAGGGTCATCGCCCCCATCGCCTCGATTTCGTATCCGACCAGTCCGCTGTAGGCGCTCTTCACCGCCGGGTTCACGATCCGCCAGATCTCGGGCGCACTCATGGTCGACATCCGTTGCGCCTCCGACTCGGTCTTCGCCTCGGTCGTCGTCACCTTCCAGACGCTCTTCCGCGGGTTCGCCGCCGGCAGTCGTTCGGTGGCCAGCTGATCGACCAGCAGTGAGTTGGCGGTGCCGTCGACGTCCATGTCCAGGCGGAATGAGAAGAAGTGGCTGTGGTTCACCCCCACGAGGCGCGGCGCGATCAGCCGGCCGTAGGCCTCGTCGTTGCCGGGGCCGCCAATGCCTTTGACCTGGTCCATCCCGGTGGCGCCAAGGTTGACCCGCAGGGTGCCATCCTGCTGAAAGACCCAGTCGAAGAGGTAGTCGTAGTTGCCGGCGTTCATGTACATCCGGAGCACGAGATCGCGCTTCACCCGGGATTCGTTGTTGAGCCCGCCATCGCGGCTGTGACGCCACGCGACCTCGCCCGCCGAGCGTTCGAAGATGCAGGCGGTCCGGGCGCGCTGGCGGGGGCTGCCCTTGTCGGTGACGACGATCGAATTGAAGTACACGCCGTAGGCCGGGCACTCGACGCCGGGATTCAAGGAGCTGGCGATGCCGCCGAACGACGAGGGATAGGTGCCGAGGTCGAAGTAGCCCTGATAGTTCCACGGATCGGTGGGGTCCATGTACGGCACGAACAGCTCGGAGAGCGAGCCCTGGTACATGATGGAGCGATCCTTGCCGGCATCGGTGTACCGCACCTGGGACAGCACGATCCCGCGGCGCGGATCGTTCCGGAATTGGAACTTCCAGTTTTGCCAGCTCACCTGTTGACCATCGAGTGTGAAAGAAGGTCCGTTCGGCTGCACCATCGACACCGGGTTGCGGGTCTCCCGGGTGGGGCCCACCGCCTCGACGTCATGATCCCCGGACGGCTCGACGATCGGCTGCGCCCCCGTATCGACAACGCGGAGGATCTTCCGGTCGGTCAGGTCGGCGACGACCACCAAACCGTCGAAGCTGGTGCCGTAACCTGAGACGCGATGGCGATCGTCGCCGCAGTACAGGTGAACGACCCGGTGCCCCCGCTCTTCGGGGAGGTCGAAGTAGCCGTGATTGGCCGGCCCGCATCCCACGTGAGTGAAGTCGGTGATGCCGCGTTTGCCGAGCGCCGCCCGCACCCGCGGGTCCTTCATCGCCAGGGTGTTGGCCTGGTCGCCCTCTTCGCGGCTGGTCATGTACTGGCGGCCCGGCACTTCCGTCCACGACAAGACCGTCTTCGCCTTGATGTCGACAATCGCCTGGTAACCGCGCAGCCCCTGCGTGAGATGCACCAGCGCCTCGCGGCGGAACGGCTGCCCGGCCCGCCAGGCCAAAACCTCGGCCTTGGGCGGCTCGTGCAGGCCTTCATAGAGGTAGCGGGTGGTGCTGTCCGTCTTTCCCGACGCGATCAAGGCATCGTAGACGTCCCAGTGCTCCTTGGCCGAGAGGCCGTCGAGCGGATGAGTCGGGGCCTGCGCCTGCGCCGGGTGGGTGAGGACGGCGGCGATGACGGCGGTGAGAAACCGGGCGCGATGGCAGGGGGACATGAGCATCCTGTCGTGAGATCGGTCAGGAACCGGGACGGGAGTTCGCTTCAGTCTCCCTAACTTACCGCATCCGTCCCCACCCGGTAATTGGTGGATTCCGTCGGCTTGCATCCCGGCTTCCGTCGTGCTGGCGGAACGGCTCGGCGCCACGCTGGTGACCCGCGATTCGGCTGCTCGAGGCCGCGTCGGGTCACCTCGCGACCATCGAAGTGGCGTAGTTCAGGGCGTGACGCCGACGCGCTTCAGGAAGTTCTCGATCGCGGCATACGCCCGGAGGTTCCACTCTGCGGTAAACCCGCCATGTCCGCCCCCCGGCACCGTCACCAACTCGTTCGTTACCCCGGCCTTGGTCAACGCGTCGCGGAGCTGGACGGCGTGTTGATAGGGCACCGTGGGGTCGGCATCGCCGTGGATCGTGATGATCGGGGGCAAGCCGGGCCGGACATACTGCAGGGGTGACACCCGCCGCGCAATCTCCTCGCGGTTCTGGAGCGAGCCCAGCCACGCGACCGCATAGGACTTCAGGTTGGGCCCATCGAGCAGATCCACCACGTCGGTGATACCGAACCAGTTGACGATCGCGGCCACCTTGATCTCCGACGTCCCGACGCATTGGCGATCGAGTCCGGCCGAGACCGGCAGCATCCCCGTCGTCAACGCCAAGTGGCCTCCGGCCGAGTGGCCGCTCAGGACGATCCGGGTGGTGTCGACGTTGTATTCCTTGGCCCGCCGGATCACCCATCGGAGGGCGCAGCGGGCATCCTCCACGGCCGCCGGCGCGAGGGCGTGACGGCCGAGCCGATACTCGACATTGGCGACCGTCCAACCCTGCGCCAAGTACGGCATCAGCTGGAGCACCGAGCTCTCTTTCGATCCGCCAACCCAGCCGCCGCCGTGGATATACACGAGAGTCGGCGCCGGCGACGGAGCGCGGGAGATGTAGAGATCCATCTTCGCGTCGTAGCCGGTGGCGGTGAGGTAGGTGATGTTCGGCATGACCTGGTGTCCGGTGGCCAACTTGACCCCGGCGGTCATCGTCTCGCTCTGGGCGGAGAGACTCGGGGCGGTCGCCGCCATCAGGAACAGCAGTCGGGCGGTCGATCTCGAGACGTTCATCATGGTCGCCAAACTCCGGGGGGATTGGTTTCCTAATATATTCTCAGTCTCTCCGACAATCTCGGGTTTCCATGCGTTTCGCCCCGCTGCTGGCCGCCACCGTGTTGCTCCCGACCCTGGCGCTCGCTCAGTCCGTCACCGTTGGAACCGCCACCGCCCCGCGCGGCCAAGTGGCCTTCGGTTCGATCGTCGTGCCGCCCGGACCCGATTCCGGATTGAACATTCCGGTTGCGGTCATCAACGGCGCCCGGCCCGGCCCGGTCGTGGCCCTGGTGGCCGGCAGTCATGGCACCGAGTACGCGTCGATCGTCGCCCTCCAGCGACTGATCGGGATGCTCGACCCGAAGACCATGGCCGGGACCGCGATCGTGGTGCCGCTCGTGAACCTGGCCTCGTTTCGCCAGATGATCGTCCATCTCAACCCGGTCGACGGCAAGGGCATGAACCGGGTCTATCCCGGTGATCTCAAGGGAACCCAGAGCCAGCGGGCTTTGGCGTTGATGGCCGAACAGGTGGTGAAGCCGGCGAGTGTCATCATCGACCTCCACGGCGGCGATCTCGATGAGGATCTCCGGCCCTACAGCTATCTGTTCCGGGGCGGCAACCCAGCCCAAGACGCGGCCTCCGAGGCCCTGACGCTGGCCTTCGGGCTCGACCACATCATCATCCAAGACGTCGATCCGGCGAACCCGGCCGGCCGCGGCACTCTGAGCGGCTACGCGGTCTCGTTAGGCAAGACCGTGCTGGTCGCCGAGGCCGGCCGGTCCGGCACTGTCGTCGCGGGCGAGGTGGCCCTCTTGGTCGACGGGATGTTGAACGCGCTCGGCCACCTCCGGATGATCGACCGCGTCGTTCACCCGGTCGAGCGGCCGGTGTGGCTCGACGGGGGAGCCCGGGTAGCCGCCGAGGGTGAGGGGATGTTCGTTCCGGGCGTGGCGCGGGGGAGCTATGTGACCGAGGGGATGAAGGTTGGGCTGCTCACGGATTTCTTCGGGCGGACGGTGAAGGAGGTCCGAGCGCCGGCCGGCGGGGTGGTGACGTTCATCCGGGGCGTGCCGTCGATCTGGCCGGGCGCGACCTTGATCAACGTCGGCCGGGTGCTGACCACCCCGCCGCCGTACGCGAAACCCCGTTAGGAGAGGGCCACTATCGGATTCCGCGTTCGGGGCGGTATCCTTGCAAAGCCCTCTGACAACCCCGAGGAGTCGTCCATGCCCAGGATGGCCCGCTTGTTCTTCGCGGCCGTGCTCGTGCCGCTCGCCGTGGCCGGCTGCTCCCGCGGCCAGGACCTGTCCGACAGCAGTTTCGTCACCATGGCGGATAACACCTTCTCGCCCACCCTGATGAAGGTGCCGGTCGGTGGTCACGTCCATTTCCGAAACCTGGGCGGGATCATTCACAACGCCATCGCGGTCGACACCTCGTGGTCCACGCCGAGCGCGACCGGGCGCCAGGAAGTCCAGGTCGGAGAATGGGTCGACATCAAGTTCGACCATCCCGGTGTCTATCACTACTACTGCGCCTTCCACGGGACCGCGGACGGCACCAAGGGTATGGTCGGCACCGTGGTCGTAGGCGACGTCGACTACCAACCCTCCGCCGCCAAGGCGGGCCACCGCGAGGCGGTCGCGACCGCGAGCGGCCGCACCCTCGCCGTCCCGTCCGACTACGCCACGATCCAGACCGCCGTCGATGCCGCCGAGCCCGGTGATTTGGTCCTGGTCGACCGCGGCGTCTATCACGAAGAGGTGGTCATCACCACCCCGTCGGTCACGCTCCGCGGGGTCGATCGCAACGAGACCATTCTCGACGGCGAATTCACCCGCGCCAACGGCGTCACCGTGTTCGGGAACGCGGTGGCCGTCGAGAACCTCACCGCCCGGCACTACACCCTGAACGGGTTCTTCTGGACCGGTGTCAAAGGCTACCGCGGCTCCTACATATCCGCGATCAACAACGGCGACTACGGGATCTACGCCTTCGACTCTTACGACGGCCTCCTCGACCACTCGTTAGGCGCCGGCTCGCCCGACGCCGGCTTCTATGTCGGGGGCTGCTACCCTTGCCGCACCATTCTCGACAGCGTCATCGGGGAGCACAACCTCGGCAACGGTTACTCGGGCACCAATTCGAGCGGCTCGCTCTACATCATCAATTCGATCTGGCGCAACAACGAAGGCCCCGGGATCGCCCCGAACACCTTCGACGTCGAGCCCCATCCGCCCCAGCGGGAAAACGTGATCGTCGGCAATCTCGTCCTCGACAACCGCACCAGCGGGATCGCGGTCACCGGCGGGAGCCGGAATCTGATCGCCCGGAACTACATCCGCGGGAGCGGAACCAACGGGATCCATCTCTACACCACCAAAGACCGCAACGTCTACCCTTCGACCGACAACGTGGTCCGGGACAACGTCATCCTCGAGTCCGGCCGGACCGACCTCGCGCTCGGCGGACTCGGGAGCCAGGGCAACTGTTTCAGCGGCAATCAATATCGGACCACGGTCCCGTGGGGTCTCGAGCTGCTCCAGCCGTGCCAGGGTCTCCGGTTCCCCGTCGTCGGCGATCCGGTCGCCTACTTCGCCAGCGTGGCCGGCCGGGCCGCCTTTTTCCGGCCCCGCGAGAAGTTCGACGATTCCTGGAAGCACTGGGCCAAGCCCGACCCCCAACCCCAGATGCCCGGCGGCGCGACCGCCCCGGTCAGGCCGCCGGTCGATCCCTTCGCCGCCTATCCGATCGACGTCGACGCGATTCGTCTCCCCACGCCGCCGAGCACCACGATCGCGGCCGCAACCACCCGAGGCCGATGATGCCGGGCAGCATTCTGTCGCTGGTAACCCCCTGGCGCCTGAACACCCTGCTGTTCGGCGTCTACGACTACCTGCTCCCGGTGATGTTGTATTGCGCTTGGTCGACCGTGGCCTTCCTCGACCTCGCCGAGCGGGCCGAGCGGGAACCGGGCCTCGCCGCAAAATGGAGTGCGGCGGTGTTGCTGCTTCCGGGCGCGGGTGCGGCGGCCTACTTGATGGCCGGCCGCTCGAGCCTCTCGCGGGTGGCCCGGTTTGCCACCGTCCTCGGCGGTCTCGCCGTCGTCGGCGTGGCGTACGCCCTCACTTTCTACCGGATCCGCTGATGAGTGAAATCCCCTTGCCCTCGGCGCTCTCGATCGTGATGAGCCTCTACGGGTACTTCCTCCCGATCATGCTCTACGCGGTCTGGTCGGCCCTGGCGTTCTCCGATCTGGGCCGGCGCCAGGTGGCGCGCGGTGTCACGTTAGGCTGGGTCGCCGTGATCCTGCTGGTCCCCTTCTTCGGTGCCCTCGCCTATCACGTCGTCGGCGGCTCGACGATTCCAAAGGCGCTCCGCGGCGTGGTGGTCGGGGGCGGCCTGGTCTGCATCGTGCTCGCCCTGGTGCTCGGCCGGCTCGTCGGCGGGGGTTGAAGCCAGGTTTCGAGCATCTGATGACTTGAAATCTGAATGTCGCACGTTCAGATCACATGGTCATGCGACCACGACTTGGCACGGAGGAGGCCGGGTTGACTCAGGGCCGTCGGATGTCGATAGTCAACTAGTTGCCAACTAGACTGAGGGAGTTGTGGAATCCATTGCCGCGTTCGACGCCAAGACCCGCCTGAGCGAGTTGCTCGACCGGGCCGCCAAAGGCGAGTCCTTTCAGATCACGAAGCACGGCCGCCCCGTGGGAAAGCTCGTGCCCCCGGATACGGCGCGGGACCCCGTGGTCATGGCCGAAGCCGTTCAGCGCTTGAAGGGTTTCCGCGGAACGTTCAAAGGCATGAGACGGGACGAACTGATGAGCCTCCGGCATGAGGGTCACCGGTTCTGATGGCCCTGATTCCCGACGTCTCGGCCACTCTGAGCCAAGCCCTCGACGATGAGGACGCGACCTACGCAGACCAGGTGATCGAATCAATCGCCGCTGACGAGGCCTTGGTGCCAACGCCCCTTTGGTTTGAAATCCGCAATGCCCTCCTCATGGGCGAGCGACGGAAGCGACTCACCCCGGCGCGCACGGCTTCGTTTCTGGCCGATCTGGCGCTGCTTCCATTCGCGGTTGACGACCTGCCCAGGGAAGGCCTCGTGTTCGAACTGGCCCGGCGTTACAACCTCACGATCTACGAAGCGGCCTATCTGGAACTGGCGCAACGGAAGCATCTTCCTCTTGCCACCGTCGACCACGCGCTGATCAAAGCCGCCAAGAAGGCGGGCGTCGCTCTCTTCCAGCAACCGGGGTCGTAGCTCAGGGCGCGCCACTGCCGTTAGTCGAGCACCCCTGCAAAGAAGGCCACGAGGTCGATGTCGAGCGGTTGGGACGCGCCTTTCGGCTGCCAGACTAAGCGTTCCACCAAGATCTCGGGTCGCCCGTCCTCCGGCCGCCAGCGTTCGACTAACCGCGCGTCGAGATCGACGATCCAAAACTCCTCGACCCCGGCGTCCTGGAAGGCCGGCCGCTTGACGACCCGGTCGAACCGGGCCGTGGACGGCGACGACACCTCGATCACCAGGCGCGGCGTGCGGATTTCGCTCCAGTCCCGTGGCCGGAGGCCGTCATTCAGTGGCACGACGAACAGGTCGGGCTGATACCACTCGCCGGGGCGGATCTCCAGATCGGCTGGCGAGGCGACGAGATGTCCGATCGCGTGGGTGCGGACAAAGGGGGCGAGGACCGTGATCAAGGCCAGCACGGCATCCTGGTGGGGCATCCGCGGCGCCGGGGTCACCAGCAGTTCGCCGGCGACCAGTTCGTACCGATTGCCGTCCTCCGGGAGCGCCCGGATATCCTCGCGGGTCCACCGCCGTGCCAGTGCGGGCATGGCCATAGCTTATCCTCCTCGGCGATTCCTGGGCAAGGCATGGCCCCAGTATTGGCCGGTCCTCGGGTTGCGCGGTAACCAATTCGAAAGCGGTTGGGATCGTTTCGCGGCTGAGCCACGCTGCCAGAGTCGAGAACCTCCAGGCGCTCAAGTATGCGCCAGCGTCAACAGCAGCCGCCCAACCGGGTGTGGGAGGCCGCCTCGCCCGGCCAGAATGGTCTTCTCAGGGTTGGTCGGGCTCGAAGGTGAGGTCCGCAACGGCGGACCAGGTGTCCCACTCGAGCCGGAGCTCGGCCCCGCGTCCGCGCGGAACCAGGCGAATGGTGAACCGCTCTTGTGGTTCGGTCAAACCCGCCTGGGTCAGGGTGTCTGCAAAGATACCGCGGACCCCAAGCACCGCCATCCCGTCGCTAGATTCCTTGAACCCCTGGCCTGGAGGCGCGATGGAGTGGACGATCATCGGAGTCAACTTCCTGTATGCGGTCCTTGGCGTCGTCTTGATGTTCGGCGCCTATCGGGTCATCGACCGGCTGACGCCGGAGGTCAACTTCGCGGTGGAGCTCCAGAAGGGGAACGTGGCGGTGGCGATCTTCATCGCCGCGATTTTCCTCGGCGTGGCGATGATCATTGCGGGGGCGCTCAATTGAGGGCAGTCCTGCTGCTGATGCTGGCCTTCGGCGTGGTCCGGGGCGAGGCCCAGTCGGGTCCGGACCGGTATGACCCGACCTTCCGGAAATACTCGAAGCGGTTCTTCGGGGTGGGATTCGACTGGCGGATCTTCAAGGCGCAGGGGATGACGGAGAGTCGCCTCGACCCTGATGCCAAGAGCCAGGTAGGGGCCCGGGGTGTCATGCAGTTGATGCCGTCGACCTTTCGCGAGATCCAATCGAAGAATCCCGAGTGGGCCTCGGTGGACGACGTCGAGTGGAACATTGCCGCCGGGATCTTTTACGACCGGCAACTCTGGCGGCTCTGGCGGGACGACGTCGATGATGCCGACCATCATCGCTTCATGTTCGGGAGCTACAACGCGGGCCGGGTGCCGATTTTGACGGCCCAGCGGCTGGCCCGGGAGCGGCAGCTCGATCCGAGAGGGTGGGGCGCGATCGAGCGGGTGGCGCCGGAGGTGCCTCGGTGGCGGCATCGTGAGACGGTGGACTACGTGGGCCGAATCGGCGAGAACCTCGAACGGCTCGACGGTAAGGGGCGGGTGATTCGCACCCGCCCCTAGGCAGCGTCGCGACCGGGTTCACCATCTACACCAAGGTTGCCAGGAAGCGCGCCGCGGTCCACAGGTGAATCCGGTCCGGTGTGATACTTTCAGCGTGGCCGTGCAAATGGACTTGGTACGCCTCGCAGGCTGGGAAGCGCTGCTTGAGATAGCGGAGGGCCGGTGATGCAGCCCCAG
>JANMHX010000328.1:0-128754 GCA_031375485.1 Gemmatimonadota bacterium | reverse complement strand
ACGTCGCCGCGAGGGCGAGGCCGAGGGCCAGCAATGCGGGTCGAGGGAACCGAATCATCACCCAGAATATCTAGCTCCCTCGCCGTTCCAAGTCCACCGTAGAAAGTCCGAACCGAGGCCTGCCATCGGCTCGGACTTTCTACGGTGGACTTGGAACGGCGAGGGAGCTAGATATTCTGGGTGATGATTCGGTTCCCTCGACCCGCATTGCTGGCCCTCGGCCTCGCCCTCGCGGCGACGTCAGGCGGTCAAGCCCAGCAGTCCCAGCCCAAGCCGTTCGAGGCCCTGAGCCGAACGATCTTGGAGGGGCGCGATTCGCTGGTGACCCTGACCCGCCAGCAGGTCGGGCTCCGGTACCGGTTCGGCGCCAAGGAACCCGGCAAGGCCTTCGACTGCAGCGCCTTGGTCCAGTGGGTGGCCGGACTGTTCGGCCGGGCCCTGCCCCGCACCGCCGCCCAACAAGCCCAAACCGGCCTCGAGGTCCCGAAGGACACCGCCCAACTCCTCCCCGGCGATCTCCTGATGTTCGGGAAAGGCCGGAAGGTCACCCACGTCGGGATCTACGTCGGTGAAGGCAAATACGTCCACGCCGCCAACCGCCGCAAAGGCATCATCGAGAGCGACATCTCAAAAGCCAAATCAACCTACTGGAAGAGCGTCCGCCGAATCTTCGTCGCCCCCGACAGCGCCCAACCCGACACCCTCCCCCTCACCCCCGACACCTAACCCAACCGCCGAGCGCCGAGCGCCGAGTGCCGAGTGCCGAGCGCCGAGTGCCGAGCACCGAGCCCCTTACCAATACCGCCACTCCCCCATCCCCACCACCCACACCGACAAACACGCATTCGTCACCGCGTGGCACCAGATCAGATCGCCTAAGCTCTTGGTCCGCTGCATCCACCAGTTGTAGATCAGACCCGCCACCAGTCCAACATCCCAATACGGACCATGCTCCAAGGCAAACAGAATGGCCGTGGCCCAGAACGCATACCGGCTGAATTCGCCGAGCGGCACGGTCCAGAACGCGTCGGACCGGTCGAGCCAGCGGGGTAACCACCCTCGCCAAAAGAGCTCCTCGACCACCGGCACGATCATCGCGGCCCGAACGAAGCGCAGCATCAAGACCAGCCAATCCGTCCGGGCCTCGACCGGAATCGAGCTTTCGACCTGACCAGTAAGGCTGTTCTGGAACAGAACCGAGTCGCGGTAGCCGGGAATCAGGAGATCGGGGAGGATCCAGAGCACGAACACCAGCACCCCAACCCCGATGGTTCCGAGCGGCTGGGTCAACCGGAAGGTCAGGACCGGCCGGGCCACCAAGACGATGACCGCCATCAGCACGGCCACTCGAATAACCGCTTCGACCCGAGGCGGCACCGGCAGCGCGGGGCCGATGACCAGCATGGCCATAAACGTCGCGAACGGCACCACGTAGGAGATCCACGGGTGCCGCTCGATCAGACTTTTCAGCATTCGGTGATTCCCAATCCCCGGATCAGAACGTGTACGATACCTTCGACATGACCAGGCGGCCGATCTTCGGTACCCCGACGAAGGTCGCGTAGCCCTTGTCGAACACATTGTTGACGCTGAGCGACATGATCATGTTCCGGGCTCCAAACCTGGGGCGATAGCTCCCTTGGATGTCCACCACGCCGTAGGAGTCGGTCGGGATGAAGCTCCCGTCGCTATTCTGCGGGCTTACGTACACACCCGAGTTCACCGGGAAGCCCTTGACGTACCGGACCCGCGCCTCGCTTGCCCAGCCCTGCGGATCGTTCCGAAGCCGAACCGTGGCGGACCCCCGGCTCTTGGAACCGTTGAGCGCAATATCCGTCGGGCCGTTCACCTCTGCCGCGGTGAAGTAATCTTTGTTGACCAGCGAGTAGGTCGCCGCAAATGACCACCGGTCGTTGGCGACGTAGTCGAAGGCCATGTCGCTCCCGTAGAGGTCGACCGACCCGAAGTTCCGGTAGGTCAGGAAAATATCCGGCCGACCAACCAGCGACCCGCCGTCATTCGGCACCACGGTACCAAGGGGAATCCCGGCCAACGCCGGGGCCAACGCACCCACCGCTTGGGCCGCCCCCGCCGCGCCGATCGCCGGCGTAAAGGCGGCCGTGAGGTAGGCCGCCAACGAGGCGCCGTCCAGGAACACGTTCGGCGATTCCACGATCAACGGGCCAACGAAGTTTTCCCGCCGTTCGAAGTACACATCCACCGAGAGCCGCGCCTTGCCGCTGATATTGCCCTTGTAGCCGAATTCGAGGGTATTGGAAATACTCGGCCGGATGGAGGTGATGTCGGTCACCTGCTCGGGCGGGATGGCCACAAACTGCCCCGTCGTGGCATTGAGCCGGCGAAGCTGGGTGTTGACCTGCGTCGTCGGGGCCGGGATGGCCGCCAGCAATTGCTTCAGACTGGCCGGCAACCGCGGGTCAGCCGAGACCAACCCGACCGCCAATTGCCAGAGGGCCGTAGCCCGGGCCGGCAAGAGCGACGTGGGTGCTCCGGGAACCGGGATGGCCCGCATGCACAGGTTGTCGAGTCCGCCCGCGCAGCCTCCGTTGACCCGGAAACGGAACCCCGATCTCGGCACGCCCAACGCGCGAACAGTGTAGGGGCCCGCCTGCCCGGCGGCGATATCGAGGAACAGATTGTTGTTGCTGGGAGTCGAGAAGGCGCGGTTGTAGGTCAACCGAAGATTGACGTCTTCGTTCGGCTTCATGACCAGCGCCAGCCGCGGCGAAAACTCCGCCTTATCGAGCCGGCTGTGCTTATCCACCCGGAGCGCCGAAACGATGTCGAACTTCGGGCTCAGCTTCGTCACGCTGTGGAGATAAGCCCCGATCTCCTTGATGTTGTCATCGCCTTCATTCGACCCGTTGATCGTGCCGCTGGTCCGCGCGTCGGTGTAGATGTAGTCGACGCCGTAGATGAAGGTCTGCTTGGCCCCTAACCCGAAACCATGCTGGGCCTGGGCAACGAGCGTCCGGGAATTGTCGCGGATCGGGTTGCCGTCGCGGAGCAGGAACGTCTCGCCCGCGTTGCTATAGTTACCAAAGACCTGGGCAAAGAACTCTTTGTGGCGGAACCGGCTCTGGAGGTGCTGGAAGCGCCAATTCCGGGCCTGACCGGCGCCAATGCCGGTGAGCTCGATCAGGCTCCCGGCCTCGGTCCGGCCGTAGCTGGTGATCCATTCGGTGTTGTCATTGGGCTTGAAGTCGACCCGCGCCTCGCCGCCCCACCGCCGGATATCGAAATCCCGGCAGCCAATGGCGGTCGACGTACACCGCGACTTGCCGCCCCCCACCTTCGGCCGCAGGGTGTCGCCTTTGTCGGCGTAGCGCCAATCGTCGCCGGCCAGATACTCGCCCGACACCTTGAAGCCGAGCTTCGGGGACAGCCGGGTCGCATGGCGGAAGCCCATCCGGAAGACGCCACCGTTCTTGTCCGCCGCCGACGTGCCGACCACCGAGGGCGACTTGCCCCGATAGCCACCCTCGACCGAAATCGTGGTGCCGGGGGAGGTCAACGGCGACTTGGTAATGATGTGGAGCACCCCGTTGGTGACGTTCGGACCGTAGAGCGCCGCCCCAGGTCCGAGCACAAACTCGATTTGTTCGATGTCGTCGTTGGTCGAGGAGAAGAAAGCCGGCACGTTGACCCGGAGCGACGGGACCGCCGCATACCGGTTGTCGATCAACGTCAAGAGCGACCCGGAAAAAATGTTGTTGAAGCCGCGGGACACGATATTCGATTGAACCAAGCCCCCCTCGGAGAACGACACCCCGGGCGCGGTCTTCAAGTGATCGAGCACCGACAACGCTGCCCGTTCCTGGATCTGCACCGCAGGAATGACCGTGATGCTGGCCGGGGCATCATTGAGTTTCTCGGGCACGCGCGACACCGAGCTGACCCGGACCTCATCGAGCAGGAACGCCCGGTTGACCAGCGCGGCGGTGACCGTGGCGGTGCCGCCGGCCGTGACCGTCACGCCGTCGAACCGCTTCGCCCCGTAGGGAATCAACGCCACCGACACCGAATAGGCCCCGGCAGCCAACTGATCGACCCGAAAACTCCCATCCGAGGCGCTGACGGCCGACCCGGCGCCCCGACCGGCGGCATCACGAACCGAGATTTGGGCGCCCCCGAGGCCAACCGATCGAGTGCTGTCCGTCACCCGTCCGGCAATGGACCCGGTCTGGGCAACCAACAACGCTGGAACAAGACTCAGGGTGAGCACCAACAGCCACGATCGCAGGAAACGAGGCATACCGGGGTCCCTCAAGTTGGGAAGTGGAAATCGACCCCGAGGAGGGGCCAAACTGATTACCTGACAACAATTTCGGGATCAGATAGGCCAAGTGTCAAGGCACCGGACGGTGTCAAGGATGTGCAACCCGGCTGGACTCGGTCGTCCCTTGGCTTTGGAAAGCGATCAGATCATCTTTCCTAACTTGAAGACCTAGGCAGGGATAGGCCTTGCCGCTACGGAGAAAGACGACCCCATGAAACGCCATCTCGTCACCCTCGCTGCGCTCACCGGCCTCGCCTGCAACGCCACCCCCCGGGGCCAGGTCGTCCAATCGATCCCCTCCGATTCAACCGAATTCTTCCGGACCCAGGTCCAGCAGATGTCCAACGTCTCGGCCACCAAGGACAGCCTGTTCCGGGATTTGGCCGAAACCACCAAGCTCCTGGCCGACATCAACGTCGAGTTGGCCACGGTAAGCGGGTCCAAGAAGAAGGCCGTCGAGCCAGTGGTGGCCCCGGAAAGTCCCTTGGCCGCCTCGCCGAGCGACCGGGCCCTCGTGCTCAAGAAGGTGAAAGACCTGACCGCGCGGCTCAAGAATAGCGAAGCTCGGTTGGCCTCGAGCCAGCGGAAGATCAAGCTGCTCACCGGCGAGTCCGACAGCCTCCGGGTCGTGTTGGCCGATTTTCAGACCACGATTGACGGCTTGAAGGCCATGGTCGAGGGCCAGAAGACGTCGATCGCCAACCTCGAGTCCGAGCTCAACCTGACCAAGGCCCAGGTGGCCACCCTGGCCCAGGAAAAGACGGTCCTCCAGGATACCGTCTCGGCCCTGACCACTCGCGAGAACACAGTCTACTACGTCGTCGGCTCCAAGAAGGAACTGATGGACAAGGGCATCATCCGCGAAGTCGGCGGAACCCGGTTCTTGCTCGTGACCCGGACCGGTGAGACCCTGAAGCCGGCCGAGAATCTCGATCCGTCGTCCTTTACCGCCATCGACCGGCGCCAGACCGCCGAAATCCCGATGCCGAAGGCCGACAAGCAGTACAAGGTGGTCACCAACCAGAACCTGACATTCGCGAACTTGGCCGCCCAGTCCAAGGGCAAAGTCCGGGGCACGCTGCAGATTACCAACCCGGAGAACTTCTGGACCAATTCGAAGTTCTTGATCTTGGTTGAGAACTAGACCCGCGAGATCGCTGGAAAAGAAGGCGGGCTTCGGCCCGCCTTTTTTATGGCATGACGCCGAGGGTCTTCAAGAAGTCGGTCAGCATCGGATTGAAGAGATCGGGCCGCTCCAGCATCAGAAAATGGTGGACCCCTTCGAGCTCTTGATAGTCGAGTTCGGGGACTAGGCGGGTGACATACGCCCGGTAGGCCGGGGGCCAGTTGGGACCCTTGGCCATGACCGCCAAGACCGGCACCCGGATCGGATCATCGCCCCAAATTGCCGGATCCAGCATGCCGCGCATCGCCCCGGTCACCACATGCGGCGGAGTCGCGTTGGCCATCCGAATGACGTCCCGCCGGGCGGCGGCTAGCGCCTCACCGGGAAACATCGGCGCAATCATCTGCTCAAACATCGCTTCGCGGCCGGGTCCCGAGAACGCCTGGACGGTCCGCTCGATGGCGGCGCTATCGAGGCCTGGGGATTTGAGGGCCCCGTCGACCACCACGATTCCCTTGACCTTGGCGCCGAAAAGCCGGTAAAACTGCCGGGCCACCGGCGTGCCCATGCTATGCCCGACCAGCACCACCTGATCAACCTGGGCCGCCTCGACGACGGCGTTGACCGCCCGGGCCATGAACGCCATCGAATAGGGAACCGTGGGTTTGTCGCTCCGGCCGTGTCCTGGGAGGTCGAGGGCCAGGATCCGAACCCGACCTTCGAGGACCGCGGCCTGGCTCCGCCAGACCCCGAGATCACAGGCCCACCCGTGGACCAGGACCACCGCCGTTCGGCCGGTGCCGAGGCTCTTATAATGGATCCGAACGCCGTCGAGGACCGCGAATCGGGACGGCGCCCGAGCCAGAGCATCGGTCTGAGCCGTCGCCGGGCGGGCGATGATCCCGGCACCAAGCGCCACCGTGGCGAGGACCCATGGTCGGACTGACATGACTCAAAGAATAGCCCCGGTCCCGTTAACTTGGCATCCGATGGGCTCCCCATGACCGAACCCCGACCGCTCCCGCTGGTGGTGCTCACCCCGGTCCGCAACGAGGGGTGGATCCTCGATCGGTTTCTCGCGATCACGACGCGACTGGCCGACCACGTCATCCTGGCCGACCAGCATTCCACCGATGAGACCCGCCGGATTGCCTCGCGGTACCCCAAGATCACGGTGGTCGACAACCCCGACCCCGGCTTCAGCGAGGCGGCTCGCCAAACCCTGCTCCTCGACACGGCCCGGCGCCTGGTCCCTGGCCCCAAGGTGCTTCTGGCCCTCGATGCCGATGAGATCATCGCGGCCGACGCCCCGGCCAGCCCGGGATGGCAAACCATGTTGGCGGCGCCGCCGGGGACCGTCCTGACCTTTGAACTCGTCGATCTGTTGCTGACCACCGACCGGTGCATGCGGCATGACCGCTGGCGCCCCTTTGGATACATCGATGATGGGGCGCCGCACGAGGGACGGTTGATCCACAGCGGCCGGCTCCCGCTGCCACCCGATGCCCCGCGGCTCAAGCTCAACGACGTCCGCCTCCTCCACTATGCCCCGCTCCGCTCGTCCGGGATGGCATCGAAGCTCCGGTGGTACAGCGTGGTCGAGAATGGGTTGGGGACCTGCCGGCCGGTGTTCAAGCGCCGGTTGCGGTACCAGAACCACCTCGACTTCACCTGGGAAGGCCGGATCGAACCGACCCGAGCCGAGTGGTTTGCCGGGTGGGAAGCGCTCGGTATCGATATGCGGACCGTGGCCGATCCGCCCTACCATTGGTACGACGTGGAGGTCCTTCGGGCCATCGAACAGCATGGCGCCCGGCGGTTCTGGCTCGATGATATCTGGCGGTTCGACTGGGAAGCCTGTCGCCAGTGGGCCGCGTCGAACGGCCAGAGCGGCCTCCCCGCGAGGCCGGTTGAATCCGCGCCGGACTGGCTCGTGTGGGTCATGCGACTCTTGGGCTATCTCCACCGGCATCAGGTCTGGCTCCGGCAGCGGCTCTCCGGCCGCCGGAGCCGGCGCCTGGCCTAACGGGCCCCGGCCCCCTCACGACTCATCGAGTTCCTGAATCAATTCAGGACCGGTTCGAAGAAACCGAACCGAGGCCGCGAGCGCAAACTGGGTCAGCTTGCCGACGTCGACGATCGGGTGCGGATACGCGAAGCTCTGGACGATGCCGATCACATCGGGGAGACTGGTTTCGAAGGTCCGCTCCACGACGGCCCGGTACTCGGGGTATTGCGCCACCAAGTCCTGGGTACAATGGATTCCGTACGCCACATGACGACCCTCGTCCCGCCTGATCAGCCGGAAACCTTCACAGAGGCCCGGCATCCATCCCCGACTGGCCAGCGCATCGGTCACCCCCAAGTACCCGGTACGAGCCACCATCGCTTCGACCACGCCCATGTAGTAGGTCACCGCTTCGACAAACACGACCCGGAGGGTATCCGGGTCGGTTTCCCGGGTCAGTCGGTCGGCCAGCCGGTCCAATCCGTCGATCAGGAGCGTCTGCGGCGACCCTCTCAGATGACGGACGGTGGCGGTGCCATCCTCCCCGATGACCTCGCGAAAATACCGGCTGAAGAATTCGAAGTGCTTGGCTTCCTCATAGAGTTGAGTGGCCAGGAACATTTCCTGGGCCATGCCGAGACCGAGCCGCGAGGTGGCCACGAGATAAGGGGCCAGGGTCCGGGTCACCGACGCCTCGCCCTGGTAGAACAACGAACACAGCCGGTAGATCTGCTCCTCGAACCGCTCGGCGGCATAGTCGCGACGGAGCCGGTCCCAATCGGCCCGGTCCCGGCTGAGATCGATATCGGCGGGATCCCAGTGGAGCTTTTTGGCCTTGTGATAGAGGTCGAGATACCGGGTGTCGGTGGGCCGAAAGGGGAGGCTCATCAGGGAACGGTAGTCCGGGCCCCGGTGCCGCGCTAGCCGGTGGGAACCAAACCCCGCGGTCCGGCATTTTATCCGGCATGCGAATCCTTTCTCTGATGGCCGTCACGGGCGGCCTCCTCATTTCGGGGCCCGCCGCCGAGGCCCAAGCACCCAAAGTCGTCGTCAACGCCAAGAGCGGCCTGGCCCTCGAGGGTTACGACCCGGTCAGCTACTTCACCGAGACCGCCCCGGTCAAAGGCGTGGAGGCGTTCTCGGCCAAACATCTTGGAGCCACCTACTACTTCATGTCGGCGGACCACCGGGACCGGTTCCTGAACGAGCCGGCCAAGTACGCCCCCCAGTTCGGGGGGTATTGCGGCTACGGCGCGTCGCGGGGCTATCTCGCCCCGGTCGACCCTGAGGCGTACACCGTCATGAACGGCCGGCTGATCCTCCAGAACAGCAAGAAAGTCCTGGAACTCTGGAAGAAGGAACCGGAGGCCCGGCTCAAGCTGGCCGATGGGAACTGGCCCACGATCGTGGAACGCGAGGGCAAGCCTATACCGTAGGCTTGAAGGGCACCACCTCGGTCCACTCCCCCGGCCGCCGGGTCGCCTCTTCGGCGGCTCGGCGGCCTTCCTCGTGGCGGCGGCGTATATTTGAGACTTGGTACCAACCCTTCGCAGGTCTTCTTGGAGCACCGCATGCGCGTCGTCTTGGCAATCGGGATCATGGGGTCCCTGGTGAGCATCCCGGCAGTGGCCCAATCCGCCGACCCGGCCCGGGTCCTCGAGCGGTCGATCCTCAAAGAACTGATCGAGGTCAATACCAGCGACTCGGCCGGCCACACCCCGGAGCTGGCGGCGGCCATCGCGGCCCGGCTCAAGGCCGCCGGATTCCCGGCGAGCGATGTCACCGTCCTCGGCCATCAGCCGCGGTACCAAAACGTGGTGGCCCGGTATCGGGGCCGCGCCTCCGGCAAGAAGCCGATCCTGCTGATGGCACACTTGGACGTGGTCGACGCCCGCAAGGAAGACTGGTCGTTCGATCCCTACACGTTCAAGGAGGAAGCCGGCTTCTACTACGGGCGCGGCACGGCGGACAACAAAGCCGGGGTGGCTACCTTGGTAGCCAATTTCATCCGATTGAAGCAGGAGAAGTTCGTACCCGACCGTGATTTGATCATGGTCCTGACTTCGGATGAGGAGACCGTGCAGGAAAGCATCGTCTGGTTGATGAAGGAACACCGGGCGCTGATCGACGCCGAGTACGCCCTCAACACCGACGGCGGCGGTGGTCTGCTGGTCAATGGGAAGCCCCGGGCGTTTTCGGTCCAGACCGCCGAGAAGATCTACCTCACGTTTTCATTGGAGGCGCGAAACAAAGGAGGCCACAGCTCGCTGCCGATCCGGGACAACGCGATCTATCGCCTGGCGGCGGGACTTGGCCGCCTGGCCGAGTTTGACTTTCCGGTCCGCCTCAACGAAACCACTCGGGCCTTCTTCGACCGAAGCGCCCTGGCGGAAACCGGCCTGACGGCGGCTGACATGAAGGCAGTCGCGGCCACCGCCGACCCGGCCGCCGCCGCTCGGCTGAGCGCCCAATCGCCCTATTTCAACTCGGTCATGCGGACGACGTGTGTCGCGACCCGGCTATTGGGGGGCCACGCGGACAATGCCCTCCCGCAGCTCGCCAGAGCCACGGTCAACTGCCGGTTGCTTCCCGATGACACGAGAGAAGCGGTGCAGACCGTGCTGGCGCGGATCGTCGCCGATCCCACCATTCAGATCACGGTGACCCAGCCCTCCGAGGCGAGCCCGCCGTCGCCGCTCCGCTCGGATGTGGTGGGGCCGGTCGAACGCATCGCCAAGCAAATGTGGCCCTCGGCCGTGATGGTGCCGGAGATGTCGACCGGCGCCACGGACGGGCTCTTCGTCCGGAACGGCGGGATCCCGGTGTATGGGGTCGGCGCGATCTTCGAGGAAGCCGACGACGTCCGGGCCCATGGACGAGACGAGCGGGTCGGGGTGGAGCCGTTCCACCAAGCCGTGTCCTTCTGGTATCAGTTGCTCAAGGCCCTGACGTCCGCCGACAAGAGCGCATGAGGCCGTTCATTCGGCGGAGCGTCGTGGCCGTGGTCGGGCTTTCCGCGTTGAGCTACGGCGGGATGGTCGTCTACCTGCTGGCCAACGAGCCCCGGATGGTGTTCCAGCCTACCTCATACGGAGGCCGGGAACAGATTCCGATCGCCGATTCGCTCGGTCTGGCCATCGAGACGAGGCGGATCAGCCCGGCGCCCGGTATCGAGTTGGCGACCTGGATCGTCCGGTCCGCCGACCCCGCGGGGCCTTGGCTGGTGACGTGTCACGGCAATGCCGGAAACATCACGCTCCTCAAGCGACAGCGGTTCTATGCCGATGCGGTCCGGCACGGCATCAACGTGGTGGCGTTCGACTACCGGGGCTTTGGCGCCAGTAGCGACTCCGCCCCGACCGAGCTCGGCCTGTATCAAGACGCCCGGTCGGTGTACACCTATGTCCGAGACACGATCGGGATCGATCCGGCGAGGATCGTCATCTACGGCCACTCGCTCGGGGGCGGCGTGGCCACGGAGCTGGCCGTGACGGTGCCCGCCGCCGGGCTGATCCTCGAAGGCACGTTCTTGTCGGTGCCGAGCGTTGCCAAGGGGCGATACCCCTACTTGCCGATCGAAACCCTGGCCGAGAACCGGTTTGACAACCAGGCCAAACTCGGCAGGCTTCGAATGCCGCTCCTGGTCATGCACGCCCGGGCGGACGGGACGATTCCGTTTGCGCACGGCGCCGAGCTTTACCGGGGGGCCCCCGACCCCAAGGCCTTCATCGCGTTAGGGGGAGACCACGATTCCGCCTGGGAACTGGACCGCGACACCTACATGACCGCCTTCGTCGGCTTCATCCGCCGGACCACCGGGAGCACCCCATGACCCCTGACCAGACCCGCCGGGATTTTCTCGGACAGACCGCGGCCTTCGGGGCGGCAGCCTCGCTGCTGCCCTCGCTGCTCCACGCCGAGTCAGAGCCAGGCGGTTTCTTCCGGGCTCCGCCGATGGATCGAGTCCGGATCGGGTTCGTCGGCATCGGAGGTCAGGGGGGTACCCACGTCGAGAACCTCCTGGCCATCGACGGCGTCGAGCTCACCGCGGTCTGTGACATCGTTCCCGAGCGGGTGGCCTGGGCCCAGGACCTGGCGGTCAAGGCCGGCCAACGAAAACCGACCGGCTACACCCGCGGGGAGCGCGACTTCGAGCGGCTCTGCGCCGAGGAAGACCTCGACTTGGTGTTCACGGCCACGCCGTGGGAATGGCATGTGCCGGTTCTGCTGGCCGCCTTGAGCCATGGCAAGCACGGCGCCACCGAAGTGCCCGCGGCCTATACCGTGGAGGGGTGCTGGGCGCTGGTCGAGGCCGCGGAGCGGTATCAGAAGCACTGCGTCATGATGGAGAACTGCTGCTACGACCAACTCGAGATGCTGGCCTTGAACCTCGCCCAGCAGGGAATCCTCGGCGAAATCCTCCACGGAGAGTGCGGCTACAACCACGACCTCCGGGCCATCAAGTTCGCCGACGAAGGTGAAGGCCTCTGGCGGCGGGCCCACGCCACCAAACGGAACGGGAATTTCTACCCGACCCACGGGCTCGGCCCCATTGCCCAGGCCATGGATATCAATCGAGGCAATCAGTTCGACTACGTGGTCTCGATGAGCGGTCCGTCCCGAGGCCTCCAAGCCTGGGCGGCCGAGCACATCCCGGCCGACAGCCCAAAGCGGAGGGAGACCTACCGGCTGGGTGACGTGAACACCTCGCTGATCCGCACCACTCGGGGCCAGACCATCTACATCACCCACGACACCAACCTGCCCCGGCCCTATAGCCGCAAGTACGTGTTGCAGGGTACCAAGGGGTTGGTCGAAGGCTATCCCCGCCGGGTCTACGTCGAGGGCAAGAGCGAGCGGGAGGATCGGTGGGATTCGATCGAGCGATGGTTCGAAAGCCACGACCACCCGCTCTGGAAATCGGACCGGGTCAAGCAGGCCACCCGCGGCCATGGCGGGATGGATTTTCTGGAGGATTGGCGGCTCATCCACTGCCTTCGCCAAGGGCTCCCGACCGACCAGAACGTCTATGACGCCGCCGCCTGGAGCGTGATCTGCGCCACTACCGAGCAGTCAGTGGCCAACCGGAGCAAGCCGGTCTCCATTCCGGATTTTACCCGCGGCCGCTGGAAGGCGATGGAGCGACTCGTCATCCCCGGGTAGCCGGCAGCGGCGGAAGGCTCCAAATCCCCGAAAATCTGGTTACCACCGACTTCACCCAAGCCCTAGCTTGGGTCGTCGGCTGGCTGACCCTTGACGAAGGCATATCCATGATGGCATATATATGCCATGCGTCGAACCACGGTTTTCCTGGAAGAGGATCTCTTGAAAAAGGCCCGGCGCTACGCAACCAAAGAAGGAAAGAGCTTCGCCCAAGTGGTGCGCGAGGCGCTCCTGGAGCACATCACAGAGGAGGACCACATGAAACGCAAACTGCCCAGCTTGGCCGGCCAGTTCGCCTCGGGCCATTCCGATACGGCGGAGCGGGTCGACGAACTCTTGTGGCAGGATCCCCATCGGTGATCCTCGCCGACACCGGGGCCGTGTTCGCGCTGCTCGATCGGGACGATGCGTGGCACGCCCGGGTGGCCGGTTTCTGGGAGCGGAACGCCGGCCAGATTCGGCTCCCAGAGACGATCCTGCCCGAGGTCACCCACTTGCTGGCCACCCGGATCGGGCCGCGAGCCGAATCACTGTTCATCCGAGCGTTGGCGGACGGCGAATTCCTGCTGGACCCATTCCTGGCCGATGACGACCTGGCCCGGATCGCCGAGCTCGTCAGGCAGTTTGAGTCGGTTGGGCTCGGTTTTGTCGACGCGAGCCTCGTGGCGGCCGCCGAGCGAGGTCTCGTCACCACCTTGCTCACGACGGACCGGCGCCACTTTCCGGCGGTCCGGCCCCGCCACACCCCCTCCTTCAGACTGGAGCCGTAGCCTCTACCAGGCAATGCCGTAGTCTTCGCCGTCGGCGCTCGAGCCGCCCCAGAACGATCCGTGGACCCAGTCAAAGAAGATCGCGTTGATCGGCCCGGAGGTGCTCCGGGCAAAGTCGAGCGTGTAGCCCATTTTCCGAAGGTCGTCGCGGACCCAGGGCGGCATGCTCTCGTTCAGGGTCATCCGGCCGGGCCGCGAGTCGTGGGCCCCAAACGAACTCCGCATCTGATAGCTCGCGATGTTGGGCGCTTCGACGGCCTGCTGCACGTTCATCCCGAACTCCACCATGTTGAGGAAGAACTGGAGCAGGTTCTGATCCTGGGTGTCGCCACCCTGCACGGCAAATGACGCGTAGGGCTTGCCGTCCTTCAACGCCAACGTCGGGGTCAGGGTGACCCGCGGTCGTTTGCCGGGCGCCATCACGTTGAAGGGGCTTTCGGCGGGGTCGAGGACGAAACTCTGGGCTCGTTGGCTCAGCCCGACCCCCGTCTTCCCGGCGATGACCGCCGGGACCCATCCGCCACTCGGGGTGACCGACACGACCCAGCCGCTTTCGTCGGCCGCTTGAATGGACGTGGTTCCCGCCCGGAACGCCTCATCGAACGACATGGCGGCCTGGTCGGTGGTGTTCGGCTGCGGTTTGGGCTTGGGCGGCCAGTTCTTCAGAACCTCGAGAAACGGGTTCTGGCCGGCTTGGAACGGATACGGATCACCGGGTTTGATTGTCGGGTCGTTCTCGGTCCAGTTGATCTCGCCGAATCGCTGTTTGGCGTACTCTTTCGACAGGAGACCCTTGATCGGGGTCGCCGGCGGAAACGCCGGGTCACCGTAGTAAAAGTCCCGATCGGCAAACGCCAGACTCATGGTCTGATACACGGTGTGGACGTACCGGGTGCTGTTGTAGCCCATCGACTTGAGGTCGGCGTTCTCGAGGATATTGAGGGCCTGGAGCAGCGCCGGTCCCTGCTGCCACTCTCGCAGTTTGAAGACCTCGATCCCCCGGTAGGTGGTCGACAAGGGTTCCTCGATCTTCACCTTCCAGTTGGCCAAATCCTCGACCGTGATCAAGCCACCCTGCTCCTGGGTGGACCGGGCGATTTCTGCCGCGATGTCTCCCTTGTAGAACCGGTCGTACGCGGCGTAGATCGCCTCTTTCCGCGATTTGCCGGCCTTTTTGGCTCGGGCTTCTGCCTCGACCAGCTTCCGGAGCGTGACGGCCAAGTCGGCTTGCTGGAAAATTTCCCCGGCGTTTGGCGCCTCCCGCTTCTGGCCGGGATGGGTCAGGAACAGCGCCTTCGAATAGGGCCACTGCTTGATCCAGGCCTTCTGGCTCTCGATGCTATTGGCAGTCTGGGCCTCGATCGGATAGCCGTCCGCCATTTGGATGGCCGGCGCCAACACTTCCGCCAGGGACATGGTGCCGTACTCCGCCAGCATCGTCATCAGCCCACCCGGGGTCCCCGGGGTTACTGCGGCCAGGGGACCGTACTCGGGCGGATAGTTCATTCCCTTGGCGCGGTAGAACTCCGGCGTGGCCCCCGTCGGCGCGACGCCGAGGGCGTTGATCCCGATGACTTTCTTCAGACCGGGATGGTAGATCAGGGCCTGGGTCTCACCGCCCCAGGAGAGCACATCCCACATCGTGGTGACGGCGGCGAGCATCGCGCAGGTGGCGTCGACGGCGTTGCCTCCGCGCTGAAAGATCATCGCGCCGGCGGTGGCGGCGAGCGGCTTGCCGGTGATGGCCACCCAATGGCGGCCGTGGAGAACGGGTTTGACGGTTCGCTGCGCGGCGGCGGGACCCGCGAGCATGGCAACCAAGACGAGCGAACGGACGGCGGAGCGGAGCATACGGGGACTCCGAATGGTAGGGGACGAGGCGACCCCACCAAGATACCCGCCACCATCGGGGCCGGCTATTGAATCGGGGCTCCGGCTTCGAAATCGAACATCGTGGCGCGCCGGAGCCGGAAGTACGCCTGCCAGTAGCCCCGGAGGGACTGAACGAACTGGGCCAGCGCCTGGTCCTTTTCCGTTTGGGCCACGTAGAGGTTGTCGATCTGGATCCGCCCGATCACGTACCGGTTGTAGGCCACCTCGAACCGTTTCCCCGCGACGGTATCGGCCTTGGCCGAGAGGGCCAGGGAGCGGCGGGCCTGAGAAAGTTGGAGCGCCGCAAAATGGGCATCCTGAGCGGCCTGGGCCAGGACACCGCGCGAGTTGCTCACTGCCCGGTCTCGATCGGAGCGGGCGGCGCCGATCGCTTCTTTCCGGGCGCCCCATTGCAGCAGCGGCACGTCAACCGAGAGCGAGAATTGCCGGGCTTCGAGCAGATTCTGATATGCGAGGTTCCGCTCGGGCGCCGAGGCGTTGAAGCCGTAGCTCGCCTGGACCGTCGCCCCAAAACCGTTGTTCAGTTTGGCCTCGGCGATCCGGCGGTCGGCTTGGGTTTCCTGCAGCTCGGCTTCCGTGACACTGGACCGGTTGCGGAGCGCCTCGGCGACGGCGCGCGTGGTATCGGCCTCGAACGTCGGGACGACGGTGGTGACCTCGATTTCAAGCGGTGATCCGACCGGCAGGTTGAGGCCGAGCCGAAGGGCCGCCACGGTCCGGTCGTACTCGAGCCGGGCTCCGTCGAGCGTGGTGCGGGACCGGAGCAGCGCCAGCTCGCTTTGGAGGAGGTCGTTCTCGCCGATCTTCCCGACCTCGAACCGGCCCTTGTTCAGGGTGTAGAGCGTATCGTTGACGGCCGCGTTGGTGAGCGCGTTGGCGAGGGCCACCCGGGCGGCATGGACGTCGAAGAACAGATTGGCGGTCGCGAGCGCGATGTCTTCGCGGGCCTCCCGATATTGGCGCTCGGCCACTTCGACCCGGGCCGGTTGTTCCCGGCGGTCCCATTCGAGCGCGTTGGGCCGGAAGATCGACTGGCGGATTCCGAAGGACACCGGCGTGGACGACCACGTCTTGACCGACTGAGTACCGGTCACGGCCAACCGGGCCAGCGACGAGGACACGAAGAAATCACCCCCGAGCACCGGGAGGCGTTGCGACATCGTGGCCGTGAGCGCCGAACTGGTCAGGTTCTGGGGCCGAAACAGGGTGCTCCCGTCCGGCTGAATGACTTGGATGATCGACCGGTTGTAGGCCGGCACGGTTCCGCCGATCGAGAGCCGGGGCAGGAGCCGAGAATAGAACGCTTTGTCCCGAAACCGGGCCGCTTCGTACGTGGCTTTGGCCCCTTGGGCCTGAAAGCTCCGCTCCTGCGCCATCCTGATGGCGTCGGCCAACTTGATCGGCGGCTGGGCCCACGCGACCGAAGCCACCAGCACACCGGCCAGGCCGGCGGAACGACTCATCGCCATGGAGAGAGGCCTCATTCGTAACGGAGACAGACCACGGGATCCTGCTTCGCCGCCCGATAGGCCGGCACGATGCCGAACACGAGGCCGGTGGCGAACGACACCCCGAAGGCCACGAACACCGAGGGATACGACACGATCGTCCGGATGTCCGCGAGCCGTTCGATCCCGCTGCTCAACGCCAGGCCGACCAGAATACCGACGACCCCGCCGGCCACGCTGATCAGCACCGCCTCGCTCAGGAACTGGAACAGGATTTCGTTCTGGGTGGCTCCGACCGCCCGGCGGACCCCGATTTCCCGGATCCGCTCGAGAATCGACGCGAGCATGATGTTCATGATGCCGATCCCGCCGACGATCAGGGAGATCGAGGCGATCGCCCCCAATACGATATTGAAGATGGTCTTGGTGCGTTGTTCCTGCTTCAGCAGCAGCTCCGGCACCGCCACCTCGAAATCGATGACCGCGTTGTGCCTCCGCGCCAACATCCGCTGGGCGATCTCGGCGATCGCGGGCACCTGCTTCGAATCGGCGACGCGAACAATGATCCGGTCGAGCTGATTGGTATTGGTGCGCTCTTTCCGCTGTTCCTCAGGCTCGGGAGCGGCGTTGGGCGTGAAGTCACCTTCCCGGGCCGCCGCTTCAATGTCGCGTTGCGTCAACTGGGCCCGATTCCGAAACCGGATCAACATGGTGTGGACCGGGATGTAGACGTCCATGTTGGCGTCGCGAATGCCGAGCCGGTCGGCCGTGGCGTTGCTGAACCGCCGATCGGCCAGCACCCCGACCACGGTCACCCAGGTATCGCCGACTTTGAGCGGCCGGCCGACCGGGTTTTCGGTGGTAAAGAACCGGGTCCGGACCCCGGAGCCGATGATGGCCACCGGAAGGCCCCGCTCCACCTGCAGGGGGGTGAACCATTTTCCGCGGCTGAGATCGAGATTGGTGAGCCGGAAATACGAGGTGTCGACACCCACCAACTTGCCGGACCGGCGGCGGCCTTCCCGCGTCAACGAGGTGTTGATCACGATCTCCGCACTGGTGGCTTCGACACCCGGAATGACCCGCGCCAGGGCCACGGCATCGGCATAGGTGAGCCCCGGCGAGAATTTTTTGACCTGCTTCTCGGGCTGCTCCTTGGCCAGTTCTTCCTTCTGCTCGACCAGCGGCGTAATCATCACGTTGTTCGATCCGAGCAGCCGCATCTGTTCGAGGATTTCCTGCTCGGCGCCTTTGCCGATGGCCAGCATGGCGATGACCGATGCCACGCCGAACAAGATGCCGAGCGACGTCAAGGCCGCCCGGAGCTTGTTGTGCTGGACCGCCTCGAGGGCAATCCGCAGGCTGAAGACCGCCTGGGCCATGAACTGGGCCCGCCAGCGAGCCAGCGTTTCCCGATCGAGCCGCATGATCAGGACTTCGGCTTGGCGGGCGTACCCCCGAGCGGAACCGACGGCGCCACGGTGTCGCCGCCTTCGGGTTTGGCGCCGGCCGTCGAACCGGGCAGGCGGACGATCGCGAGGCGATCGCGGTCGGCGGGCGGCGCGAGCAGGACCCGGTCCTCAACCGCCAAGCCGGCCAGGATGACGACTTCATCGTCGTTCAACGACCCCGGGGCCACCTCCTGCTTAGTGACCCGGCTCCCGGTTTTCTTGAAAACGAACGGGATCCCGTTTTCACTGTTGACCGCCTCGAGCGGCACGAACAGGACGCTGTCAGTCTTCAGGGTTTCGATCGCGTTGGCCGTGGTCATCCCCGGCCGCAGCGTCGTGTCGGCTTCCTCGACTTGGATCTTGACCTCAAACACCTTCGCGTCATTGTTCGGGCGTTGCTCGCCCACGTTCGCCACGCTCGTCACCGCACCGGTCAATTTTTTGCTCGGATCGGAATCGAGGGAGATCGTGGCCATTTGCCCGACGGCAATCTTCCGGACGTCGATCTCGTTGACATAGGTGACCGACTCCATCTTCGTGAGATCGGGCAGCGTCGCCACCCCCGGGTCCCAGGCGGAGACCTGCGAGCCCGTGGTGCGCTTCTTCCCGTTCCACTCCTTGACGTAGATCACCATGCCGGGGGCCGGAGCGCGGATGGTGAATCCTTCCATCACTTCCCTGACCACGGTGAGCTTATTGCGCTGGCGCTCGAGGTCGGCGCCGACTTCCCGCATCTTGGCCTGGGCCTGCTCGGTTTTGGTTTTGTAGTCGATCTTGGCCTGCGCCAGGGCCCGCTCGGCCTTTTCATAGTCGATCTCGGCTTGGCGCTTGACCGTGGGGGCTTCATACACGGCCTGTTCTTTGGCCAGCCGTTTTTCCTCCAAGCCGAGCTCCATAGTCTTCATCTCTTCGCGGGCTTTGGAGAGATTGAGGGTGGAGTCGAGCCGGGCCTGTTCGTGCACCGCCTCGGCCTTTTGGAGCGCGAGGCCCACTTCGGCCATTTTGTTGGCGAGGGTAGACCGATCGAGGTCTGCGACGACGTCACCAGCCTTGACCACCGTTCCTTCAGGCACGATCGAGGCGATCTTCATCTGGTACGCCTCGGCCTGCTGAGAATTCTGCGGGACGGTTATTTGGACGAACTTGAGGGCCCGGAGTTCGCCGGAGGTGGTGACGGTGACTTTGAATTCGCCCCGTTTGACCCGGGCCACGACCGGGGAATCGGCGGTGCCCTTGTCGCGGGCCAGCAACCAAGCTCCTGGCACGAGGATGAGGGTCGTGATGGCTGCGATCAGAGCGCCGCGGGTTCGGAGCCATCGCATAGAGGTGCCTTTTCGATTGAATGACCGGTGTCCGGTGGATCAGAGTTGGACGCATGGCACCCACGGATGGTTTCATCTAAACGAGGCGATGTTCCGGACTGAAACTTGGACGGATTGTCGCCGGATGGCGACGAGGCGCGGAATCGGCAGTATCTTCGGCATCCCTTGCTCGAGGCCTCATGGCGAAGACTGAATCCGAACTCACGATCCGCGGGCTGATCCTCGGCGCCATCATTGCCGCCGTCTTTACCGCCGCCAACGTCTATCTCGGCCTTCGGGTCGGCCTGACGATCGCCTCTTCCATCCCGGCGGCCGTGATTTCCATGGGAGTCCTCCGGGCGCTCCGGACCGGGACGATCAAGGAGAACAACATCGTCCAGACCGTGGCCTCCGCTGGAGGGACGCTTTCGGCGATCATCTTCGTGCTCCCCGGGCTGATCATGGTGGGGTGGTGGCGGAGCTTCCCGTTCCTCGTCACCTTCTCGATTTGCGCTCTGGGCGGGATTCTCGGGGTGCTGTTTTCGATCCCGCTCCGGCGGGCCCTGGTGGTCAATTCTCCCCTGCCGTATCCCGAGGGTGTCGCCGCGGCCGAAGTGCTCAAGGTGGGAGCCACCGGGGATGAAGCCTCCCCCAATGCCGTCGAACGGAAGCGCGGTCCGCTGATCGTCCTGGTCGGCGCGCTGGTCGCGGCGGGGGCCCAGATCGTGGCGGCCACCGGGGTCGCGGCGGCCAACTTGGCCAACTATTTCCGGATCGGGACGGGCGCGACGGGCTTCAACCTCGGCTTCAGTTTGGCGCTGCTCGGGGCGGGACACTTGGTCGGGATCTCGGTGGGCATGGCCATGCTCACCGGACTCCTGATCGCCTGGGGGGTGGCCACCCCGCTGTTGAGCGCGGGCATTGACGGGCCGGCAGCCGAAGTGGCCATGACGGTGTGGCGGACCCAGGTCCGGTTCATCGGCGCCGGCACGATCGGGGTCGCGGCGATTTGGAGCCTGCTGAGATTGATCCGCCCGGTGGCCACGGGGATCATCGCGACCGCCCGGGCGGGTGCGGCGGCCAAGACCGGCGCCACGGACGATCGGGATCTGCCGCTCAACCTGATCGGCGGACTGAGCCTGGGCTGCTTGGTGCTGATCGGCTGGCTGTTTGCCGATTTCATCGGAACGGGGCCGCTGAGTCCGCTCAAGTGGCCGCTGGTGGTGACCGGGGTGCTCTTCACGCTCTTGATGGGCGCGTTCGTGGCCACGGTGGCGGGCTACATGGCGGGGTTGATCGGGGCCTCGAACAGTCCCGTGTCGGGCATCGGCATCCTGGCCACGGTGTCGGCGGCGCTGCTCTTGGCCGTATTCGTGCAGCCGGCGTTAGGTGGAAGCGCCACCAATGCGCTGGTGGCCTTTGCCCTGTTTGCCGTCGCGATCGTGTTTTCGATCGCCACGATTTCGAACGACAATCTCCAGGACTTGAAGACCGGTCAACTGGTCGGGGCCACCCCCTGGCGGCAACAGGTGGCATTGATCGTGGGCGTCATTGCCGGCTCCCTCGTCATCCCCCCGATCCTCGACCTCCTGAATCAGGCTTATGGGTTCCCCGGCGACCCCAACCGCTCGGCCATTACCGCTGATCCGTTGCCGGCCCCGCAAGCCGCCTTGATCTCGACCTTGGCGCGCGGGGTCCTCAACGCGGAACTCGACTGGAACCTGATCGGGATCGGGGCCTTGGTGGGGCTCGCCGCCATCTTCGTCGACGAGTTACTCGGAGTGTTCAAACTGCTCCGGTTGTCACCGCTGGCGATCGGGATCGGGATCTATCTTCCGATGGATGCCACCCAGCCGGTGGTGCTCGGCGCGGTGATCGGGTGGTTTTACAATCGGGCCATGGGGCGGCGGGGCAATGCCGACATGGCGCTCCGGTTTGGGGTGCTGCTCGCCTCCGGCTTGATTGTCGGCGAGAGTCTCCTCGGCGTGCTCAACGCCGGCTTGATCGTCGCCACGAACAACCCGGCGCCGCTCGGATTGGTCGGGGCGGAATTCGCAAATGCCTCGCGGTGGGTAGGAGCGGCCCTGTTCGCGGCGCTGATCGCCGGATGCTACGCCTGGGTGGCGCGGCAATCGGAGGTCGAGGCACCGGGCCGCGCCGGTTAGCGATCGCCGGCCGACGAGGCGGGGCGCCGGTCGACCCAGACCACCCGCACCCGCTTGGCCGTCGCGCCAAAATCGGGACAACCGCCGTCCCCCGAGCCGGTAATGCCGCCGTCTGGGGCGCAGAGCCGGGCGCCGGCGGCGCTGAACAACTCACTGGCGGCGTCGCAGCACCGGAATCTCGCGGGGAAGTAGTAGACGGGCGCTCGTTTATAGAGGAAGAGAATCACGGACGAGGGCGGGTCGGAAACCGGCTCGGAGACGAGCTGGTCGATCCGGGCTTGGAGCCAACTCGGAATGCCGTCGGGAACGTTCGGGTCGGTTGGGGGGACACATCCCCCCAACAGACAACCGGTCAAGAGCCAGAGTCCGCCAAACCGTTTCGCCATATTGCTCCTGGGAAATTACCCGGGTTGATCCCGACCGGCGGATACCCTTGCTGGACCCGGTTTGTCACCGACCACACTTCGACCGTTTTGGAGGACCGGGATGACCATCGCCCTTCGGGATGACAACCGGAAACAGGCCGTGGCCTCGATCGAACGGTACTGCGCGGAGAACCTCGATGCCGAGGTGAGTCAGCTCGAGGCGGCCGGGCTGCTCGAGTTCTTCCTCAAGGAGATCGGCCCATCGGTTTACAACTCTGGGGTGGCCGATGCCCAGGCGTTCCTCCGGGACCGGCTCGCCGATCTCGAAGGTACCTGCTACGAGCCGGAGTTCGTTTACTGGCCGAAGGGTTCGTCGGTCCGGCGGAAATGAGCGGACTCAACAGCGACCCGTCAGAGGCGGCCGGCGCCGCCTCGAGTCCCCCGCCGTCCCCCATTCTGACGGGGCATCTCCTCCTTCCCCTCCATCACGAACTGATGGCCCTGCTCCGTGGACTGACGCCTGCCGACTGGGCCCGCGGCACCGACGCCCCCGGCTGGTCGGTCCGCCGAGTGGCGGCCCATTTGGTGGACACCATGCTGCGACGGATCTCGCTTCACCGCGATGGGCATGTACCGCCCCCGCCGCCGATCGATTCGGGACCAGCATTGCTCGATTTCCTCAACCGGCTGAACGCCGATTGGATCGTGGCCACGGACCGCCTCAGTCCGGACGTACTGATGGCAATGCTGGAGCGGTTCGGTCCCGAAATGGCCGAGTTCCTCGTTGGCCTTCCGCCCGACGGCGAGGCACGTTGGCCGGTGGCATGGGCAGGGGAATCGGTGTCGCGTCACTGGATGGACGTGGGCCGCGAATACACCGAGCGTTGGCACCATCAACAGCAAATCCGGTCGGCGGTCGGAGCGCCCCTGCTGACCGGCCGCCACTGGCTGGTGCCGGTCATCAGCCTCGGCGCCCTGGCCTTGCCGGCGAACTACGGGGCGGTCGAGGCACCATCCGGAACCCGAGTCGCCGTGACGGTGACCGGCCCGGCCGGCGGCCGTTGGACGCTGGTCAAGCAACCGGACCAGTGGCGCCTAACGTCCGAGGATGGCAACGCCGCCACGACGGAGGTAACGCTGACCGACGAAGAGGCCTGGCGGCTGTGGTACTCGGCCCGCCGGCCGCGGGGGCCCGACCCCGCGGCGGCCGTGCGAGGCGACCCGGCCCTGGCGGTCCCTTGCCTCCAGAGCCGGGCCCTGATGGTCTGACCCTAGAACACGTAGCGAAGGCCGAGTTGCATCTGCCGGGGTTCGCTCAACCCGCTCCGGATGGTCCCGTCGAAGTTGAGGAACAACCCGCCCGCCGAGGGGTCCTTGAAGTTGTCGGCATTGGTCAAGTTGAAGACCTCGAGTACGGCCTCAATCATCTGCCCCTTGCCGACACTAAAGGGCCGCGACGCCCTCACGTCCCAATTGAACGACGCGTTGTCTTTGCGAATCGTATTGCGCTTGAGAATGGTTCCGTTCGGGCAGATTCGCTCGCCGGCACCGACCGCCCGGGCACCGGTACCCTGGTTGTTGGTGCCGCACTTCTCCGAGGTCGGTTGGGCCGAGAAGACGCTCACCCGGTTATTGAGGTAGATCTTGCCGGGGACCTTGGCCAAAAGCCAGCCGTTGAAGCGGTGCCGTTGGTCGCGATCACTCCAGTTGTACTCCGGGCCCAGTTTGTCGGCCCGGGCGTACCGGAAGCTGAAGGGATCGCGTTCGTTATCGTCATCCGCTTTGTCAAACGAAAGGGTGTAATTGAACTGGAACTGGAAGTCCGGATTGGTCATCCGGCGCATCCCGAGGGTAAAGCCGTTATAGCGGGACTTGGCGGTGGCCTCGATCGTGGTGAGGTCGCCGATCCCGTTCCCATTCGGCAGTCCGGTAGCCCACGGCTTGCCGAACACGGCATCATTCCGATTGACGAACCGGGTCAGATTGTCCGTGCTGGCATGGGTATAGGCGAATGAGAGCGCGACACCCGCCCCGACTTCTTGATCGTAGGAAACCGACGCTGAGAGGGTCCGCGGGTTTTTGAAATTCTCGTCGAACACGAAGACGCCCGGCTGGAACGGCGCGCCGCTGGGCGAGGGTAACAGGTCGCCGTAGGCGGGCGGACGGCCCAGGATCGGGATCAGACCGCTGTTCCTGAAGATCGTCTGCCCCCGCGAGCCGTTGGTACTGCGGCTGCTGGCCAAGTTGAGCCCCGGAATCCGGGCGTAGTACAATCCTGCGCTCGCCCTGAACACCTGCTTCCCGTCACCCGACTTGTCCCACGCGATCCCGAGCCGCGGCTGGAACATGTTCCAGTCGGACGGCACCTTGCCGTTGGACGGGAACCGATAGGTCCCGGTCGAATTGGTCACTGACTTCCCGATGAGCGGGGCGAAGAACACGTCCTTCGGATCGGTGATCGGAAACGGCTGGATCTGGGCCTCCCACCGAACCCCGTAGTCCACCGTCAGGCGCTGGTTCGGTTTCCAGCTATCCTGGATGAACAGCGCCAACTCCTGTTGGGGAATCGACTGGGTTCCGGACTGCTCCACCGTCAGGCCGTTGACACCGGCTTGCTGGAGGTAGAGCACCACGGGACCGGTAATGTCGACCCCGCTCGGGCAGGCGCCGCTGGTGCTCGTCGTGTTGTTGGCACACTCGACGTAGCCGTTGCCGAACCTGACGTAATTCAGGAAGCCGGACACTGAACTAAAAGCCATCCGCCCGTTGCCAAACCCGACGAACGTCTGGTTGGCCTCAGTTCGGTTCCACTCCCCTCCCAGTTTGAAGAGGTGGTTCCCGGTGGCGTATGAAATGTTGTTGAGGACTTGGAACCTGGTGTCGTGCGCGGTCACCGGCAGGAAGAACGGCTGGCCGATCCGGTAACCCGTGAAGGAGATGTCGGTGTCGGGGAAGGGCCGGCTGGTCCGCGGATTCCTGGGGCCTTCGTAGGGGCGGGGCCGATCTTCACGCGACCATTGGAACCGGAACTCATTGAAGGCCGACGACGACAACTGGGACACCAAGCTCCCGTTGACCGCGTGGGAATAGTCGCGCTCGAGGCCGTTGGCGCTGCGACCCCAAATGTCGACGTCGAACGTGCCGTTCTCCTGGCGTGAATTGGTGTAGTTGTACTTGAGCGACAGGGAGTTCTTGTTGTTCAGCTTGACATCGATCTTGGCGAGGAGGGCGTTGCCGTCGTTGGTCCGCTCGATCGGACCAAAGTCGTTCTTCAGAGCGCCCGAAAAGGCGGTATCAACGAACGCTCGGAGTCCCGCATCGATCGACGCCAAGCGAGTGGTCTGCTTGGTCTCGCGGTACACCTGCTGGTCGTAGGCGACGAAGAAGAAGGCCCGGTCGCGCTTGAGAGGTCCTCCGAACGTGAATCCGAACTGATGTTGGCGGTAGTCGGGGGCGAACCCCGTGGTCCCGGTGGGCGAGGTGTGGGAGAAGTCGCCTGACAGGGCGTCGTATTTCCCAAAGTAGTGGGCGGTGCCCTTGAACTGGTTGGTGCCCGACTTGGTGATGACGTTCACGAACCCACCGCCCGACCGGCCGAACTCGGCGCTGGCTCCTTGGGAAACCACGACCATGTCCTGAATGGCGTCGAGGTTGAAGGTGAAGGCAGGCCGCTGGCCGCCCCGTTGCTCGCCGAAGAACGGGTTATTGAAGTCGGCGCCGTCGACCGACACGTTGTTGTGGATCCCGCGTTGGCCGCCGATCGAAATTTCATCGCCGTCCGGCCCCTGCACGATGGCTACGTTCGGCGTCAGGGTGGTCAAGCTGAGGAAATTCCGGCCGTTGTTCGGGAGCCCCTGGACCACCGCTGAATCGAGCCGGATGGCCGCCGACGTCTTGGACTGCTCCACGATCGGCGCGGCGCTCCGGACGGTGATTTCCTGAAGCTGGACCGCTTGTTTCGCCAGAACGAAGTCGATCACCGTCGACTCACCGAGCCGAACGACCACGCCGGTGCGCCGTTCGGGCGAATAGCCGATGGCGCGGACCGTGACGTCGTAGGTTCCGACCCGCAGGAGGGCCGCGACGTAGGTACCGGCCGCGTTACTGACGTGGGTTCGATCGCTGTTGGTCTCCAGATTCTTGAGAACCACCGTCGCCCCGACGACCGGTGTCCCGGCCGAGTCGCGGACAACACCTCGAACGAGACCGGTCGACGCCTGGGTTTGAGCGGCCGCTGGTCCGGAGGCTAGCACCAGCGCCCCGACGGCAACCACCGTGAAACCAACGTTTCGCCTCATGATATTTGGGCCTCCGAACGAACGGTGGACGGGACAGTGGATTTGGATTGAGGGCTACGATAACCTTCGGCACCAATTCGGGCAAGAACTCCGGAGTAACATCACGATGACCCCGACGCTTGCACTGCGGCCGATCGAACCAAGTGATGTGCCAGCTGACAGCGCTTGGCTTCGACCGGTCACCGCTCCCGGCGGCGCCGCGTGGGGCGGGTGGGCTGACGACACGCTGGTCGCCTACGCGAAGGTCCGCTCGGATGGCGATGGCGATGCCAGTTTCACGGTCGTCGTCGATCCGGCTCGCCGGGGGCAGGGAATCGGTTCGTTGCTGGTCGGGGCACTGGCTCGGCAGCTTCCCTTGGGGCAGGTCCGGGGCCTCCAGGGTTGGGTGTCGCCCGGCGACCGCCCGGTCCGACGGATGCTGCACCGGGCCGGATTCTCACTCACCTCGCCGTTCGTCGACAGCAGGGGCCTGTTGCTCTATCGTTACCAGCCCGGGCCGGCCGCCCCGGTCGCACCGCGGATCAAGATTTGTTGCATTGCGAGCGTGGCCGAGGCGCAGCTGGCGGTCCGGGCCGGCGCGAGCGCTGTCGGGTTGGTGTCCTCAATGCCAAGCGGGCCAGGGATCATCCCGGACTCGTTGATCGCCACCATTGCTCGAGAGGTGCGGCCGCCCACGGCCACGTTTCTCCTGACCAGCATCCAGACGGCGGCCGGCATCGCCGAGCAGCACCGGCGGTGCGGCACATCGACCATTCAGATTTGTGACCGGCTCGGACCGGGAGCGTACCCGGAGCTCCGCCGACTGCGGCCTGGAGCGTCGCTGATTCAGGTGGTGCATGTCACCGGCCCCGAGTCGGTGGCGGAGGCCGTCGCCATCTCGGGCGAGGCTGATGGACTGCTGCTCGATTCGGGGAACCAAAACCTCGCCGTCAAGGAACTGGGCGGCACGGGACGGGTTCACGACTGGGAGGTCAGCGCGGCGATTCGGAGGGCGGTCTCGATTCCAGTGTTCCTCGCCGGGGGCCTCGACGCCAGCAACGCCGCTCGGGCCGTCGATCAGGTAAGGCCTTGGGGCCTCGATCTTTGCAGCCGGGTCCGCACCGACGGACGGCTCGATCCGGCCAAGCTGGCCGCCTTCATGGTCGCCGTCGGCGGGGGGTAGCGCCTCGGCATCGGCCAGGGTCGCAAGGTCGAGACTCTCTTCGGGTCCTCTCCCGCTATCGCTCGAACACCACCGCCCCGTTCACGACCGTCAGGTCGGCTTTCATAGCCCCGATCGCGTCGGGCACCACCCGGCCGATGGCCCCGTCAAGCACCACGAGGTCCGCCGCCATCCCTGGCGTCAAGGTCCCTTTCCACGGCTCGGCATGATCCTGCCAAGCACCCGCCGCCGTGTGCGACCAGATCGCCTGATCGAGGGTAATCGACTCGGCCGGGCCGGACACGGCGCCGGTTTGCTTCCCTTTTCTGGTCACGCAGGTGGCCAGGCCCTGACGCCAGTTCCCGTCGGTCACCGGCGCATCCGAGCCGGTCGTAACGATCACCTTGGACTGGAGGGCGGTGCGGTAGGGCCATTCATAGGCCGCCCGGACGGCGCCGAGACTCGCCACCTGGCCATCGGCAATCAGATACTTGATCGTCGAGTTGAAGTTGGCACCGATCCCAAGCCGGGCCATCCGCCGAAGGGTGGCGGGCGACACCAAGTCCGCGTGGATCAGGTAATGGCGCCGGTTCCGGTCCGGCTTCTTGGCCAAGGCGTTGGCGTAGGCCTCCACCGTCACATCAATCGTCCGGTCGCCGGTGGCATGGGTCCCGACTTGCCACCCTGATTCGTGGGCCAGCCCGATCATGGCCTCGAGTTCGGCCACCCGTTCCGCGTCGCGCCCATCACCGACGAGGAGCGACCCGTTGCCGCCGCCCTCGTAGGGCTGATGCAACCAGGCGGTCTTGTTGTTGGTGGGGATCCCGTCCGCCACGATCTTGACGCCGGCCATCCGGCACCAGCGCGGGTCCATCGCGGCGGGGAGCCGGAGCCCGCCTAACGCTGCCCGGAGATCCGCCAGGGATCGGCCGCCGCCGAGCAGCATCGTGACCCGGCCTTTGAGCTTGCCGGCCGCCGCCATCTCGGCGTAGAGCGCGACGCCCTCGGCATCGACCAGTGGATCGGTGTAGCTGGTAATGCCGTTCGAGGCGATCAGGGCCATGGCATTGTCGAAGCCCTGGCGGCGCTCGGCCGCCGAGTAGGGCGGAATGACCCGCCGCACCAGGGCCGACGTCTCCTCCAGCAACACCCCGGTCGGGTCGCCCGCGGCGTCTTTCACGATCCCTCCCGGGCTCGCCGGCACGGTTTCTCGGGTAATGCCGGCCAGCGCCAGCGCCTTCGAGTTGGCCCAGACCGCGTGGAACGAGAACTCGTTCAGCACCACCGGATGGTCGGGAGCGACCCGGTCGAGATCCTGCCGGGTCGGCGCGCGGCCCTCGGCGAAGTACCGTTGATCCCAGCCGTTGCCCTGGATCCACTGGCCCGGCGCGCGCGAGGCGGCGGCCTGCCGAACCCGTTCGAGGACGTCGGCGATCGAGCGGACGGTCGGATAGCTCACGTCGACCGTGAACGGTGGTTGAGCGTAGCCCCAGAGGAGTCCGTGGAGATGGGTGTCGTTGGCGCCGGGCAGGACGGTCCGGCCCCGAAGGTTGACCGATGCGGTCCGAGGGCCGGCCCGGCGCCTGACCTCCGCCGTTGCGCCCGCCGCCAGGACTCGACCGCCACCGAGGGCGATTGCCTCGACCCGGCGAAAGGCACGGTCGACGAGATGGATGTCGCCGTCATGGAGGATCAGATCGGCGGGGGCATCCTGCCAAAGAGAACTCGGCCAGCGCAAGGTCGCGGCACCTGCCATCGACAGCAGAAGGGTCCGGCGAGAGAGGTCCGTCGGTTCCAGTTTGGTCACGTTCACGGCCTAAGCGAGCGGGTTCAGCCTGGTGTTGCGGGACGTCCGTCTTGGGTAGCGACGCGCGAACCAAACGGGCCCCGACAAGGTCGGTCCGACCGCGCGTGGGGTCAAGGACGTCCTTGCCGAGGGAGCCTCGCGAGGGAGCAGAGTGATCGGGGACCGGCCCGGGGATCTAGTCGATGTGCCAGTAGACGTTGGCGCCCGCCAGCCAGCCACCGGTTCGCGACATCCCCTCGACCCGAAGCGTACCGTTGCCGCCCAAGGTGCCGAGCCAGATCGGGGCGCCGGTGTACGGAGGCAGGAAGACGGCGGGCGCGACGTTCTGCCCTGATCGCGGACAATCGTTGGCCGCGATCCGGCCCAGATCATCGACGTCGATCGCGGCGCCACACGCGATCGGCAGCGCCTGCGGCGCGCTCCATCCACCCCCGGGCAGGCGCACCCAGTAGAAGGCTCCACCGGTCTGGTTGTACGAACCGACGATCAGGTCCCCGGCGCCGTTGATGCCGTTGGCGTAGTTGGCGGTCCCAGGCAGGGCCGTGGCGGTATAGCCACCTTGACCATCGGGCTCCCACACCGTGGCGTGAGCGGCCGAGAACCCGACGACCACGCCGGTGCGACTGACCCCTTGGACCACGTCGTTGGCGGGACTCGTGAGCGACGGCAGGACCACGCGCTCCCACCCCGACGTTCCTCGCCGCCACACCCTCGCCGACCGTTCCTCAATCCCGGCGACGTATCGGGCCAGGCCCGTCACCGGATCGGACGCAATGGCCCGACCGTTCCCACCCGCCGAACCGGGGCCAATCGGCAGCGTTCCCATGACCCACCCAGATCCCGACTTAGTCCAGATCGGGATGAACCCGCCGGTCCCGCCGCTTGCGTTTCCGGTAATCGTCTCGCCGGCTTCGTCGATGGCCCAGGCCGACGTGCCGCTGCCGGGGAGCGTGACCAACCCGGTGCTCTGGCTCCAAAATCGGGCGAGTTGCGGCTTGTTCGCCTTGGGAAAATAGACACCGACCAAACCACCCCCGCCGTTGGCGGCGCGGAAGTTGGCGACGCTGTCGACCACGATCGCCCGGGTGACCTCGAACAGGCGATAACCAATCCCCTTCTTGCGATCGGGGTTGGTGACGGCGAGGTCGTAAAAGGTGAGAGCCGCGTCCGGCGCGATGTTGACCGTCGCGACAACTTGAGTGGGGCTCAGGTACTGGGTGGACACCACCTGAATTTTCGGGTCCGGCGATCCGTTCCGCTCCCACGACGCCGCCGCACCGATCGCAAACCCCGATCCCGTAATGGCCACCTGCTTCGAGACCTCGCCCTCGTAGCCGTACGCCGGCAAGGACGCGGTGACCGTTGGTCCCGTGGCCGCCTTCCCGAAATTCGGACCGGTGACCGGCTCCGGCGACCGGCCGCAGCCGAACCCCAAACCCGCACCCGCCGCGACCAACAACCGAGAGATCACCTGCAGCGGCACCCGTTTCATGGCCTGCTCCTCTTCGAAGACTCGCTCGCGGAACGACGAGCGGTCAATTCTAGTACGGATGGGACGGCAGCCGTTTGCGGCAGGGGCTCCGCCCCGCCCTCACCCGATAAAACATACCCCGCCCAATAATATGGGTTCTGAAACCGGGGATCGGCCGCCATGGCCCGCTGGGCGGTCACGAACGCCTCCGCTAGCGGCATCCGGGTCAGATTCTGATAGAAGTGCGTCGCGAACCGGGCGGCTCCGGCGTCTTCGATCCGCCACAGCGTCGTAATGACGTTCTCCGCGCCGGCCGACAGCAGGGCCTGCGCGAGCGAGAGATCGCCGGTACCCCGGAGCGGGTCATCGAGCCACTCCTGGCGGGCGCCGGTTTCACAGCCCGACAGGAACACCAGACTGCTTCGAGCGGTCAGGCCGAGAACTTCGTGGATCTCGAGCCGGCCGTCGTCATTGCGGGTCACGCGACTCGGCACGGCAAGTTCAATCCGTGAGAACAGCGGGCTGTGGACATTGAGGACGCCGTGGGTTGCGACATGAACGATGCCCGTTTGAGCCAAAGCGATGCGCAGTGCCGTCTCGGTAGCCTGTCCCCGCAACCGGACCACCCGACCCGGCGCCGCCGCCCGAAACGCCTCGACCTCGAGCCCGGTTGCCGGCAATTCGTCTCGGCCGGTGAACGGCGCGAACCCGGATCCGCCGGCGCTCCAGACGCTGGGCGCAATTCCTTGCTCTCGAAGGGCGGTCAAGGCCGCCGCCGCCGGCAATAAGACTAGGCTCAGGTCCTGGGACAGGAACCGCCGGCTCACCCCATCCTGCAGTGCCGCGAAGGGTACTTGGTTCAAGACTCCCTGGGGCACCACCATCAACCGGCGGACCCGACGAAGTTCGGGTTCTGCCAGCACCGAGGCAATCAGGGTCTGATACAAATTGCGGGAGGCGGTGAGCCCGAGCTCCCAGTCCGGCCGGTGCCGTTCCCACAGATCGCGAAGCAAGCGGACCTGTTGCACCAGGGTGCCCGGCGCGATGGGTCGCTGGATTACCCGGAGGCTGTCCCTCGTCAGTATGAATGTCACCAGCTCGTTGCCGGCAATGAGGTACTCGACGAGCGCCTCCTCCTCCCGAAGGGCCCGCTGAGCTTGGTAGAGTTGGACCCGACGGGCTCCCAGGATTGCAGTCGAGCGAGTGTTCTGTTGCGCGGCCCGGACCATGAGACCCTCATACTCGCGGCGCGCCTGCGCCAACTCCGACGCCAGCTCCACTCCGCTCCGATCCAGGGCCCCGCCGCGCTCGCGAGACCAGCTCCGCTCCGTCGCTCGAAGGCGGTGGACCAATTCGTCGATCCGCTCGAGGAGCCGTTCGCCGGAAATGACTTCGGTCGTCGGCGCCCCCGAGGCGGCCGCGGTTCTGGTCGCGCCGATGTGATCGAGGAGTCGGCGGCTTCGAGCGGCGTCGGCCACCTCGAAGGCCTCGCCTGGCCGCCCCATCCGGAGCAGGGTGACGACCAGCTCGCCAAAGACTTCAGCGCGATCGGCCAGGTACGTGGATTGGAGGGCTTCTGAGGCAAGATTGCCCCGGAGAAGGTCGATCGCGGCGACGGCCCGCCGGCCTGTGGATCGAGCGGAATCGAGGTTGCCAAGGCGGGCGTAGGCTTTCGCGGCGAGGGCGTTTGCCATCCACTCAGCCCCGAGATCGCCGGCCAGGTCGGGGGCCGCGGTTCGGAGGACTCGGAGTACCCGCCTCGCATCGCCCGCGCGACTGGCGATGTGGGCCTCTGCCAGCACGACCACCACTCTGGCGCCGCGCGTCTTGAGTCGATCGGCCAGGCCACGGGCTTCACCGATTCGTTCCTCAGACCGGTCGATCCCGTCGAGCCGAGCATCAACTTCCGCGGCGAGCAAGAGGTCGTCGAGCCGCTCGAGGGGCTCGGCCGACTCGGTATGGCGAGTCAGGGCTTCGGCGAGCTTGACGCGAGCGGTTGGGAGATCGCCGAGTCGGAGGCTGGCGTTCGCCGCGCCTCGGAGCACCGCCCCGAGGTTGGACCACAGGCCGCCGGCTCGCATCCCGGTCTCGGCTCGTTGGTAGGTCGCGAGGGCTTCACGATAGTCGCCGAGCCGAAGATGGACACCGGCGATGAGCCGAAGCAGATCGGTCTCCTGCTCGGCGAGACCGAGGCGGCGACTGATGGTGAGCGACGAGTCGAGGGCCGCCAGGGCCAGATCCTCCCTCCCCATGCTTTCATGTGCGGTAGCCAACTGGCCGAGCGCGTTCTGCTCCCCAGCCGTAGAGCCCGCCACTTGATAGAGCCTGCGGGCGGTGTCAAGTCGGGCGACCGCCGGAAGTGCCTGGCCCTCCCAGATGTCGACCATGGCCTCATTGGCGAGCCCGTGGCCTTCAAGCCGGGGATCCCCGATGGCCCGGGCGAGTTCCCGCGCTCGACGGTGGCCAGCCCGGGCCTGTTTGAGATCGCCGAGGTACCCGTCCGCCAGGCCGAGCCCACCCTCGGCTTGGGCCGTGCCGCGGCTGTCCCCGGATTTTTCAGCCCAATCGCGGGCCTGTTCGAACAGCCGTCGCCCTTCCTGATTCCGCCCCTCATCCAACGCCACGAGACCAAGCGCATGGTACGAGGCGGACAACTCCCGACTCATCCCGCGACGGGTCTTGATCGCGAGCGCTTCTTCGCCCAAACGCCGGGCGGTGTCGAGTTGACCGAGCCTCCCGGCCAGGAGCGCAAGCCAGGTGAGCGATCGTGCCAACCGGGGTTCGTCCGGAACTCGCTCCGCTTCCAGTCGGGCGAGTGTCCATACGGCACGGGCCGAATCGAAGCGTTCGGCGGAATAGAGCGCCTCGCCGGCCGCAATCAGTGAATCCGGCGCCCCTGAGCCAGTGGTCGTGCGAGGACCGCTCGCCCGGCAGCCCGTGAGACCGGCGAGAAGGAGGCCGAAGGTGCGACGGAGAGTCAACGACCAACCCGGAGGCGTTGGGCTCCGGTCGAGGCCGCAATGCCGATGGCGATCCCATCGGCCCGCCAGAAGTAGGTGCTGCCGGGAACCAAACGCACGGTGTCCGGAACGACAATGGCGGTGTCAGGGGTATCGGTCGTCCAAACCGGCTCGCCGCCCAGTGTCATGACCGTCACGCGGTAGAGACTGACCCGGGCTCCGCGCCACGACAGGACGAGGCCGTCCCGCGTCAGCAGCGAATCCCCGACCGGCGACACGACATCGAGCGGGGAGCGCCCTTCGGAGAAATCGGGCGCCCGGACCGGGTCTCGGCGACTGGGGCTGATCAGCCCGGGCCGGGCAATCGCCAAGGCCGCAAGGCCAGCGGCCAGTGCCACGCCAACGGCGATCCGGCTGACGTACCGCCGCGGCCGGTTGCGGCCGGGCGCCGTTGCCGGCGGCGCCGAATCGACCAGTCGGGCCACGAGGACGAGTTCCTCCCGACATTCCGGACAGGCCTCAAGATGTTGCTCGATCCGATCGCGGCGACTCCGGGCGGCGGATCGGTCGAGATACGCGGCGATGTCGGCGGCGGCGAGGTGGTCCGGCCGTTCGAGGTTCATTGGCTGCGGTTCCAGGGAGTCCGTGACAAGAAACGGATAGCGGCGGTTTGAATTGCGGTCACGGCACGCCGTCCTCGACGCCCGCTTGCCGCAGCCGCCCCCGAAGCCGGGCCAACAGGCGGTCGATCCGGCGGTACATCGCGAACGCGGATGCATCGCCAACTAACCGGGCCACTTGAGGGACGGAATGGTCGTCCTCGAACCGGAGTTTGAGAACGAGTCGGTCGGGGGCCGACAACGAAGCCAAAGCCAGAGTCAGCGTGCCACGGAGATCCCGTTGTCGGAAGTCGGTTTCAGGATCATTGTCCGCCGGCGTCTCGACTCCGTCGAGCCCGACTTCGCCGCCAAGGAGGTCCACGAGTTGGCGACGCTCGAAGTGTCGAGCCGCTGCGGCGGGTGAATCGGATTGGGGACGTCCGTACCGGGCCCGGTGATGGTCGAAGCAGATCCGGCGAGCCACGACGATCAGCCAAGTCGTGAACTTGCCGCCGGCCTCGATCGAATAGGTCCGGAGCCGCCGAAAGTCGCGGTCCTGCAAGGCTTCGACCAGTGATAGATACCGATCCATCACGGCGTCGTGATCACCGCCCTGGCTTCGCGCCACATGCAGCAGGAGAGGGCTGAACTCCGCGAGAAAGGCGGCCCACGCCACCGGCCGGTCCGCCTCGCTCGCGCCGAGCAAGTTTCCTAGCGAATCGGGTCCGGAGACGCTCAGAGAGAACCGTCGTGAGGTGGAAGGGCCGATAGTACGGCGGCGCAGGCAGCCTGTCAACGCGACGACCTCTCCCCGCAATCGGCTGCCCCACGATCCGTATCTGCTTCCATTCCACATCGGCAACCCGAGGTCACTCACCGTTGGAGGGTCGTCATGCGATGCTGTTGCTCCGTCCGTAGCGTTCGAGCGTGGCTCCCCACCCTGGCAGTTGCAGGCTTGCTGGGTTGCGGCGGCGCCTCAACCAATGGTCCAGTGAATCCGCCGCCGCCACCTCCACCCCCCGCCGCCCCCACCGTCACATCGTCCGGTCCGGTCATCGGACGCGGCGGGGACGCGGCGGTGCAGATCACGATCTCGGGTACCAACTTCGCCTCGGGCGCCCAAGTCGCTTGGGAGCTCGCCGGCGCGCCCGAATCGAAGATCCAAGTCGGAGCGGTCCAGGTGACCAGCCCGACCCGGCTGGTTGCCGCCATCACCATCGCGGCGGACGCGCCGGTCACTTTGTACGATATCACGGTCACCAACCCCGACTCGAAGAAGGGCGTCGGGTCAGCTTTGTTCGAGGTGACTCGGGCCGTCCCGATCGCGGGGGCGGTCGGCGGGCGCGGCGTCAACGAACTCGGAACGGTTGTGGGCTGGTTCGACCGGGGCGAAGTGCCCGGCTTCGTCTGGACCGCGACCAGCGGAGCGACCGTCCTACCCACCGACCAAGGCCCCAGCAGCACCAACGGCGCCTGGGCGGTCGATGAAGCTGGAACGACGGTGGTCGGGACGTCCGCCAGCAATGCCGTTACCTGGACCTCTCAAGGCGGGGCGTGGACCCGGGCCAATCTCCCGACGGATCCGGCCGCAAGCCACAGCCTGGCTTTAGCGGTGGGCTCAGACCCTTTGACCGGCCGGGCCCGCGTCATTGCCGGAACGGAAGGCATTGGCACCAACCCCGATCCGTCGCTCGTCCGGCAACCGCGGGCCTGGATCGCCGAGGGAACCGGTTGGCGGCGAACCGTGCTTCCGACCCCAGCGGGAAGCCCGCTCGGCCTCGCGACGGCGGCGAGTGCCTCGGGCATGGTCGCCGGATATGTCGGGATTGCGTCAGCGCCCAGCGCGGCGGTTTGGACTCCCGATGGCGCCGGAGGCTGGACCCTCGTTGTCTTCGGCGGGCCCTCCAGCAAGATCAACGGACTCAATTCGGCGGGAGACCTGGCGGTCGGCCAATTAGGTTCGGGACCCGCCTTGTGGCGCCGGACCGGCTCGACCTGGAGCGAGGCAACGCTCCTTCCCGGAACCTGCAACGAGGCCACCAGCGTGGACGACCGCGGGCGGATTCTCGGACCTCAGTGCCGGCCTGACGGTTTCCGGTGGATGTCGGTCGTTTGGCTCCCGCCGTATACGAGCACCTCCGTGGTCGGCCTGAGTGGCCTCGGTGACCGACAACAAGCCGGGTTGGGGTTCGCCATTTCGCGCCTCGGCACGTGGACGACCGGGCAAGCCGTCGAGGGCGGAAAAGGCACCCGCGTCGCAACCTATTGGCGGTTGTTCTGACGAGCGCAATCGACTCGAACGCCATCCGTATTTCATAACGTCACTTTCCTTCCTCGTCAGAACACTTTCGGAGGTCGTTATGCGGAAACTGCTGTCGCTCGTCGTGCTGTCAGGCTTGTCGCTGGGTTGTACTGATTCGAACCCCAACGCCCCCACGCCGGCGGTGCCGATCCAACTTGCCACGGGAGCGGCACCGAATGTCCGGCTGGGCGTGACGGTATCGGATGCCGGAAGCCGGATCCGAAGCGACGGAAGCGGCGAGTATATCGATGGGGTGGCGGGAGTCTCTTCGTACATCGACGGCGTCGGCAACCTGCACTTCAATCCGGGCGGAACCTCACGTTCTCTGATCGTCGACTTCAGCGTCCAGGTCTCGGGAGCGCCCTTCACACCGGTGCCAAACACGGGCCTGATCCAGATGCTGAATCAGACCAACGGGGCCGTGTTGCCGGAACCGAAGCTGACCGACTTGGCGGTCGGTACCTCGGCCTGCTATCCAGTCTCGTTCGGCTATCAGACCGCCACCACCCAGACGCGGATGTTCTTCCATAGCACGACCGAGAACTACGCGGCGAGCCCGTCGATCTATGGGTACATCACTCGCACCAGCCCCACCACTTGGACCGTCGTTTCCAACGGATCGTGTCCGGGAACCGCCGATCTCGCCGGAGTGACTTATAACCCCGACACCAGGATCCGGAAGGGACCGACGCTTACCGGGTACTTCAGCCTTCCATTCTCGATGACCCTCCGGGCGCTGTAGCCAGCACGAGGCCCCCCGCCGCCGATTCCGCGGCGGGGCCAGGCCGGGCCTGCCGATCGCTGAAACGGCGACTCGGAGCCGGCCGACCGTACCTCGGTGCGGTTGCGACGGGCCGCGACGGGAGACACCTTTCGGGTCCGACCCCGACCGTCGTCCCGTTCAAGGCGCTGGCTATGTTTGATCGGCGATTCAGAATCGCAGCCGCACTCGCGACCCTGGCGTTGCTTTGGCCGCGGGCTGGTGCCGGACAAACCCAACCGCCGATTGCCCCTCCCGCGGCCCAGAACGAATTCACGATCGAACGCGGCGTCATGGTCCCAATGCGCGACGGGGTGCGGCTGGCCACCAACCTCTTCCGCCCAACGCTACCAGGCCCTCGGTTTCCGGTCATCTTGATTCGGACCCCCTATAACCAAGAGGCCATGCCGTTCGTGACCGAGCCGGCCAAGTTCTTCGCCGGGCAGGGCTATCTCGTGGTGACCCAGGACATCCGCGGCAAATTCCAATCGAATGGCGAGTTTGCCGTCCAGATGAAAGACGGCGAGGACGGCTACGACGCGATCGACTGGATCGTGAAGCAGCCATGGGCAATCCCGAAGGTCGGCACCTACGGATGTTCCTATATGGGCGAAGTCCAACTGCTGGCCGCCAAGAACCGGCACCCGAACCATGCGGCCATGATCCCGCAGTCCTCGACCGGCGCCATGGGGCCTGCCGGCGGCTACTACACCAATTGGGGAACCTATGAGGGCGGCACGATCACGCTCTCGGCCCTGTTCGGGTGGATGGGCGGATCGGGATCCAAAGTGAAGGGCCGGACCGGAGACCTTGCGAATCTCGACTTCGCCAAGGTCCTGAAGAGCCTGCCGCTCGCGACCATGGCCGAGCGGGCCGGGTACCCGCCGTCGGACTTCAAGGATTTCGTCACCCATCCTCCGGCCGATCCCTACTGGGACCAGATGCACTACGTCCGGGACGACGACCGGTTCGACGTGCCCGCGCTGCACGTGAACTCGTGGTTTGACGTGACGCCCGACCAGACGATGTACTTGTTCAACCTGATGCGCCAGACCTCGCTGTCCGCCCGGGCCCGCGACAACCAATTCGTGATCATGTCACCGACAGCGCATTGCCTGAGCGAAGCCGCCGGCGCCCCGACCAAGGTCGGCGATCGCGAGTTCGGGGATGCCCGGTTGCCGTACTTCCAGATCTATCTCGACTGGTTCGACCACTGGCTGAAAGGCATCGACAACGGCGTCACCAAGCGTCCGCGGGTCCAGTACTACCTGACCGGCCTCAATGAATGGCGGACCGCGCCGAGCTGGCCGGTTCCCGCGGTTAAACCAACCCGGTACTTCCTGGGTGACGGGCGGTTGTCGACCCGCCCCCCTGCCCCGGGTCGCGACGTTTTTCGCTATGATCCCGATGATCCGGTGCCGAGCCGGGGCGGGACCGTCTGCTGCACCGGAAATCCGAAGGACCAACCAGGCGCCTTCGACCAGAGCGACCTCGAGGGGCGGAAGGATCTGCTGATCTACTCGACCCCGCCCCTCGAACGCGGGGTCACCATTGCCGGGAGCGTTAAGGCAACTCTCTACGTCTCGTCGGATCGCAACGACACCGACTTCACCGCCAAACTGATCGACGTCGATGCCGAGGGACGCTCCTGGAATGTGGCGAGCGGCGTGATCCGGGCCCGGTACCGAAACGGGATGACGAAGCCGGTCTGGCTCTCGCCGGGCCACGTGGTCCGGCTCGACGTCAATCTCAAGGCCACCGCCCACCATTTTGCGCCGGGGCACCGAATTCGGCTCTGGGTGTCGAGCAGCGATTTCCCGCTCCACGACCGGAACCTCAACACCGGCGGCGACAACGTTACCGAAACCAGCTGGCTCACCGCAACCAACACCGTATACTCCGGTGGCCGGCGCGCGTCCTATCTTCTCCTCCCGATCACCCCGGATCGTTGAAACCATGCCACACCGCCTCGCCTTGATCCTTGTTCTGGCCGCTGCGACACCGGGCCCCGTCCTCACCGCGCAATCCGGGCCCCGAAAGACGGACCCGCTGATCGGCCGGGTCCGGCCGGAGTGGATCGCCGCCTCGATCCGGTATTTGTCGGATGACTTGCTCCGGGGCCGGGAAACCGGTCAACCGGGCGCGGAGCTCGCGGCCAAGTACGTGGCATCCCAATTCGAGGAGGCCGGCCTCAAGCCGGTGGGCGGCCTCACGTCGTTCTTGATGCCGGTTCCGCTCCGGCACTCGACGGTGGTGGCCGAGGGAACCAGCGCGAGTCTGGGCGGGCGAAGCACTCCCGTTCCGCTGGCGCTCGATGTCGACTACTTGGTCCACCCAGACAAGCAGCTTGACCGAGCGAGCTTCGACGCCGAAGTCGTATTCGTTGGCTGGGGAGTGACCGCGCCCGAGCAGGGATACGATGACTATCGCGGGCTCGACGTCCGAGGCAAGGTGGTGGCGATGGTGTTCGGAGGTCCCGCGTCCGTACCGCCCGACGAGCGCGGCCACTACGCCGCCCTCACGATCAAAGAGGAGAACGCGCGGTCCCGGGGAGCCGTCGGCGTCATCACGCTGATGCCGGCGCCAGGGCCGATCCTCGCTCGGCAGCTTGGACAGCTCGAGGGATTCGGGTGGACCGACAGTTCCGGGGCCGCCCACTCCCCCTTCTTTGAAACGGGGTCCGTGGTCCGCTTGACGGACACCGGCATCAAGAAACTCTTCGATGCCGCGGGGCAGTCGTTCGATGCCACCCTGCAGAAGCTCCTCAAGGGCCCAGCTTCGTTTCCGACCGGGGTAACCCTGGCGTTTCGCGGGGAGTTTCGGCACCGGGCGCTGGTCGTCCACAACGCGATCGGAATGATCGAGGGCGCCGACCCCGTCTTGAAGCGCGAGTACGTCGTCTACTCGGCGCACCTTGATCACGTCGGGGTCGGGAGTCCGGTCGACGGAGACAGCGTCTACCACGGTGCCATCGACAACGGGGGCGGCACGGCGGTGGTGGCGGCGTTGGCGCGAGCCTTTGCCGGGCTCAGCCGGCCCAAACGGTCGGTCATCTTCCTGGCGGTCACCGGCGAGGAGAAAGGGATTCTCGGCTCGGACTACTTCGTCCACCAGCCGCCGGTTCCGATCGGGGCGATCGTGGCGAACGTCAATCTCGACAATGCGGTCTTGACCGCTCCGATTCAGGACCTCATGGATTACGCCGGCGCGTACTCGTCGTTAGGCGATGTGGCCAAGTCGGCATTCAAGCGATTAGGGGTCCGGGCCAGCGAGGACCCGCTTCCGGACATGACCATCTTCACCCGGAGCGATCAGTACCCATTCATGATGGCCGGGATACCAGCGGTGATGCTCTTTCCCGGCAGGGCCAACCAGAAGGGCTTGAAGGATTGGTTTGGCCGGATTCACCACACGCCGCGGGACCGGTTCGACCAAGGAATCGATTGGGATGCGGCGGTGGCGTACGCGACGGCGAACCTGATGATTGGATATGACGTGGCCAATCAGGCCACCCGGCCACGGTGGAAGGGCCGGTACTTCTTTCACCGGGACAGGTAACATCGAATTCGCTCTCCCGTGACCCAACTCCCTTTTGCCCTCGCCGCCCGCAGCCTGCGGCGCGCGCCCGGGTTTGCGCTGACCGCCGTCCTCACGCTGGCCCTGGGCATCGGCCTCTCGACCGCGGTATTTACGGTCGCCGACGCCATCCTGATTCGCCGCCTCCCCGTGGGCGACCAAGACCGCCTGGTCGTCCTCTGGAGTGAAACCCGAGAGCAAACCGCCGACTGGCCCTTCGCCCTCGACGACATCCGGGAAATGGCCCGCCGGCGAGGCGCGCTCGAGCAGGCCGGCTTCGTGGGCTACTACGGCTCCGCGCCCCAGACGATCCAAGACGGCGATCAGGTCTATCGGCTCCGACGCTCCCTGGTGTCCGGCAACTTCTTCGAGGTGCTCCAAAGCCCGCCGGTGCTCGGCCGCGCCTTGCGAGCCGAGGACGACCTCCCCGGGGCCGCGCCCGTTGCCGTCTTGAGCCACCGCGCCTGGCGGCAACGGTTCGGCGGCGACCCGGCCATCGTCGGCCGCCAACTCTGGATCCACGACACCGGCCGAGCCTACCGGATCGTCGGCGTCATGCCGCAAGGACTCGACTATCCCGAGGCCACCGATTTCTGGGCGCCCCTCGTGGCGACCAGCACCGGAACGGCCGACTCCCTCAACCTGGTCTCGCTCCATCTGGTCGGCCGGCTTCGCCCCGGCGCGTCGAGAGCGGACGCCGAAGCGGAGCTGACGAGCTATCTCCAACGGCCCGAGGCACCGGCGTGGTCGCGGGACTTCCGGGGTGCGGGAGAAGAACTTCCCACGCTGGTCCTCGGCCGCACCAAACCGGCGGTACTGATCTTTGTGGCGGCCGCCGCACTCCTGCTGCTCCTCACCTGCATCAACGTGGCCAATCTCCTCCTGGTCCGCGGACTCGGCCGGAGCCGGGAATTCGTGGTCCGATCGGCGCTCGGCGCCGGCCGGCGCCGCTTGGTGGGCCAGCTGCTGTCGGAGAGCGCCCTGCTCGCGCTGGCCGGCGGAGTTCTCGGCGTCGGCCTCGCGCTCGCCGCCGTGCGGGGCTTCGTTGCCATGGCGCCGGGCGAGATCCCGCGCCTCGACGAAATCCGGGTGGACGGCGGGGCCATCCTGGCCGCGATCGGCATCACGGCCACGGCCACGATGCTGTTCGCCCTCGCGCCGGCGTTCGCGACATCGCGGGTCACGCTGCACGACGTCCTTCGCGCCGGCTCGCGCCAGAGCGGACGAGGCCGGCGGGTCCGGATCGCGACGGAAGGGCTGGTCGCCGCCCAGATCGCGCTCGCGGTGATGGTCCTGTTCGCAGCCGGATTGATCGGGAAGAGCCTGCTCAAGCTGGAGCGGGTCGATCTGGCCTTCGAGCCAAAGCGAGTCCTGATCGGCGAGCTGGCGCTCCGGGTCGAGGCCGCCGACGGCGTCGCTAAACAGCTCGCCCGCCTCGATGGCGTGCTGGCCCGGGTGGCGGCGGTTCCGGGGGTGGAAGCCGTATCACCGGCGCTGACCGTGCCATTCGCTCCGACCGGATTCGGAATCGCCGGATTCCTCGCCAGGCCCGGGCAAACGAAGGACGAGTCGGCCCAGAATCCTTTGCTCAACATGGAAGTCATCGCCCCGAACTACTTCACCACGCTCGGCATCCCGGTGCTCCGGGGGCGGCCGTTCTCGGCCGCCGACGTCAAGGGCGGTACCCCGGTGGTGATCATCAGCGAGTCGACGGCGCGACATTACTGGCCCGGAGCCGACCCGCTCGGCCAGACCCTGACGTTCGGGCCGACCGACCCGCCGCTCACCGTGGTGGGCGTCGTGCCGAACACCCGCTACCGGGAACTCCGCACCGCCAGGGCGACTGCCTATTTCCCTCTTCCCCAGGCGGCGTTCCCGGTGATCCCGCTGACCTTGGTGATTCGGACGGCCGGCCCGCCGGCATCGATCGTGGGGGCCGTCCGAAAAGCGATCGCCGAGGGAGACCCGGGCGTTGCCTTGGCGAGCGCCTCGCCGTTCGAGACTCTGCTGGACCAGCCGCGAGCCCAGCCCCGGTTGAACGCGATGCTCCTGGCCGCGTTCGCGGCGACGGCGCTGATCCTCGCCGCCGTCGGCTTGTTCGGGGTGATCGCCACGATGGTGCGCTACCGAACCGGGGAGTTTGGGATCCGCATGGCCCTGGGCGCGACGCCGGCCGGGATGCGCCGGCTGGTCATGGGTCGCGGACTGGCGATCGCGGCGGCGGGAACGGCGACGGGGATCGGAGGGGCCTTGGTGACGAGCCGCCTCCTCACCGACTTGCTCTTCGAGGTCGGCCCATCGGACCTCATCACCCTCGGCCTCGCGGCAGCCCTGATCCTCGGCGTGGCGACGGTCTCCAGCCTGATTCCAGCCCAGGTGAGTATGGGAATCGACCCGGGGATCTCGCTTCGAGGCGACGGATAGTATTCGGTCGCGTCAAGCTGGTCAGTGAGGAGTCGGCGCCCCCGCCAGGCGAGCTAACACACCCTGGGCGTCCTGGTTCCAGGGATCGAGCTCCAACGCCTTCCGGCAGCTCAGCTTGGCCCGCGCGGTGTCGGCGATCGCCTGGTACCCCTCACAAAGACTCTCCCAGACGTTCGAAGACGTTGGAAATGCCCGGCTGTTGAGCTCGAACAGCGGGACCGCGTCGGCCGCCCGCTTTTCGTCGATGAGGGCATAGCCAAGGGAGTTGAGGGCGTACTCGAAACGGAACGGACGGGACCCGAGTTCCGCGGCCAGAACGGCGCCGCCCGCGGCGCGAGCCCGTTTCCCGGCCGCGATCATGGCCGCCCGCTCGGCGGCGTTCAGGCGGGCCAGACTGTCCAGCATCCCGTGGAGCGCGGCCTCCGGGTACCAGCGCCCCCGGGCCATGACGCCTAACGGGTTTCGCAGAGTCGCGAAACTTTCAATCGGGTTCCCGCCCACCAGGATCAGATCGGCGCGACTCCCCTCGGTGATCACCCCGAAGGCCGGCTCGCCGGAAAGGAAGCGGCCGACGTATTCGCCCGGCGACCGGGTGGCTGCCGTCAGCGCCTGCCAGGGCGTGATCCCCGCCTCGATCAAGGTCCGGAGGTCCTCATGGAGCGCGAACCCCGGCGCCATACCCGGAATGCCAGGGCTGTCGGTGCCGGTCAGGAGCCGGACTCCGCTGTCCCGCATCGCGCGGGTCAGGCGGCGGAGGATCGGGAGTTTCCCGTTGAGATTGCCCGATCGCCGGACGTAGTCGCTTCGGCGCCACTCGTCCTGATTCTTCGGGCTCAGGTACTTCACGTACGGCAGGGCCATCAGGGTGTCGACCACTGATGGCGACCCCCACTGCCGGGCGATCACTTCGTAGGCCGACAGATTGGGGATCAGCGATCCGCCCGCCTGTCGGGTCATGCCGGCCGCGGCCTCGATCTCGTCGGCACGGGTCGTGTTGCGGAGGACCGTGTAGAGGTACTCCTCGCCGTGGACGACGAGCGACTGTCCACCCGCCAGCGCCTCGGGCAACGGAATCGAGCGGACCCCGTGGCCGGTGACGCCGAGACCGAGCGTCGCGGCCTCCGCGAGGATGGCGCGGTAGACCGGAGCGGACAGCGAGTTATAGACCTTGACGAACTGATACCCGCGCTCCTTGCCCCACCGAACCGCGGCCCGGGCCGCCGAGTCGGTCGTAACGATGAGCCCGCCACCACCGGGGCCGTCGAGGAACAGGGCGGCAAAAATCGTCGGTCCGTCGACCCGGCCGGCTCGGACGAGGTCGCGTAGCTGCCCGCTCGGGTGCCCGGCGCCATCGCCGAGGTTGAGAATGGTGGTGACGCCGTTCGCGAGGTAGAGCGGCAGTTCCTCGGCGTCAGCGGTGTGGACGTGCATGTCGGCGAGGCCGGGAAGGAGCCAGGTCTTCCCCCGGCCCTCGATGATCCGGGCCCCGCGAGGGATAGCCACCTGGCCGAGCGGGCCAACTCGTCCGATTGCCCCGCCTGATACGACCACGACCTGGTGAGGTAGGATGCACTGGCATGTCATCGGCATCAGGTTGACGTCGCGGAAGGCGACCGTCCCCCTTCCCTGCCCGAAGGCGGCCCGGGTCAGCACCACGAGAAGCAAAGCGACCAGCGAAGCGCGGGCCTGGCGTGACGAACGAAGCATGGGCCTCCCTGTGCGGGGGGTCGAGGTCATCGGACTCAGGTTCTAGGGCAATACCTTTCTCCTGACGGATGCCCAGGCGCTTGGGATTCAGAGCCGGGCCGCGTTGGTCGTCGCGCGCGCAGGATCAGCAGTATCCGAAGACGCAACCGGCGCTGTAGGTCCCGGTCACGGTCACGACACCGCCGGACGGGCTTCGCGCGGTCAACTCGATCCGCCCGGCCAGAGTGAACCGGTTCGCATGCTCGATCCGGAGCGTCCCTCCGGTGACGGTGTAGCTGATCGGATTGCCACTGTTCTGGTCGCGGAGGAAGAAAACGGCCGGGCGCGACGATTCCCCAAGTGGGACATCACCGACGCCGGGGCGGACTCGCCCCGGCCACTTGAAAGACACGAGCGCGGCAAACGGCGGGCCGGTCTCGATGGCCAGCACGGGGGCGTAATTGTCATTCTGGTCGTAGCCGAACAGCGCCCGCCCGGCGGCGTCGCTCGTCTCGGCGCCGCGGACGGCGATCGTGGCGTTCCCGCTGGGGATCGTGTCGACTCGGCCCAAATCGACGTTGAAGCCCCGCCCTACCACGATCGCCACTTCGCCCCGAAGGGAATCCGCGTCCCAGGTACCGTTGAAGAACCAGTCGGGCTGGCCGGCCGGCCCTTTGAGCCGAAGCGCGACGGTCTTCCCCGCCAACGATCCGGTGACTCGCGCGCTTCGATCCAGGGTCGCCGAGATACTGGACCAGGCGGAGCCGGTGATGACGCCGCCCGACTCCCGGAGCGACAACCCGAAGAAGTCGGTGACGCCGAACATCCGGCCGCCGAAACTCCCGTTGAGGCCGGCCGGGGCCGGCCCGGTTTCCGCCCCGCATCCGGCCAGGACCAGTGCCCCGGCGGCCAGCAGCCTACCGGCGGACATAGCGGGCCTCGACGATTCGATTCGAAAGGGTCGAACACGCCCCGGTCGCGGAACAACGAGCCTGGATGATCTGGACCCGCCGAATCAAGCCGCCATCGCGGGGCACGAGATAGACCGGGCCTTCGGCGCCAAAGGCCACGAGCACGATCTCGTCGTCGCGCCGAAGCATCCGCTTCACCGCGTCGATCTCCGAGGCAGCCACTTCCACCGGGGCCGCGTTGCCGATTTGCTCTTGGGTCGCCTGCCGCACGTGCTGCCGGGCCGTCGAGTCGTCGATCACGGTGATGGTATCGTAGGAGGTCGCGGTCAACACGGTTGCCTGCCCCTCCCGCTCGAGCCAGGTCAGGAGGAACGGTGGCGGTGCGCCGTCGATCGTACTGAGGACATACCGGCCCGGCTCGAGCATCGCCGCCACCGGTTCGACCGGCTCGCTACAGCCGACGGTCGCGAGCGCGATGACCGCCGCCGCCCACACCGGCCGAGCTGACCCAAGGACTCCGTACATCCCGTATCCTGGCGAAAGGGAGTGGCCCGCCAGTCCAGAATACCCCGGGGAGGCGACGGCCGCCAGCCGTTTGACGATCAGAGATCGGGGCTCAGAACCGCCTGCTCCAGCTCACCCCAAGCGACGGAAGGATCGAGAACCAGGTTTCCCGGTCACGTTGGAGGCTCAAGGCCCCGGCTGCGTCGCGGACCCGGAAGACATCGTAGCCTAACACGTTCTCGTGATTGGTCAGGTTGATGACCTCGACGAAGAAACGGAATTCGGTCTTCGGGGTTTGCACCCGCCGAGTCACTCGGAGGTCCATTCGCGTATAGGACGGCAGCCGGCCGCCGTAGAGAGTGTCGGGCCGGACGACCAGATCTTTCGTCCCGTTCCGCCGGGTAACCGGGACCCCGAATTCGTCCGTGAACGGCCAACCGGAGTGAAAGGTGAACGCCCCGGTGGCGGTCCAGTTCCGGAACAGCCGGTAACTCAGATCGAGATTGAGCGCGTGGCGCTGGTCCTGCGGCCCGGGGTGGGTTGGATTGAACGGCGGCTTCAGGGGATCATTGACGTGGTCGATCCGGCTCACATGTTCTTCGACGAACGCCAGCGAGTAGCTTGCCCGCAGGTTCACCCGCCGCCCGATCGTGCCCTCGTGAAATAGTTCGATGCCCTTGGACGTCGACGAGTCGGGGTAGACGAGGATCCGGTCCTCGGCCGACTCCGGAAACACGTTGAGGCCGCTCTTCCAGTTCCGAAGGATCGGACGGAGCTTCGACCCACTCTTATAGTAGGCCTCGGCGCGGAACGATCCGCCGGCATACTTATGCTCGAACCCGACGGTCCACTGCGACGTCCGCTCGGAGGGGAAGTAGCGATTCAACCGATCGAACGCGTTCTCGTCGGCGATGCCCTGGCGCTGGCGGTAGAGACCCCATCCAGCCCGGAGCGAACTTCGCTCCGAGAGTCGAGCGAGGGCGTGGATCCGGGGACTTACGTCGCGGTCGTGGCTGTAGTCGGCCCCGTCGTACCGGAGCCCGAGCTCGAGCGTGAGCGGATCGAGGACCTGAAGGCGATTGCTGACGTAGGCGCCGAGGGTCGTGCCGGTGGCCGTCTTCGCACGCCGGGTCACCCTGGGGTAGTAACCCGTGGTATCCGGGGTTGGATCGTCGGGGTTCTTGGTGACCCGGTTGGTCCAATCGAAGGTCGCGTCTAACGATCGGAGGTCGTAGCCCCAATCGATGATCACCCGGTTCGACGGTTGGAACTCAAAGTCCTGCTTGAACCCAACCAGCGAAAAGTTGCGTTTGCCATTCACTCCGTAGAGCTCAACTGGGCCTCTGACCGCCACTTCGTCGCCCAAACGGGTGGCGGTGACCGACCCGACGGAGGCGAGCGTTCGGACGCTGACATGGGGGCCAAGCAAAGACCGGAGCGTCAACCAAGCATAGGAGTTCCCGTAGCCGTTGTTGGCGGTTTCCACCGTGGGAATCGAATCGTTGAACCCGGTCGTGCCCTTGATGGTAAAGCGGTAGTTGTCGTCGGCGCGGAGGACGCTGAACGCGAGCGTGTGGTTGGGATGAATTTGATACCGCGCCGTCCCGAAGACATCGTAATAGGTCGGCGCCTTGGTCTCCTTCTTGTTGATGAGCCCAAGCAAAAGATCGACGAATCCGCGGCGGCCGGACACCAGCCACGAGCCCTTCTTGTTGCCGAAACTCCCCTCCGCGAGGGCATGGGCATTGGTGAAGCTCGCCCCCAGGGTCAGCCGAGTCCCGTCCTGCTTCGGGGTCCGCGATGAAATGTTCATCACCCCGCTTCGTTTGTCGCCGTAATGGGCCGGGAAACCGCCGGTCAGGAGCTCGACCCCGTCGATCGCGTCCACATCGATGATGCTGAGCGCGCCGCCGTCGAAGTCCTTCAAGTGAAACGGCTCGTAGATCTCGAGCCCGTCGAGAAGAATGAGGGTTTCGTCGGCGCGACCCCCGCGAATCGAGAAGTGGGCCCCGTAGTCGCCCGAGGCCAGGCCCGGCAACCGGTTAACCGCCCGAAAGAGGTCTTCGCCGAACGGGGCCCCTTGGAGTTCGGCCCGCGACAAGGTTTGCCGGCTGGCCGGACCGGCATCGAGGATCGAGAATGAACCGGGCGTGACGGTGATTTCGGCAAGCTGAAACGGCGCCGGGCTGATCGACAACGCGAGGCGGACGGTGTCGCCCGCGGCGACGACGAGGCTGTCGCGAACCACCGGTTGGTAGCCGATCCGCCGGGCATCGAGGGTGTAGGATCCTGCCGGTACCGCCCGGAGGATGAAGTGTCCCCTGAGGTCGGTCGTGGCCTGGAGGATGGTGCCCCGGAGCGACACCTGGGCCTGGGCCACCGGACTGCCTGAGGAGGCATCGACCAGATCGCCAAGGATCGACCCGGTAGCGGCCGGGGATTGCGCCCAGGCTGGCGCGGCAAGGAGCGAGGCCAGCACGGCGGCTGTGAGTCGGGTTCGAACCAGCACGGGATCACCCTGTTGAGGATGCCCAAGGAACCCGCGGGGAACCACGATTGTGACAGCCGTTCCTTGCTCCAACCGAGTCCAAATCCTAGCTTGAGAGACGGGGCCACCGCCCGAGCCATGGGCCCCCGACTGCAACGACTGGCACCACCGTGACCCATCTGCTCGCCATCGTGATCGGGATCGGCGGCCTAACGCAGCAACCCGGTGCGTCGATTACCGGGGCCGTCCGCGACGAGGCCACCGGCCGGCCGCTTCCCGGTGCGATTGTCGCCCTTCCGGACTTGGGGCTCCAGGCCGTCACCGACTCGGCCGGGCGCTACCAGGTCCGCCCGGTGCCCGCCGGCCCGAACCATCTCGTCGTTCGGTTCATCGGCTACGCGCCGAGGACGATCCATGCGTTGGTGCCGTCGGTCGGGACCCTCGATCTGACCGTTTCGCTTCGGGCCGTTCCGGCCCGGCTCCAGACGTTGGTGGTCCGGGGCGTTCCGCCGTTCCGCGGCACCGAACCGGCCGGCTCCCTCGATCCCGACCGGATCGTTTCGATGGCCGCGGCCCGGAATCACCCGCTGCTTGCCGAACCCGACGGGTTCCTGGCGTTGAGCGGAGGACCGGTGTCGGTGGAACCGGAATCCCCGAGCGGCGTCCATGTCCGGGGCGGGGCCGGCGACCACACGGCGTACCAGGTCGACGGCATTCCGGTGCTGAGTCCCTATCATGCGGCCGGGGTCTTCGGCGCCGTCAATCCGGACGCCGTCGGGTCGGTCCGGTTGACCTCGGTTGCCCGCACGCCGGATCAGCCGGATGCCCTGGCGGGCGTGATCTCGGCCACCACCCGATCGCCGGGCCGGCGGCAGGAGACCCAGGGGAGTCTCAGCACCGGCCAGGCTCGTCTTACGGTCACCGGCCCGCTCGGAACCAAGGGCGCGGGGTACCTGGCCAGCATTCGCTCCGGGTTCCCTGCCGCGTTCGCGCCGGCCGGGGACGCCTCCCATGTGCGCGGGGAAACCCATGACTGGCTTGCCAAACTGGAAGCCTCCGTGGCCGGCGGCCGGCTCACGGTCCTGGGCACGGGAAGCGGCAACGAGCTCGGTGCCTCCGCCGGGGCCGAACCGGTCGCGACCGACGACCCGACCCTGCCCCGGCACGGGTTCGAGTGGGGCAACCGTTCGTTAGGCGCTTCGTGGCACCGGACCCGCGGGGCCGCCACCACCCGGTTGGTCGGTTGGAGCGCGTCGAGTGACGCCACCTCGCAGTGGGTCGATCCCAACGGGCCGCTCGACCTCCGGGCCAGCCGGAACGACCTCGGCCTGCTGGCCACGATCGAGCGGCCGGTCGCCGGGGGGGTCGGAACTGGCGGGCTCCGGGTCGAAGCCCGGCGGATCCAATACCGGGCCACCGCCGACTCGGTGGGCTCCGGCTTCGAAGCCAACTCCTCCGGCCCACTGGTCACCGGATTTGTCGACCATCGTCGGGCCATCGGGCCAGGGCTCGCCCTGACGATCGGCAGCTCGATCGCCCTGGTGCGGGCCGAGGTCTTGGTCAGCCCGAACGCCTCGCTCCGGTGGCAGCCTCACCGGGGCCTGGCCGTCACGGCGAGCTTTGCCCGATTCCGCCAGGTTGCCCAATCGGCGCGAAACAGTGAATCGATCGCGGACCGGATCTTTCCGACCGACCTCTACCTTGGCGCCGGGTCCGCGGGGCTTCCAGTGGCCACGAGCGATCAAGGCCTGATTTCATTCGACTATCGCCCCTCGACGGCCACCCGGGTCACGGCCGAAGCGTATGACCGGCACCAGCGGGGGCTCCTCTTGGTGGCACCCGGCGACGCCCGCCCGTTCACGGCCGGCGCCTTCGCGATTGGATCGGGCCGGGCGCGGGGCGCCTCGCTCGAAGCCGGCGTCAGTACCGCCCGGATTGGAATCCTGGCCAGCTATGGCATCGAACAGGTCCGCCTAACATACGGCGATTCGAGCTACCGGCCGGGGTACGGCGCGACTCACAGGTTAGAGGGCGGCGTGATCGTCTTCCCCGGCCCCGCCTCGTCGATCCGGCTTGGGGTGGCCGGCGCCTGGGGCCGGCGAGGCACCGGCGTGGCGGGGGCGTTCGAGTGGGAGGGCTGCAACTTGATCGATCGGGGCTGCGAGTTCGCGGGCAGCCCACGATACGGAGGGGCCCTGGGCGGCACGAGATTGCCCCACTATCTCCGCGTCGACCTGGGATTTCGCCATCATTGGCACTTTGATCTGGGGGGCCGAAATGTCGAACTCAGTCTGTTCGGCACGGTCACCAACCTGCTGGGCCGGAAGAACATCCTGACGTACGCCACGAATGCCGTGACCGGCGCTCCGATTCCCATCGAAATGCGGCCGTTTGCGCCCCTGGTCGTTGGTCTCGACTGGCGCTTCTGATCCGCGATGGCGCTGTCACAAACCCCAGGAGGTCGGGGTTCCTTGGACATGACCGCCAAGGAACTACCGGCGGGGATGGCATTGGGCATGTCTGATTCAGCCACCCCGTTCCACCAGGAGTTCGTCGCTCTGTTTACGGAGCAATTCGCCGGCCTCCGTCGGTTCCTCGACCGGCTGTCGGGCGACCCCGATTTGGCTTCAGACCTCGCGCAAGAGAGCTTCGTCAAGTTGTACCGGCGGGGCTCGCTCCCGGACCGCCCGAACGCCTGGCTGGTCACGGTCGCCCTCAACCTGTTTCGAAACACCCGTTCCACCGCGAGCCGCCGGCTTCGGCTCCTGACGGTGGAACGGGCCGAGCACGTCCACGCCGACCCGCCGCCCTCGCCGGAGAGCACGACGGTGGCTCTGGATCGGGGCCGGCAGGTCCGGCTGGCACTCGACCGACTGCCGGAGCGCGACCGCCAACTCCTCCTGCTTCGGGCGGAGGGGATGAGCTATCGCGATCTGGCGGCCGTCCTCCACCTCAATGAGGCCAGCGTCGGGACCCTGCTGGCGCGGGCCAAACGGGCTTTTCGGGAGCTTTACGATGATGCCTTCGACCCATCTTGACGACGAGCAGGTTCAGCGGCTCCTCCATAACGAGCTGACGCCCCGGGGCGCGGCCTTGGTGCGCGATCATCTTGCCGGCTGCGTTGAATGCCGGGCCCGGGTTGACGAGGCGGAAGCTGAAGACGACGAGGTGATGGGGCTGCTCGGCCGGGTCGATCATGGGCAACCGCGGATCGAGGTCGCGACCGTGATCGCTCGCTCGGTGCGGCCGGAATCGACTTGGATTCGTTGGGCCGCCGCCGGGCTCCTGGCCGTTGGTCTCGCCGGGGCTGCCTATGCCATTCCCGGCTCTCCAGTGCGCGGCTGGCTTCGGGCGCTGGTTCGATCGGCTCCGCCACCCCAAACCGTGATCGCGGCTCCACCGCCGGCGCCCGCCGCACCAGTGACCGGTGGCATCGCGGTTGTCCCAGGGCCGTCGTTCGAGGTTGTCTTTCAGAGCGCTCAAACGGCGGGCGAAATCAGGGTGACCCTGACCGACGGGGCTGATCTCGTCGTGCAAGCCAGGGCCACCGGGCCATCGTTCACCTCCAACACCGATCGGCTGGTGATCGATAACAGCAATTCGGCCGCGGACTTCGACATTGCGGTTCCGCGCGCGGCGCCCCGGGTCGAGATTCGGATTGGCGGGCGTCGGGTCTTTCTGAAGCAGGGCAGCCGAATCACGACCCCGGCTCCGGATAGCACTCCATTCCGAATTCCGTTCACGCCGCAAACGCCGTAGCCTCCCCACCCGGTCGGCTTGACGGCTCCAGGGGCGGGCGCTCTATTTTGCGCAATCCGCATGACGGCCATCAGCCCCGGACGCGAGCCATGCCACTGCGACAACACCGGTCCGAAGGCACCGCAAAGCCGGCCCGGACCCAGCTCGCAGAGTTCATCGCGAAGTACACCCCGCCGGTCGCGGCCGAGGGCCGGGCCGCGTTGGTGAAGATGCGCCGGCTGGTGCCCGGCGCCACCGAACTCGTCTACGACAACTGGAGCTTCCTCGTCGTCGGATTCGGTCCGTCCGAACGGGCCTCGGACGCCGTGCTCTCGGTGGCCTTCGCGCCGCGGTGGATCATTGTGTGTTTCTTGCAAAACGGCCCGGCACTGCCGGATCCTCTGAAGCTGCTCCGGGGGAGCGGTACCCGGGTCCGCAACGTCCGACTCGGATCGGCGAAGGATCTCGACACTGCTCCGATTCGAGCGCTGATCAAGGCGGCGCTGGCACAGGCCCGGGTCCCGATTCGCCCGACCGCCAAGCGGAGCCTCATTATCCGGTCAATCTCGGCGCGGCAACGGCCGCGGCGTCCCAAGGAGGGGTGAACCTCTCATCCGCGCCTCAACCGATCCGGGGCAGACTCGGGCTCAGGTGCATCAGGACATCGTAGACCGAAATCCCCGTCGTCCCGGCCAGGGTATTCGGATGGATGGCGGGGTGGTCCGGCCCTAGAATCGTCGTGACGTCGCCGACCTTCACGGTGGTGGCCGCCCCGAGGTTGACGATGGCATGACTGGCACTGACGGCCCCGACCACCGGATACGGCCGGCCGCCGATCAGCATCTGCCCGCCTCGAACCGCCGACCGCGGATAGCCGTCGGCATGCCCGATCGGGATCGTCGCCACCCAGGTCGGCGACTCGGCCTTGAACCGGCGACCGTAGCTCACCGTGTCTCCGGTGCGAAGCTCCTCCACCCTGACGACCCGCGCCTTGAGACGGAACCCAACCGTCAACGCCGCAATCGAGCGTTCGCTGCCATCGTCCGTGGGATAGGCGCCGAACAGCGAGATCCCGGGTCGCACCGCGTCGAGAAGCGTCTCCTGGCGGTTGAAGACGGCGTGCGAGGACGCGGCGTGCAACGGACCGGTCGTCACCCCGGCTGCTCGGGCTTCCGCGGCCAGGGTCGAGAGCCGGCGGACCTGCTCGCCATCGAAGTCAGGCTCCTCGGCCAACTCGGTCATCATTCCAGCGATGGTGAGCCGTGGCAGGCCCGAGAGGTCGCGCAGAATGGGAAGCGCCTGGTGATACGGCAGCCCCATCCGGCTCATCCCCGTATCGATGTAGAACTGCCCGCGAGCGGAACGACCGGCCCTGGCGATGGCCCTCGCGACTCGGGTGCCGATGTCCGGAATGCAGAGGCTTAGAGTAATCCCCCGGCGCACCAGTTCCTCGCCATCGGCCGCGTCGAACAGAGCCATCAAGAGGATTGGTTTCCGAATCCCGGCGCCCCGGAGCGCCAGCGCCTCGGCGACCTTCACCACGCCAAAGCCGCTGACCCGCGGGTCGCCGTCCAGCGCCTTCGCCACCTCCTTCACGCCGAGTCCGTAACCGTTGTTCTTGATGACGGCGATGATCGGCCGGCCCCCGGCCAGCTTCGACAGCACCGCGACGTTGACCCGGAGTGCGGCCGAATCGACCTCGATCCAGGGCTCGAACCGCGCCGGATCGACCGCGTAAGGAGTGTCGGCACTCGATAACCCGAGCCGCGGGGGCACCAGCGGCGCCATGGCGGTGGTCGCCAGAAACGAACGGCGTGACAGGGACATTGGGCGGACCGGTTCGTGAAGGTCGAGCGCCGAAGCTACCGCCCTTCCCCGCGCTTGTCCAAACGAGGCCACGGCCGTAGGCTCCAGAGGGATTGATGTCTGTCGCTTGATTCAGGAGTGCCTGTGACTCGTACCGACCTCGAGGCCATGTTCCGTGCAATCGATGCCTCCGACTGGAATACCGTGGCGCGTTCCTTTCATCCCGATCTCGTCTACGATCGCCCGGGATTCGATCTGATCGAAGGCCGGGACCAGAACCTCCGATTCTACCGGGAAGTCCGGGCGATCCGGGGCGAGCACCGGTTCGAGTGCTTCGCCCTGGAGGCCGAGGCAGGGGCCTGCTGGGGCCGGTTCGTGGGAACCAGGAAGGATGGGGCGCCGGTCGACCTCCAATTCGCCGATTGCTACCGGTTCAAGGACGGCCTCCTCTGGCGGCGGAAGTCCTATTTCTACGTTCCGCTCGTCTGATCGACACCGACTCCAACGGCTATATTGGGCTGGTCGCCGTCACTGTTGCGATTCAACCAGGAGTTCCGGTCATGGCCCGAGCGCTCGCGATTCTGCTCTTCGTATCGGCTGTCACGGGTTGCGGTGCCAAGACCCCGGACGCCGCCAAGGCTCCACCGGACCCGGCCGGCGCGCCAACCAGCGACCAATTGACCGGCCCGGTGCAAGAGCACCTGGCCGCACCGCCGTATCTCTACCTTCGCATCAAGACCGCCAAGGGCGACGTCTGGGCCGCGGTCCCAGAGGCACGAATTGAGGACGGCACCGAAGTGACCGTCGTCAACGCGATGCGGATGACCGATTTCGAATCGACGTCACTCAAACGCACGTTTGCCGAGGTCTATTTCGGAACCCTCGCGACCGAAGGGGCGGCGCCGGCCGGCCATGGCGACAACCCCCACGCCGGCGTCGCGGCTGGCACACCGGTTGACGTGGGCCAGGTCCCGAAGGCCATCGGCCCCGACGCCCGGTCCGTCGCCGAGGTGTGGGCGGAACGGGCGAGTCTCGAGGGCAAGACGGTGACGGTGCGCGGCGTGGTGGTGAAGTACAATCCCGGGGTCATGGGAAAGAACTGGCTCCATGTGCAGGACGGCAGCGGCAACGCCGGCCAGGGCACGGGCGAGATCACCGTGACCACCCTCGACCAGGCGGCCAAGGGAGAAACCGTCACGATCAGGGGAACGGTTCGAACGAACCGAGACTTTGGCGCCGGTTACACGTACCCCATCATCATCGAGGACGCGAAGGTCGTCCTCCCCGAGCGTTTGACCAATACAACCTGACCACCCCACCCTTTCCGTGGACCAATCCATGACCCAACCCGTTGCCCGACTCCGGTCGCTCCTGATTCTTGTGGGGGTCTGGTTCGGCCATTCCGCTCTCGCCGCGCAGGGCGCGCGTTTCCCTTCGGACGCCGCCGTCCAAGCGATCCTGAACGAGCAGGTCACCGCGAAGAAGACCGCCGGCATCGTCGTCGGGTTGCTCGACGTCGACGGCACCCGGCGGGTGCTCGCGGCCGGCAAGGCCGACAACAAGGACTTGGCGCTCGACGGCAATACCGTCTTCGAGATCGGTTCGATCACGAAGACGTTTACCGCATCGCTGCTGGCCGACATGGTGGCTCGCGGCGACGTCAAACTGAGCGACCGGGTCCAGCAGTACCTGCCGGCCTCGGTCAAGATCCCGACTCGAAACGGCCGCGAAATCACTTTGCTCGACTTGGCGACCGTCTCATCCGGCCTCCCGGGGATGCCGAGCAACTTCAAGCCCGGGAACCCAGCCAATCCGTATGCCGACTACACCGTCCAGCAGATGTATGATTTCCTGAGCGGCTACAGTTTGACCCGCGACATCGGGTCGAAGTACGAGTATTCGAACCTCGGCATGGGCTTGTTGGGCCATACCTTGGCCCTGAAGGCCGGCAAGAGCTACTTCGACCTGCTCAACGACCGGATCCTGAAACCTCTCCAGATGGGCGACACCGAAATCATCCTGTCACCGAGACTCGAGCGGCGGCTGGCGTTAGGGCATGACAAATCGGGCAAAGTCGTTGCCAATTGGGATCTGCCGACGTTGGCCGGAGCCGGCGCGCTCCGCTCCACGGTCAACGACATGTTCAAGTACCTGGCCGCGAATCTCGATTCGACCAGCCGGCCGCTCGGCCGGGTCATGGCAACCACCCACACCGCGCGAACCGAAACCGGGAACCCCAACCTGACCGTCGGGATGGCCTGGCACATTCTGAAATCGCCGGGGGGCTCGATCGTCTGGCACAACGGCGGCACCGGCGGCTACCGGACGTTCATGGGGTTCGACCTGGCCAAGCGAATCGGGATCATCGTCCTCACGAACTCGACCATCAGCGCGGATGATGTCGGACTCCATTTGATCGATGCGGCCATCCCGTTGTCAAAGCCCCCGGTGGCGAAAGTGGCCAAATCCATCGACCCGGCACTCCTGCCGCCCTATGTCGGCACCTACCAGCTGGCGCCGGAAATGGCTCTCACCGTGACGCTCGAAGACGGGGTCCTCTTCGTTGCGGCCACCGGCCAGCCCAAGGTCAAGCTGCTCGCCGAGTCCGACAGCACCTTCTTCATCACCGAGGACGATATCGGGGTGACATTCGTCGCGGAGGGCGGCACCGTCACCCACCTGCTGCTCCTGCAGGGCGGAGGGAAGACGCCGGCCAAGAAGATTCGCTGATCCGATGGCCGAGCCAGCTTCACCGGGCGGACCCCGTCTCGTGACCGAATCGAACCGAGCATGGTAGTCCGCTAGTGGCGCAGAGAACCGCCCAAGTCGAGGTTCCCCCTGACTTCATCGATCTCGGCGTCGGCCAACCCGGGCGGTCGCTGCTTCCCGGCCCGATCATCCGGCAAGCGGCCGAGCACCGATTCTCTCGGGATCCGACCGGCTACCTTCAGTACGGAGCCGAGCAAGGGGACGGATACTTTCGGGAGGCGTTGGCCGCGTTCCTGACCGGTTCTCACGGATTCGAGGCCCGGCCCGATCGGTTGTTCGTGAGCAGCGGCGCGTCTCAGGCACTGGACTTGATCTGCACCCTGTTTACTGAACCCGGAGCAGTGGTCTGCGTCGAAGAGCCTTCCTATTTTCTGGCGCTTAACATCCTGGCCGATCATCGGCTCCGGGTCGTGAGCCTGCCCACCGACGAGCACGGATTGATCCTCGACGGCCTCGACGATCGGTTCGCGGCGCTCACACCGGCGATGCTGTACCTCATTCCGACGTTCCAGAATCCAACCGGCGCCACCCTGCCCCCCGAACGACGGGAGCGCTTGGTCGAGATCTGCCGCCGGCACCGGGTTCTCCTGGTGGCCGACGAAGTGTACCAGTGCCTCAGCTACGATGACGCCCCGCCTTCGTCCTTCGGCGCCTATGTCGATGGCGGCCACGTGGCGGTCTTGGGATCGTTCTCCAAGATCCTGGCCCCCGGCCTCCGGCTAGGCTGGGTCTATTCCGACGCCGGCATGATCGAACGAATGGTCCGAAGTGGATTGTTGGATAGCGGCGGCGGCCTGAGCCCGATAACGTCCGGCCTGGTCCGCTCCGTCCTGGAACTCGACCTGCTCAGGCCGTACCTCGCGGACCTGCGGAACACGTTCCGGGAACGGATCGGCGCCATGGCGGAGGCGCTTCGGCGCGACCTGCCCGCGGCCTCCTTCGCCGTGCCACAGGGCGGATACTTCTTCTGGCTCCGGCTGCCCGGCCTCGACACTGCGGCCCTGCTGGCTCCTGCGAACGCGCTCCGGGTTGGATTCCGGCCGGGAACCATGTTCTCGAGCCAGGGCGGCCTCCGTGATTGCCTGCGACTGAGCTTTGCGTTCTACGACACGCCCATGCTCCTCGAAGGAAGCCGGCGATTGGGGCAAGCGATCGCTACCGCTCAGTTCGGCGCGTGGACACCGGGTCCGCCGTAGCTGCGGGTCCGGCCGATCACCGGCCCGGTAAATGGAATTCTGGTGTTGTCGATCACCCCAATGCGCTGGGTGATCGAGCCCGGAAACAGCTCTCGGCTGGCGTTCCTGCCGAAGGGATCGGTGTACCAGGTATCGGGACCAGTGGCGTTCGTGATCCGATTGGTGTTGATGTCGACGAACCGGGCGTCGCCGGCAAAGGCGGAGCGGGGATCGTTCCAGGCAATCCCGGTGATGGCGCCGTTACCGGTGGCCACTTGGCAGCCGCCGCCCCGGGCCCGATCGCCGTTCGGCTCCACCTCGTAGCAGAGATCAATCGTCCGGCCGACCCCGCCGGCCAAGGCCGGATCATGAAACCGGCTTGGGTTGAGCACTTGGAAGTACGGGTTGGCCGTCACCAAGTATTGCCCCGTAGCCAGCCGGATTCGAGCCGACACCTGCCAGCTTTCTCGGACGCCGGTGTCGAATCGCGAGGCTTGGGCCAGTGGCACGAGCACGAACTGCTCGGCGCACCCGCGGTCGGCGATGACCCGTTTCCCATTGCCCATCGGCGAGTTCGCCGGCGTGGCCGGCCCGACCATCACGTGGGCCTCCCGGTCGCAGGACCGGACGAACTCTCCCGGCGTGCCGATCGGCGTCATCAGGGTGAGGTGCAACGCGCTGCCGTCGCTGCAGCGAAGGTGATAGGCCAACTCGTGCAGGTTGTTGGTGAACGCGTCCTTCGAGTGGGTGCCCTGGTGGAGTTTCGTGAGGACACTGCACGTGATCGCCACCGGGACGCCCTCGACGTGCATCGGCATCGCATCTTCCCATTCGACCTTGTGGCCGACATGGTCCTCATGGCGCGGGCCCGCTGGATCGAACCGGTCGAGGACTTCGTTCGCGTAGCCAAACGGGATCGCCCCGGTCTCGGCATACAGGCTCGAGGCCCTGGGGTCCCGCCCGTGCTCGTGGCCGAAGGTGCAACCGGTGGCCGGGTCGACCGGCGGATGCCAGGTCGGGTAGAGCTTCCCGTCCGGGCCGATCGTGGTGAACTGGTCGTGGACGGATATCGGACAGGTGTCTCCCGGTCCCGGCGTCCAGGCGCCCATGGCACGGCTCCGCTCGGGAGCCGGCTCGGGGCCCGGCCCCGACGACAGATTGTCGCCACATCCGAGCACGGCGATGACCGTGAACGGCAATAACACCGACGGCGGTAGTTTGTGCATGGGGCCCACTCCGGCTGTGAATCGAGGGTTCAAACGAATCCTCATCACAGACGAGGCCGGCCGCCAGATGTTAACGGCTCACTTCCTGGGCAGGGCAAAGACGCTGTCCCACACCGCCAGGGCCGGCTTGGCCCGAAGCTCAACGTCATACACGCCGAGCGAGGCGAAGGGGCGAATCGACTCTCTGATGTCGGCTGGAAAAGACGGCAGGTCGATATCCGTCGGAGCCAGTTGCAACCAGCCGATGGCCGTCGTCTCGGCTAAGAGGGCCAGTTGGCGTCGGAAGTACCGGGCCTGGGTGGCCGGGCTCGTGGTAAATCCGGCGGCGGATTGGCTGGCCCAGCCACCCTCCACGATCATCACCGGCACGCGCCGGCCGTTGAGGGGCCGTCGGTAGTAGTCGGTGGGAAGCTGATCCGGGTCCGGCCAGCCAAAGTAGGGATACGACGAGAGGCCAAGCAGTTCGAGGAAGGGAAAATCCACGAAATCCTGTTCAATCCCGAGGTAGGGCCCCCCGACCAGCTTGCCCCAAGCGGCTTCAACCTGTACCGACACAAAAAGCTTGGGCGGGTTGGGCAAGGCTTTGACTGCGGCGGCGGTGGTCCCCGCGGCCGCGACGATGGCCTGATAGAGTGGCGCCGGGGCGGCAATCCGGATCAGGTTGGTCTCGGCCACCAGACCGACGTACTCAGGCCGGAACCGGCGAACGAATGCCAAGATCCACTCACGGTACACCGCCTGGACCGGGGGTTCGGTGAAACTTCTCCCTAACGCCCGGAGCCGCGGGGCTTCACTCTGGCGGGCAAGGCCGTCATTCGGATCGGCGATGAACACCAGCTTGAGGCCCTTCGCCCGGTAATAGTTGATCAGGCCGTCTTTTTCACGGCGGAGAATGGTATCGGGGGCCACCCCCGCGAGCAGGTCGGTCCAGGGTAGTTCCTCGTGGACGATCGCGATGTCGGCGCGACGGGTCCAGGCCTCCAGCGCCTGGATCGCCACATCCTGATCGATCCGCGGCGGAAAGCCGGAAAACCCCATGTAGAATGGTCGCGTGGATCCCCCCGACGGTCCGGGGCCGCCGAGGTCGGCCCGGCATCCCGCGAGCAACAGGGCCGCCACCGCGGCTGGGAGGATCGGTCGGAGCACAGAAGCCTCTGGTTCAGGTGCCGATGAGTGGGAGTCCGCCGGTTGGCATAGGACCCTCACTGACCGGCGAGGACGGCCTGGACGAAGTTTCGCTTCGACACTTGACCGAAGGAGACCAGCGCGGCCCGGTCCTCCCCGCCGAGCAGTTCACGCACGATCACCGAGGCCGGCTGCCCCGCCCGATCGGCGGTATGGATGGACGCGATGGTCGCTTCGAGCCAGTCCGCCTTGCTGGTGAGCGTCGCCACCGGATCCCGGAGCGAGCCGCGGTGGGAGTCGAACACGGCCTTCGGACCCAGCGCCGCGATCGTTCGGAGACTTGCCACCGTAGCGCTCGGCGACTCATCGGCATGAGCCAGTGCGGCTTTGACCCCGAGGAAGAGGTCCCCCGAGAATACGATCCGCGCGTCCGGATCGTACACGGCCACCTGGTCGGCCGAATGGCCTGGTGTCGGAATCAACTGGAACGGGTGCTCGGCCGGCTCCGGATCGCGGACGCTCACATGGGGGTGTCCCCACACCATCCACCGGTACGGCGGCACCCGCCTCAGATCCCGATGACGCCCCAAGGTCACGGCCGACACCGTCGCCGGAATGCCGCGGGCCGTGACCAACCCGAGGTTGCCGGCGTGGTCCTCGTGGAAGTGGGTGACGATGAATCCGGTCACCGGCACCGTCGCAAGCCATGAGAAGAACCCCTCGGCCATCCTGGGAAAACCGGTATCGATCACCAAGCCGCGATAACGGAAGGCGCTGACTCGGAAACCAATCGCCCGGCTGAACGCCGTCGACATCACCACCTCGGACACCGGACCGTGTTCGACGAACTGGATCACGCCGGGCGCCTCATCGGCGGCCTGGGGTGGAGGACCCGAGCCGGATCCGGACCGTCCGCTCCAACTCGTCGGCGCTCTGAAGGACCTTCTGCCTGAGATCGGCGGGAAGCGTCGGGTTGTCGGCGAGAAACCCCCGGACGACGTCGAGAGCGGCTGGACCGGTCTGCCCTCCGAGGAAGGCACCGAGCCAGGCGCCCAAGAAGAAGATCCGGCGGTTCGCTTGGATGTAGCGAAGTGAATCCAGCGCGGGCCGAAGGTACGGGAGAGTCAGACGCTCGTGTTCGATCGCGTTGAATGGACCGAGACTGCCGCTGGCCCAGTCCTCGTTGAGCGCCGCGTCCGCGAGGTAGCGCCGGAAGTACTCCGCTTTGGCCTCGGCGGTTGGCCGGGCCCCCTCGGCGATGAACCGGCGACGGCGGCCATCCGGCGTGGTGTCGCGGGCAGCTTGGGCGGCCAGTGCGGCCTCGGCCTCCGGCACTCCAAGGGTCAGGAGGCGTTCCACGATGGTCCAGCGAGTCGGGTCACGGACGGGCTCGCCCGCCGCCGAGTCGGCGGCGAGCAGGGCCAGCATGCGCTCGGTTCCGAACGACGACGCTGCGAGGTTTACGAAGGCATCCAGGTGACTTCGGCGAATCCCATACGACCGACTGGCGTCGAGGGCACCCGCCCAGAGCACCCGCTCTACTTCCCGGCGGACCGGTTCCCGCTCGGACGGCGCGAGGTAAGCGCCGACGGTCCGCTCGAGGCGCGCCACCAGCGCGGAAACGAGCTGCTCGTCCTGCTCCCCCGGCAGCTCGCGGAGGACGAGCCCCGCATATCGCGCCGGGTCCATCCGGGCATCGCGAACCTGATCGAAGAGCGCGCCCCAGAGCATCGAGCGAAGGAGGCCATCCTTGACGCCGCTCAGGGCTCCGGTCTCGAGGGCTTCGGTACTCGCCGAGTCCAGAAGGGTAAGGAAGTACCCGTAGTCCTCGGCGTTCGGAAACACGAAAAGCGGCGCCGGCCGGCCCCGGGCGCCCATCACTTCCGTCGTTGCAGCGGCCAACGTCACCGGAATCCGGACCGGGGGCGCGTCTCGGTAGGCCAAGAGCACCTGGGTCCGCATCGGCCAGGGAGCGGGGCCCGACATGGTGACCTGGGCGGGGCGCTGGCGGAGCGCCAATCGGGCAATGGTCCCCTGCCGGATGACCATCTCCACCTCGACGACCGGCATCCCGCGGCGGAGCATGAAGTTCTGCCCGAACCCCGCCAGCGACCGATGGCCGGCACGCCCGATGGCGCCGAGGAGATCCTGCCAGGTGGCGTTGGCATACGCGTGAGTGGTCAGGAACGCTCGAACGCCCCGCTGGAATGCCGTGTCGCCGACCAGATAGTTGAGCTGCTTCAGGACGCTGGGCGCTTTGTTGTAGACGATCGCCCCGTAGGCGCTCTTGGCGAGGTCGAGGTTGGCCATCTGTTGCCAGAGTGGCGTGGTTCCAAGCGTCTGATCCACCGCGTACGCCGGCGGCTTGTTCCCTTGATAGAAGGTTTTCCATGCGTCACTTCCCGGCTCGAGCTCCGCCAGCGCCTTGGCGCCCAGGTAGGTTGCGAAGCCCTCCTTCAGCCAGAGATCGTCGAACCACTTCATGGTGACGAGGTCGCCGAACCACTGGTGGGCGGTCTCATGCAGAATGACCGAGAACCGGCCGAGCCGCCGCGTCAGCGTGGGACGTTCCCGGAAAATGAACCGGTCCTCGCTGTACATGATCGCGCCCGGGTGTTCCATCCCGCCGAACGGAAAGGCAGGGGCCAGCACCATGTCGTACTTCTCGAAAGGATAGGGGCTTCCGAAATACCGCTCCATCCAGTCGAGGGCCCGGTGCTGGAGCGCGAGCAGCGTGTCGGTGTCGGCCTCTTTGGCGCGGGACCGGCGGACCAACAGGTTCACGGTGCGGCCATGGTGGGTCGAGGCCACCCGGGCCCAGGGTCCGGCGGCGAAGGCAATCAGATAGGTCGGAAGCGGCTTAGTTTCGGTGAAATGACTGGTCGTCCGGCCCGCCGCCGAGTCGATCCGCGCCAGAGAACCGTTGCCGAGCGCGTTCCAGTCGCGGGGCGTCGTCAGCGCGAGGGTGACCAGGGCTTTGAGGTCGGGCTGGTCAAAACAAGGGAAGAGCTGATTCGCGTCGGCCGGAACCAGCAACGTGTAGAGGTAGTCCGTCCGGTCGGCCGGGTCGTGCACCTTGATGATGCTCGCCCCCGACGGCGCGATGTCGGACACGAACGAGATTTCCACCGTGTTCCGGCCCGGGGCCAGCAGCGCGGCGGGCACCCGAAGGTGATGGCCGTTGAACCCGCCGGGGGCAACCGGCCGGCCGTTGGCGGTGGCGGAGCGCAGCCGGCGGCCCCGGAAGTCGATGATGGCATCGTCTCCGCCTTCTCGAACGAACCGGATCGTGACCTGACCGATCGCGCTGTCGAGCGGGGTGAGGTCGAGCCTCAGGTCATAGCGGACATCCCGGACGGTCCGGCCCCGCCAGACCGCGAGGTCGTGGGAAATCCCAGGTCCCATGAACGCGGGTCCGGCAGCCTGGGCCGAGAGCAACGGAGGCGCCAGCAGCAACGCAGCCGCCGCGGCGATCGACAATCGTGTCATGACCGGAAGATAGCGCCGGGCGTGGCCACCCACCCGGCACGATGGCGGTGCCGGTTTCTAGTAGGTGGCCGACTTGAGGATCTCCGGCCGGGCGGACGGCAACGCGGTATCGGCCGCGGGTCGGACCGGGGACTCCTCGCCCGCCATCATCTTGTTCGACGCATTCAGCGCCGCCACCTTGTAACACTCCGCGAGGGTCGGATAGTTGAACACCGTCCGGAGGAAATAGTCGAGACCGCCGCCAAGTCCGATGACGGTCTGCCCGATGTGGAGGAGTTCCGTGGCTCCGGTTCCAATGATGTGGACGCCGAGCAACCGCCGGTCATCCCTGGCGAACAGCAACTTCAGCAACCCGTCGCCGTCGCCCAAGATCTGGCCTCTGGCAATTTCCCGGTAGCGGGCGATCCCCACTTCGTAGGGGATTTTCTTCTTGGTGAGAACATGCTCCGGCTCGCCGACCATCGAGATCTCCGGAATCGCATAGATCCCGATCGGGAAATGCGGGGCCATCGGATGGGCGGGAGCGCCTAACGCGTGGCAGGCCGCCAGCCGCCCCTGCTCGCTCGAGGTGGCGGCCAGACTCGGATACCCGATCACATCACCCGCCGCGAAGATGTGCGGCACCTCGGTCCGGAACGATTCGTCGACCGTGAGCCGGCCCCGGTCGTCGGCCGCGAGCCCGGCCCGCTCGAGGGCCAGCTCGGCCGTGGCCCCCACCCGGCCCACCGAGAACAGTACCATATCGGCCACGATCCGCTTGCCGGACTCGAGGTGTACCGCCACCCGCTTGACCGGGCCGGCGAGTACTTCGATCCGGTCGACCCCTTCGGACGGCCGGAAGGTGACCTTCCGGCGCCGCATTTGATGAATCAGTTCATCCACGATCTCATGGTCGAGGAACTCGAGCGGGCGCTCCCGGCGGTCGATCACCGTCACCTCGACCCCGACCGCCGCGAACATCGAGGCATACTCGATCCCGATGACTCCGGCCCCGACCACCACGATACTTCGCGGCAACCGCTTCAACGCCGCGACGTCGTCGCTGGTCATCACGACGTCGCTGTCGATGGCGCCCCCCGGGGGGTCGGCCGGTTGGGTCCCGACGGCCACCAAGATGCTGGCCGCGGTCACTTCCCGGCGGCCGTCCGGACCCTCCACCATCACCCGATGGGGGTCGACGAACGTGGCCTTGCCGCACAGCACCGTGACGTCGTTCCGGCGTAATTGATCTTCAATGACCGAATTTTCGTCCTGCATGACGCGGTCGACCCGGGCCAGCAGTTGGGCCGCCGTCGGACGATACTCGAGCTTGGCGAACCGGCGCCGCTCCGGATGGTCCCGCAGGGAGGCGAAATGGAGCACGGCCTCGCGAAAGGTCTTGCTCGGGATGGTGCCCGTGCTCAGACAGGAGCCGCCGAGCGACAGCCGACGCTCGACCAAGGCCACCCGGCGGCCGAGCTTGGCGGCCTGAACGGCGGCCCGCTGGCCGGCGGGGCCGGAGCCGATACAGAGCAGATCGAAATCGTATGGAGTCGACATGCCTGTTGGTATCGGCCCGGCCGACGAATTCCTGAGCGGGCTAGGGCGTGGCGGGCTGACTCGGCTTGAGGTACTTCCCGAACCAGGCGAGTAATCGCTGGTTCGAGTCCGCCACATGCTGCGGCTGCCGGAACCCGTGGCCCTCGTTCGGGTATCGGGCCAGGGTCGCCTCAACACCCTGTTTCCGAAGGGCCACGTACATCTCTTCCGCCTGGGTTATCGGCACGTCATGGTCGTTCTCGCCATGGAGAAAGAGCGTCGGCGTCGTGACCCCCTCGACGTGCGCCAAGGGAGACCACTGCCAGAGCATCCCATAGTTCTTCCAGGGCAGACCCCGGAACTCGGCCTCGACCAAGTCGGTGTAGAGCGAAGTTCCGTAGAACGAAATCAGGTTGCTCAGGCTCGCACTCGAGACCGCCGCCTTGAACCGGTGGGTCTGGGTGATGACCCAGTTGGTCATGAATCCGCCGTAGCTGCCACCAGTCACGCCTAACCGGGTCGTATCGATCCAGGCGTTTCGGGCAATGGCGTCATCGAGCCCCTTCATCAGATCCTGGTAGTCTCCCCCGCCCCAGTTGAGCAACGAGCCGTCTGAAAACGCCTGGCCGTAACCGCTCGATCCGCGGGGATTGATATAGACGACACCGTAGCCGGCCGAAGCCTGTTGCTGGATCCGGTCGGAAAATGAATAGCCGAACGCGCCATGGGGCCCGCCGTGAATGTTGAGAATCACCGGGTACTTCGCCCCCGGAACGAATCCGACCGGCTTCATCAACCACCCCTGCACCGCGGTCCCGTCGAAGCTCTGGAACCAAAACATCTCGGCGTCTTGCAGCGCGACATCCCGCCGGAGGGGTTCGTTCAGGACCGTGAGGCTCCGCTCGCGACCGGACCCGAGATCCTCCAGAAAAACCTCCGGCGGCTTGGCGGTCTCCGACCTCACGAAGGCCAGTTTCGACTGCTTGGCGTCCAGGGACGGAGCCCGCGACTGGGCCAGCCCGCCAACCAGGATCGTCGGCAGCGAATCCGCGAGACCGGCTTTGAAGATGTGACTGGCCCCTCGGTCGCCGGCGGTGAAGAGAATCCCGTCACTCCCTGGCAACCAGCTGATTTCGCCCATCCGGCGATCGAACGCCGGCACCAAACGCCGGACCGGTCCGCCCGACGCCGCTACCAGGTACGCCTTGCTGTCCTCGGCCGGACTGTCCTTGGTGTTGTTGGTGCGAACCCAGCCTTCGAACGCGATCCATCGCCCATCGGGCGACCATACCGGACTGAACTCGGCGCTCGGCGTATCGGTAATCCGGCTCAATACTCCGGTGCCGACATCGACGACGAAGATGTCGTTGGAGAACGTGTTGTCCGGATCGGCCGAGCGGTCGCTGATGAACCCGATCCGTTTCGAATCCGGCGCCCAGGTGATCGAGTGTTCGTCGAAGGACCCCGGCGTCAGGAGACGAGCGGTTCCCCCCTGGCTCGCCACCACCCAAAGATGGGTCCGGCGGTTGTCGGTGAACCCGGTCCTGGTCTTCAGCATGATCCGCGAAAACACTCTGACATCGCTGGCCGGGGGTGGTCCGGCCGGCTCGGCGGCCACGAACGCAATCCACTGGCCATCCGGCGACCACTCGAAGTTCTTGGCCGCTCCGCGACCGAGCCAAGCATTGGACTGCGGGGTCTCCACCAGAAACCGGTCAACGCCCGACTCGACCTGCCGGACCCAAATGCCGCTCCGGCCGTCGCGGCTCCCGGCATAGGCGATTTCCCGTCCAGTCGGCGACCACCGGGGGGAGCTTCCCTCCCATTCAGTGATCACCCGCCCGGTTTCCACCGCCACCAACACGATCTGGTTCCGGTTCTGGTTCGCGGCCAGATCCACTCGGCCCCGGACATACGCGAGTTGAGCGCCGTCCGGTCGAAGGGCCGGGTCCGAGACCGAGACCAAGCGTTCGAGGTCGGCTTCCCGCCAGGGCCGCCGGGTTTGGGCAGCCAGGGTCGGGCCGGTCACGGCCAGCACCAACAGGGCAGCGTTACGCATGAGAGCCCTCCACGAGATCCACCATGACCGGGGCATGATCGGACGGCAGCTTGCCTTTCCGTTCATTGCGCTCGACCCACGCCTTGACGCACCGCCCCGCGAGCGGCGCCGTCACGAAGACATGGTCGATCCGGAGCCCATTGCCTTTGGGAAACGCCAGCATCCGGTAATCCCACCACGAGTACGGTCCCGGACCGGGTTCGGTCAGCCGAACCCCGTCAACCAGACCCCACGCCCCGATCCGGCCTAACGCCGTCCGGGCATCCGGATGGCAGAGCACGCTCTCCCGCCATTCCTCGGGACGCGCCACGTCGCGATCATCCGGCGCCACGTTGAAGTCGCCGGCCAGCACGAGAGGCTGCTCGGGTCGGTAGGTCCGGTTGAGGTGTCGTTCGAGCCGGGCCATCCACTCGAGTTTGTAGGCCCATTTGTCACTCCCGACCTCTTGCCCGTTCGGGAAATACGCGGAGATGATTCGAATCCCCCCGACCGTGGCCGCGATCAGCCGAGCCTGGTCGTCCGGGCTCTCGTCGGCCATCCCCAGGGCGACATCGGCAATGGATTCCCGGGCCAGGATCGCAACCCCGTTGTAGGTTCGCTGACCGAAAATGGCCGCGCGGTATCCGGCGGCTTCGAGTTCAGCAACCGGAAAGTCGGCGTCAGGAACCTTGAGTTCCTGCAAACAGACGACATCGGGATTGGCGCGGGCGAGCCAGTCGAGCAGCCGGGGCAGCCGGGCCCGAATCGAATTGACGTTCCACGTGGCGAGTTTCACCCTGGGAGGGTACGCGACCCGGGGCCCCGCGTCAATCGTTATATTCCGTCCTGACATCGCCATCCCACAGGATCTCTTCATGCGACGCACGCTCCCGCTCGCCCTGACCGCCGCGGCCCTCCTTCTGGCTCCGGCCGCCGCCCAACGCCAACGCGACCCCGCGCCCGCCCCGCTGCAGCCGCTGGTCAGCTCCGAGCTGCTGGGACAACTCAAGTACCGGTATATCGGGCCCGAGGGCAATCGGGTCTCGAGCGTTGCCGGTGTGGCGCGGGATCCGAACGTCTACTACGCGGGGGCGGCCTCGGGAGGAATCTTCAAGACCACCGATGGCGGCATTCACTGGGAGCCGATCTTCGACGGCCAGCCGGTCTCATCAGTCGGCGCCTTGGCGGTCGCGCCCTCCGACCCGAACGTCGTCTGGGCCGGCACCGGCGAGCCCTACATCCGAAGCACCATTTCCGTCGGGTGGGGCATGTTCAAGTCGACCGACGCGGGAAAGACCTGGGCTCGAGCCGGCCTCGAGAACACCGGCCGGATCGGCCGGATCCAGATCCACCCGACCAACCCCGATGTCGTGTACGTAACGGCCGTGGGCCGCGGCTACGGGCCCCAGCCGGAACGCGGCGTCTACCGAACGATGGATGGCGGGAAGTCCTGGGAGCGGGTCCTGTTCGTCGACAACAACACCGGCGCCTATGCGCTCGTCATGGACCCTAACAACCCCCGGATTCTCTACGCCTCGACCTGGCAGTTCGTCGTCCACACCTGGGGCCGGACCAGCGGCGGCACGGGGAGCGGGATCTGGAAGAGCACCGACGGGGGCACGACGTGGAAACGCCTCACCGGGAACGGCCTGCCCACCAAGCCGTTCGGCAAGGCCGACCTCGCGGTGGCCCAGTCCAACTCGAACCGGGTCTACGCCCTGATCGAAACCAGCGACGGCGTTCCGCTCCCGGGGGTCGAGGCCGAGGCCGGTGAGCTCTGGCGCTCGGACGACGCGGGCGCCACCTGGCAACTGGTGAGCAACGACCGAAACCTCGCCGGGCGGACCCAGTACTACACCCGCATGGCCGTCATGCCCGACAACGAGAACGAAGCCTATTTCCTGGCCGCGAGCTGGACCAAAACGCTCGACGGCGGCAAGACCTCGATCGATCCGCCCAACGCCGAAGTGCCGGGTGGCGACCACCACGACATTTGGATCGACGGCACCAACGCCAACCGGATGGCGGTCGGACACGACGGCGGCATCTCGATCACGACCAACCGCGGCAAGACCTGGAATCAAGTCCAGCTCCCGGTGGCCCAGATGTACCACGTCACGGTCGATAACCGGATCCCCTACTACGTCTACGGCAACCGCCAAGATGGTCCCTCGGCCCGGGGACCGAGTAACAGCCGGATGGCCGGCTTCGGCGGGGACGCCGGCATCCCCCGCGGACTCTGGCACTCGGTCGGCGGTGGCGAGAGCGGCTGGGCCACGCCGGATCCCGAAGACCCCAACATCATCTGGTCGAGCGCGTCCGGATTCGGAAGCGTGGGCGGCATCGTGTCGCGTTACGATCACCGCACCGGCATCGCCGAAAACGTTGAGATTTGGCCTGAGATGACGGCCGGACATTCAGCGGCCGACGTGAAGTACCGCTTCCAGTGGACCTTCCCCCTGGTGATCTCGCCCCACGACCGGAACAAGGTGTACGTCGGGAGCCAGCACGTCCACGCCACGACCGATGGCGGGAAAACCTGGCAGGTGATCAGTCCCGACCTGACCCGCAACGACAAGAGCCGGCAGGGCATGTCCGGCGGCCTCACCCCGGACAACATCGGCGTCGAGTACGCCGGCGTGGTGTTCGCCATTGCCGAATCGAAGCTCCAAGCGGGGTTGATCTGGGCCGGCAGCAATGACGGGCTGCTTCAACTGACCCAGGACGGCGGTCGAACCTGGACGAACGTCACCCGAAACATCCCCGGGCTCCTCGACTGGGGCACGATCAGCAACATCGCTGCCTCGCGGTACGACGCCGGCACCGCCTACATCACCGTCGACGGCCATCAGGTCGACAACCGCGATCCCTGGGTCTACAAGACCACTGACTTCGGGAAAACCTGGAAGCTGATCGTCGGTGGCATTGGGAAGACGCCGCTCTCCTACGCCCATTGGATTAAGGAAGACCCGGTCCGCCGCGGCCTCCTCTATTTGGGCCTCGAGAACTCGATCTGGATTTCGTTCACCGACGGCGAATTGTGGCAGCCGCTCCAGAGCAACCTGCCCTATGCACCGGTCCATGACATCACGGTCCAGGAGCACTTCAACGATCTGGTGCTCGCGACCTACGGCCGGGGTTTCTGGATCATGGACGATATCACCCCGCTCCAGCAATTGACCGCCGACGTCACGGCCAAAGACGTTCACCTGTTCCAACCCCGTCCCGCCTATCGGTTCCGTGGCGTCGAGGCGCCGATGACGGTCAGTTACGATCCGGTGAACGGGCACAATCCCCCGTACGGTGCCTCGATCAACTACTGGCTCAAGGGGGCCACCGACTCCGTCTCGGTCACTGTCCTCGACGGTGATGGGAAGGAAGTCCGGAAACTCGCCAACCCGCCGAAGGCCGCCGGAATCAACCGGGTGACCTGGGATCTCCAAACCGAGCCGACCAAACCGGTACTGTTGCGAACCGAACCGCTTTACGCCCCGTACGTCCTGGCCGAACTCGCCGGCCGCCGGAGTCCGAGCCTCCGGCAACATTCGATGCTGGTGCCGCCGGGGCGATATACGATCCGGCTCACCGTCGGCGGCCGGACCGAAACCCAGCCGCTCGATGTGCGCAAAGATCCCAACACGGCCGGCACCGACGCCGACCTCCGGGCCCAAGCCACGTTGGCCACTCAGATGCGGAGTGAGCTCGACGGGGTCGTCGACATGGTCAACACGATCGAAGTCATCCGAACCCAACTCGCGACCCTCAAGGCCGTGACCAAGGATGAGAAGGCCGTCGGGGCGGCCGCCGACTCGCTGGAGCAGAAGTTCATCGCCGTCGAAGAGCAGCTCACCCAACTCCGGATCACCGGCCGAGGCCAGGACTTGATCCGCTATGCCGCCAAGGTCGGCGAGAAGATGGTCTACCTCCTCGGCGACGTGGTCAGCACCGACAACGGCCCCACCACACCCCAGCGGGAAGTAGGCGGCGTCTTGAAGGATCGCGCCCGGAGCGCCCGGAACGAACTCGACCGCCTGATCAACCGCGACCTCGACGCCTTCAACACGATGCTGCAGGGCAAGGGCCTCGGCGGCATCGTGGCGAAGACCGCCCCTCCGAAGGTGTCGTAGGCTCGGCACTCGGCAACTCGGCACTCGGCACTCGGCCGAGCGCCGAGCGCCGAGCGCCGAGCGCCGAGCCATGCGCCTCTTCATCATTTTGCGGCATGCGGGGCCGTTGCTGGTCTCGGTGATCCGGGACCGGCGGCGGTGGCTGTTCTTCGGGGGGCCGATTCCGCGGAGCCGGGAGTTCCACGAGGCGCGGGCCCGGCGGCTGCTCCGATCGATCACCACGCTTGGGCCGAGTTTCGTCAAGCTGGGGCAGATCTTCGCGGGGCGGACCGACCTCTTACCGGACGAGTATGCCGGATCGCTTGGCACCCTCACCGACCAAGTGCCGCCGGTACCCTACGCTGACATCGAGCGGATCATCGTGGCCGAGCGGGGGCGCCCCTTGGCCGAGATCTTTGAACGGTTCGATGCGGCCCCGCTCGCGGCCGGGTCGTTAGGCCAAGTACACCGGGCCTCGTACCGGGGACGAGAGGTGGCGGTGAAGGTGCTCCGCCCGGGCGTCCGGCCGCTGGTGGCCACCGACATCAAGGTGGCGCGGATGCTCTCGGAACGGGTCGCCCGGTGGATGCCCAACATCCATACCCGCGCCCTGACCGCGATCGTCGAGGAATTCGAGCGGCGAATCGACGATGAGATGGACTTCGTGATCGAGGCAGCCAATATCCGGGCGGTCCGGGCCAACTTCGCCAAGAACCCGCGGATCCGGATTCCCGAGGTAGTCGATGAGTTGTCGGGACGGGATGTGCTGGTCATGGAGTACATCGCGGGGATCCGGATCGATGGCCTGGACCCGGCCGCCCGGTATGGCGGGCTCCGGATTCCCGACCTCGTCGAGCGGCTCCAGGAACTCTACATCCAGATGATGCTGATCGACGGGTTCTTCCACGCCGATCCCCATCCCGGCAATGTCCTGGTCGATGCCGCGGGCCGGATCGTGCTCCTCGATTTCGGGGTGGTGATTCAAGTCCCGCGGGAACGCCGGAAGATCCTGGTCGATACCGTGTTCGCGGCCATTCAGAACCAGACCGCGGGCGTGGTCGACGGGTTCTACGCGCTCGGCCTGGTCGATGCCGGAGCCGATCGTGCGGTCATCGAACGCCTCGTCAACATGCTGCTCGATCTGGCGGCCCAGCGTACCACCACGCGGGAACGGGTCGACATGCTGACTCGCGAGATCATGAAGGAGCTCTACAATTGGCCGATCCGGTTGCCCAGTGATCTGGTGTACTTTGCCCGGACCTCGGCGCTGATCGAAGGCGTCGGGGTGCGATACGATCCCGAGTATAACCCGATCATGTCGGCGGGCCCGTCGCTGTGGCGGATGCGGCGGGATCTCTTTGCCTCGCTGGCGGACACCAAGGCCATGCAGCAACTCGACTGGCCCACCGCGGTGGGCTATCTCCTGGGCCGCGCCGCGGCCAAACTCTCCCGGGCCGGCGACTTCTTGTCCGATTTTCTGAAGCCGCGGAAGCCGACCGCCAAGCCCTGATGTCGGTCAGCCGTCTTTCGAGGCGGCCCATCTGGCGGCCAGCCGCGCCAAGACCGCGACGAGATCCGGCTTCTCTTCGAGCACCGGGGCCAAGGGATCGGCCCCGAGCCCTTCCATCCGGGCCACCGCGGTCTTGATGGTGAAGGTAAAGCGGCGGTGCTCGAGGTCGTCGGTGACGTCCTCCCACACCAGCGGCATCGACACCGTCGCCCCCGGCAGCGGCCGGACGCTATACGGCGAGACGATCAACTGGCCGTGCCGGTTCTGGAGATAGTCCAGATAGACCTTGTCGCCCCGCTTGGTGATACTCCGGGTAATGGTGGCGATATCCCGGTGCTCAGCGATGACCAGCCGGGACAACAGCTCGCCTAACGTTCGGCACTGTTCGTAGGTGCACTGGCGGCCCAGCGGAATCAGGACATGGAGACCGGTCTTCCCGGTCGTCTTGACGTAGTTCGGGAGCGACAACTCCTCACAAATCCGATGGAGGGTCCGGGCCACCGTCAGGACATCGCGAAACGGTGCTTCCTTCGGATCGAGATCGATGACGCACCAGTCGGGCAGTTCCAGCGAACCGATCCGGCTCTGCCAGATGTGGAGCGGAATGGTGCCGGAATTGGCCAAGTACACCAGGGTTTCCTCGTCGTCGCACACGAAGTACCGGATGTCTCGCTGGGTGTCCTCACTCCAGATCGGGACGGTCCGGATCCAATCGGGCGCGAACTCCGGGGCATCCTTCTGATAGAACGATTTGCCGTTGATGCCGTCGGGAAAACGGGTCAGGACCACGGGCCGGTTCCGGAGATACGGGAGCAGCCAGGGTGCGATGGTCCGGTAGTAGTCGATCAAGTCGCCCTTGGTGTACTTCTCGTCCGGCCAGAACACCTTGTTCAGGTTCGAGAACGTGGTCTTGCGTTGGGCCGGCGGCCGGTCGGCCGGAGGGTCCGGCCGGTTCGGAACCGATGGCTCGGTCCACCCTTGCCGTTCGCACTGGTCGGGCCGTTTGTCGTCCCGGAGCCGGATGAACGCGGGATGGCGAAGAACCCCGTCGGGCGTCCACTCCCGCGAGCGGACCTCGCAGACAAAACGGGGCTCAACCCAGCTCGTCGTCTTCATCTCCGGGACCTGATCGATCGGCATCGGTTCGGCCTTGGGATCGGCGAGCGGGCCGTCGCACGGCGCCAGCGGCCGGACGAGCGGCACCAGCAGATCGTGGTACTCGGCCAGCTGCTGGTCGGTGAAGCCGGTGCCAACCCGGCCCGCATAGACGAGCCGCCCGCCGACGTAATCGGCCAGGTGGAGGGCGCCGAAGCCGCCCCGGCCCCCCCGCGGAGCGGTGAACCCGACGATGACGAAGTCGGCGGTCTTGTCGGCTTTGATCTTGAGCCACGATTGGGTCCGGCCGGCCCGGTATGGCGCGTCGGCTTTCTTCGCGATGATGCCCTCGAGCCCCATCTGGGTCACCTGCGCGAGGAACGGTGCCCCGTCGCGCTCGATATGATCGAGGTACCGGATCGGGCCGAGCGGCGGGAGGATCCTCTTCAGCAGCCGCTTCCGTTCCAGGAGTGGCAGCGGCCGGAGATCAAAATCCTCGAACGCCAATAGGTCGAAGGCAAAGAACGTCGCGGGGAGCTCGATGGCCGCCCGCCGGATCTCGATGCCCTTGCCCAACCGCCCCCGCCGCTGCAGCAGCGCGAAGTTCGGCACGCCCGTCGGATCGAGCACCACCACTTCGCCGTCGAGGATCACGTTCTCGAGCGGCAGCGCCTTGATGGCGCGGGCAATCTCCGGGAACACCGCGGTGTAGTCGGCGCCGCTTCGGGTGAAGAGTCGGGCCTCGCCTGAGCGGTGGTTCACCATGAGCCGGTAGCCGTCGAGCTTGAGCTCGAAGATCCACCCGTCTTTGGAAAATCCCTCCTCCGACGTCTCGGCCAACATCACGTCGGTCGAACCGGCCTCCACCACCCGGCGCGGGGCCTCGAGGCGGACCAGCTCGTCGCGGAGCAGATCGGCCGGCGTCCGGCCGGCCTTGAGATCTTCGACCGTGAGGCCCGACAGGACCGATTCCTGGGCAAAGTCGTCCCCGGGCTGCTTGACCCAGGCATCCCGCTCTTTGATCAAGAGCCAGTCTTTTTCGCTCTTTTTGATCTTCACCAGCGTCCAACGGCCCCGGAGCTTGTAGCCCTTGAGCTCAAACAAAAGTTTGCCCTTTTCCAGTCCAGCCTTCGGATCCTCCAGTGGAATCCACTCACCCCGGTCCCACACCACCACCGCGCCCGCACCGTAATTGCCCTCGGGAATCAGGCCCTCAAAATCACCGTATTCGAGCGGATGGTCTTCGACCCGGACGGCCAGTTTCTTCTCGGTATTGTCGTACGAAGGTCCTCGCGGCACGGCCCATGACTTGAGAACCCCGTCCATCTCGAACCGAAAGTCGAAGTGGAGATGGCGGGCGGCGTGTTTGTGGACGACGAAGAGGCCGCCGGTTTGGGACGGCACGGCCTCGCCCCCGAATGGCTCTGGGGTCCGATCAGCGGACCGTTTGGCCCGGTACGCGGCCAGTTGCTCCGCTGGAGATGGCTCTTGGTCCGCCATAGTTCCAATAATACCTCGACGGCTGCGTTGGATTGATGTCTTTGGTGTTCAATTGGTTACCACCCACCGGCCCGGAAATGCGAGCTTGATGGCCAACCCCAACCTCGGGAGCTGCCATTGACACCTCTATATGTGCACACGTATTATGTGGACATGAATATCACCCTGTCCGTCGACCGACAGTTGGTGGAGCGGGCCCGGAAGGTCGCCGAGGCCATGGGGAAGAGTCTCAACCAAGTCATCAGGGATCATTTGGCCTATTTGGCCGGGGAGGGCGCAATGGATGCCGAGTTGAAGGAGCTGAAACAGCTGTCCCTCGAATCGGGTGGGCGTTCCAAGGGCTGGACGTTCGACCGCGGCAGCCTCCATGAGCGGTCGTAGTTTCTTCGACACCAACGTCCTGGTCTACACCGACGACGCCGACGCGCCGGCGAAACAGACCAGGGCTTTGGAGTTGATCGCCAAACACCGGCTCGATCGGTCGGGGGTCATCTCGACGCAAGTCGTCCAGGAGTACTTCGTCGCCGCGACCAAGAAACTCGGCGTGACGGCGCCCGTCGCACGCCGCAAAGCGGAACTGTTCGGCCGGTTTGAATTGGTGCCGATCGGACTCGACGACATTCTCGGCGCCATCGACCTCCACCGGCTTCATCAGCTGTCGTTCTGGGACGGCCTCATCATCCGGGCCGCCCTGGCCTCCGGCTGCACTCGGCTCTACTCCGAAGACCTCCAGCACGGCTGGCGGCTCGACGGCCTCGAGGTGGTCAACCCGTTTCGAGCCTCACCGCGGTAACGCAAAGGCCTGGAGTTTGGCCGGCGCCGCCCCGCCGCCGGTCGCAATCACCACTACCTGCTGCCCCGCCCGGGTGCGGTACGTCATCGGATTGGCGTAACCGAGCGCGCCGAGCGCCGTCTGCCAGAGCACCTTCCCGGTGGCCTTGTCCAGCGCATAGAGGGCCGAACCGCCACCGGTCGCAAAGAGCAGCCCTCCTTTGGTCACGATGGCCCCGGGAGCGCCGGCCACGCCGAGCGGAGGCAGGTTCACACCCTTCAAGAGCGGATGATTCCGGATCTCCGGGGAGTCGCCCAACGGCACTTGCCACCGGTGATCGCCGGTCGCGAGATCGATGGCCGTCAGCGTTCCGTACGGTGGCCTGCTGATCGGCAAAGACGCCGCCGCCCTCTGCGGATCGTCGGAACTCGACAACAACTTGGCATTGAGGTCGAGGCCCGCCGCAAAATCGAGGGCGTAAGCGGCGTCGAGTGAGTCGGACGACGGCGGCTTGACCAACTTGAGCAGGGCCGGTTGGTTGGTGGCCTTCACGTAGATGATCCCGGTTTCCGGATCATAGGCACCGCCGCCCCACCCCGAGCCGCCGATCAGTCCCGGTGACGCCACCGTCCCCTGGAGCGAGGGGGGCGTGAACAACGGGCCGGTTCGGTAGCCGGCCACGGTCCTCGTCGCCAACGCTTTCAGGGCCGGGGTGAAGTCGACCACATCCGCGGCACTGAAGCCCTGGCGGGCGTAGGGCGCCGGTTTGGTGGGAAACGGCTGGGTCGGGGCGGCGCGCTCGCCGGGGACATCGCTTGCCGGCACCGGGCGTTCCTCGATCGGCCAGAGCGGCTTGCCCGTCACCCGATCGAACACGAACAGCATCCCCATTTTGGTCGGCATCGCGACGAAATCGACCGGTCCGCCGGTTTGGGTGACCCGGCCGAGCACCGGCGCCGTTGGGAGGTCGTAGTCCCAGAGTCCGTGGTGGACGATCTGGAAGTGCCACTGTTTCTTGCCGGTTCGGGCATCGAGGCACACCAGGGACTCGGCAAAGAGATTGTCGCCCTTGCGAGCGCCGCCGTACCAGTCGTTACTCGGGGTGCTGACCGGGAGGTACACGAGTCCCCGCGCCACGTCGACGCTGAAGGGCGCCCACACGTTCGTGTGACCGGTGAACCGCCATGACTCACCCTCCCACGTTTCCGATCCCTCGCCACCCTGGGGAATCGGACTCCATTTCCAGATCCGCCGGCCGGTTCGGACGTCGAAGGCCTGGACATCACCGGGCGGATCGCCCTTGTAGGTGAACTTGTCGGCCACCCCGTTGCCCACGATGACCAGGTCACCCCACACCACCGGAGGCGAGGTATTGGTGTACCGCCGGCGATTGACCTGCCACACCAGGTCTCCAGCCAGGTCGACCTCGCCTTGAACCCCAAAAGAAGGGATCGGCTTACCAGTGGCGGCATCGAGGGCGATCAGGCGCCAGCGGGTATTGAGGAAGATCCGGCGAGTTTTCCCATCGCTCCAACTGGCAACCCCCCGGTGAACGAATCCGGTACCGTTAGGCGCTTGGCCGGCCTCATAGGCCCGGGGATCGAACCGCCAGTACTCGCGGCCAGTGGCGGCGTCGAGAGCCGCCACTTGGTTATACGAGGTCGGCAGGAACAGGGTATCGCCGATCATCAGAGGCGTGGCCTGAAACAGCCCGGGCCGGGTCTTCCACTGGGCCAGCGGCACCTCGCCGGTGCTCCATTCCCAGAGCTTCGTCAGCCGGCCGACGTTGCCGGGGTGGAGGTCGGTGAGGGCCGAGTACTTCATGGCGCCGGGGTCGCCGCCCCAGGCCGGCCAGTCGGTCTGGGCCGACAGGACGGCGGGGGCCAGCAGGGCAAGGAGGACGATTCGCATCCGGGAATTCTAGGCCCGATCCGGACATTCTCAACCGGGGCGGTCGCCAGTACCTTAGAAGCCAACGCCAGGAGGCCTCTCATGCCCGCTCGTTCGATCGGAACCGCCACCATTTCCTTCGGCCTGGTCTCGGTGCCCGTTCATGTCTATTCGTCGGCCGAGTCGACCAGCGCCGTCTCGTTCAACCTGCTCCACAAGAAGTGTGGGACGCGGGTCAAGCAGCAGTACACCTGCCCCAAGGACAGCGAGATCGTCCCCCGGGACGAGATGGCCAAGGGCTACGAGTTTGCCAAGGATCAGTACGTCGTCTTTTCAGCCGACGAGCTCAAGGCGCTGGAAGAGAAGGCCACCAATACCATCGACATCGCGGAGTTCGTGCCGCTCGCCAAGGTCGACCGGATTTATCTCGAGAAGGTCTACTTCCTCGGCCCCGACAAGGGCGGCGACCGGGCCTACAAACTCCTGGCGCAGGCCCTCGGCGATACCGGTCGGGCGGCGCTTGGGCAATATGCCGCCCGCGGCCAACAACATCTCGTCTTGCTCCGGCCCATGAACGGGCTCCTCGTGATGGAACAGCTCCACTACCAAGACGAGCTCAAACCGGCCAACGAAGTGCCCCTCGGCGACGCCGAACTGAAGCCCATGGAGCTGACGCTCGCCAAGCAGCTGATCGAGCAGGCCGCTACCGACGACTTCCAGCCTGAGAAATACCGCGACCTGGTTCGGGCCCGGGTGCTCGAGGCCATCCAGAAGAAGGTCGAGGGTCACGAAATCACGGCGGAGCCGGCCCAGGATGGCGGCGGCAAGATCATCGACCTGATGGAGGCCTTGAAGGCGAGCCTGGCCCGGGCCTCCTGATGGCGTCGTACGTCGGGACCAGCGGATTTGCCTTCAAGGAATGGAAAGGGCCGTTCTATCCGGCCAAACTTCCCGACAAGGGCATGCTGGCGTATTACGCGAGCCAATTCCCGACGGTCGAGATCAACAACACGTTCTACCGGATGCCCCGCGAGAAGAACCTGCTCGATTGGGCCGCCGAGGTCCCGGAAGGCTTCCAGTTCGCCATCAAGGCCAGTCAGCGGATTACCCATCACGCCCAACTCCGGGACGCGGGGGAACTGGTCAGGTATCTGGCCCAGACCGTTGCGGTGTTAGGCAGCAAACTCGGCCCCACACTCTTTCAGCTCCCGCCCCACTTGAAGAAGGACATTCCTCGACTCGAGGCCTTTCTCGATATCGTCCCGAAGCGGTGGCGGATCACGATCGAGTTTCGAAATCAGACCTGGTTTGAGGACGACCAAGTGTTCGAGGTGCTCAAAGCCCGGGACGTTCCCCTCTGCATTTCGGACCAAGACGGCGTGCCGACGCCGTTGGTGGCCACGGCGGACTGGGGCTACGTCCGGCTCCACAAGCTCGATTACGACGAAGCGGGCCTGGCCGCGTGGGCCGCGCGAATCGCTGGCTTCGGGTGGACTGATGCCTTCATTTATTTCAAGCATGACCACTCGCCCGGTTCCGGCCCGCCCGTGGCCATGAGTCTCAAGGCCAAGCTGTGAGCGTCCCGTTTGCCGATCTCGAGCTGGCCCGCCGGCTCGAACGCACCGAGGCAACCGGGTGCGCCCAGTTCGCCGAAGGCCGCCGGATCCTTCGGCCCGGGAGCGGCGCGGAGTGGATCGAGGCGGCCGGCGCCTACGCGGTGTTCGACGGGGTCGACTCGCCGGTCACCCAGACGTTCGGCCTCGGAGTCTTCGAACCAGGGACGCCCGAGGTATTCGACCGGATCGAAGGATTCTTCGCCGAGCGGGGCGCCCCGACCTTCCACGAGGTCAGCCCGCTCGCGGACCTTGCGACCATGGCGCGGCTACCTGTCCGCGGGTACCGGCCGATGGAGTGGTCGAATGTTCTCTATCGGCCGATTGATGCGACCATCGATATCCGAGGAGCCTCCCCGGAGGTATCGGTTCGGCAAACGGGTCCGGACGAGTGGCGGGTCTGGGCCGATACCGCGACGAGAGGCTGGAGTGAGTTCCCGGAGTACGCCTCGACCATGGCCGAGTTGTCGGAGATCGGGGCCCGCCGGCCCGGCGCCCTGACCTTCGTGGCCGAACGCCAGGGCCGGCCGATCGCGGCGGGCGCGCTCTCGATCACCGGCGGAGTGGCACTCCTTGCGGGCGCGAGCACGATCCCCGAGGAGCGCCGTCACGGCGCCCAACTCGCCCTGCTCAGCGCCCGGCTTCGGTTTGCGGTCGAGCGGGGCTGCGACGTGGCCATGATCACGACTTTGCCGGGCAGCGCCTCGCAACGGAATTCCGAGCGACACGGGTTCCGGGTCGCCTACACCCGTACGAAATGGCAGCTCATCAAGTAGGCGAGAGACCCATCTCATCGAGGAAGCGGTGGCCGCCGGTCAACTTGCCGGATCTGGCTTCCACCCGGGTCATGACCAGACGCTCCTTGGCCCGGGTCATTCCGACGTACAAGAGCCGGCGGGATTCTTCGAGCTCGGCACTCGGCGCTCGGCGCTCGGCACTCGGCAGGGATTGGAGGCCGGGCATCTCGGCGTCTTCGACGCCGACGATGTAGACTCGGGAGAATTCTAGGCCTTTGGTGGAGTGGAGGGTCAGGAGGTTGACGCGGTCCTGGTCGGTTTCGATGCCGTCGCTCCTCGAGAGGGCGACGCGGCTTAGGAATTCCTGGATTTCGGCTTCGAGGGTTTCCTCCGCGAGATCGTCGAGGAGGCGGCGGACCCGGGCCATGGCGGCTGGGTAGCGCTGGTCGGAGCGTTTTTCGGCGCGGACTTTGAGCATGAGCGACTGGCCGCCGAGACGTTCGATCAGTTCGTCGACGGCGACGGCACCCTGGTTCGAGCGGTCGCGTTCGGCCCGGTAGAACTCGAGGCAGTCACTGAACCGGCCGAGGGCATAGATGGAGGTGAGATCCCGGAGCAGATGGGCTTCCGGCCCTAACGTCTCGGGGTCGGAAAGGGCCAAGGCCACGCCGAGATAGTCGAGTACGTTGGACAGGGCCACGCGCCGGGCCCGGGCCACTTTCTCCTCCTCCAGCTTCCGGTACACTTGGGCCAACGTCCGGACGTCCGAGAGCGCGGTGTGGGCGGTGCCGGGATCGATCCCGAACCGGGCCGCCAAGTGCTGGAGTTTGGCGCTGCCGAGGCGGAGTGAACGAGCCAAGGGCAGCGTGTCGTAGGTCACGAAGTCCCGGTCGCCCGACATCCGGCGGAGAATCGGGAAATCGAAATCGTAGCCGTTGTGGGCGACCAGCTCGTCGGTCGCGGCAAAGGCTTTGAACCGGGGCCACACCTCGTCAAACGAGGGCTGGTTGGCCACATCCGCGTCGCTGTAGTGGTGGGTGGCGCTCGCGCCCGGCTCGATCGGGACGGCCGGCTTCACCAGCTGGTGGAACTCCGCCACGATTTCCCAGTCTCGGACCCGGACCGCGCCGAGCTCGACGACCTCGGCCGTGGCCACGTCCCGGCCGGTGGTCTCGAGGTCGACGGCGACGAAATTGCCGGAGGCACCCTCGGTGGTCGCGGTCATGAACTGGAGCGCTTTGAACACCGTGAGCGCGAGCCCGAGATCGGGGCACGACCACGCCGGGCCGAGGACGAACCGACCGGGCGGGGGCGCCGTGGTGATGCCGAAAAGCCGGATCCCCGCGCCGGCCAACATCCCGGCCAGGCCGAACTCGAGCCCCCCCATCGCTTGGATCAGCACCGGAACCCGAGCATCGCGGACCCGTTCCAGTTCCCGGGCCAGCCGGAGTACTTCCGGATATCCTGCCGGATCGGAAAGTTCCTCGGCCCGTTGCTCGAGGATGGTATGGTAGGCGCCCACTCGTTGGGATAGAATCTCGTCGACCAGGCGCGCCAAATGCCGGTGCCGCTGGCCTAACGCCGTCAGGTTCTGCATGGCCGCCAGGGCCCGGCGAATCTTCCGCCCTTCCTCGTCGGTGCGGGGCCGGGCCCGGGCCTGGCGATGGAGGGTTCCGAGAAAGCCGATCCCGTCCTTCAAGGCGGCCTTCCGGAGCGTGTCGCAGAGCGCGCCCGGCAGCACCACCCGTGCAAAGCCTTCGTTGATGACCGGGTCGCCGGGATACGAGATCACCTTGAGCGCCGCGATGAGATACCGGACCGCCGAGTCGTCGGCCAGCGCCCGGCCGTGGGCCAAGCGGCACGGCAAGCCGGCCTGCATCAGGGCGCCTTCGAGCAGATGCCCATCGGCGTGTTTGCGGTAGAGGACGGCGTATTCGCCCCACGGGAGCCCGGAGGCAGCCCGGTCGGCTTGGACGTCCTCGAGTAGCCAGACCGCCTCGGCGTGTTCATCGGGAAACGAACGGGCCACCACGGGGTACTCCGACTCATGGGTGGCCGTGATCTGCTTCGGGCCGAACAACGGGGCGTTGCTCGCGATCAAGCGGCGGGCCAGGGCAAAGATCTGCCCCGCGGTGCGCCGGTTCTCGTCGAGGACGATCCGGTCCACCGCGCGGAATTCGTTGGCGAACGTCGCAATCAGCCGGGGGTCGGCTCCGGTCCACGAGAAAATCGACTGTTCGTCGTCGCCGACGACGAAGACGTTGCCATGGGCGCGACCCAACGTGGTCACGATCGAAAACTGGACCGGATTGAGATCCTGGACCTCGTCGACCAAGAGATGATCCCACCGGCCGGCCACCTCCGCGGCGATACCGGGAAACCGGTCAAACAACTCCTTGGTGAGATGGACGATATCGTCGAAGTCGATCATCCCGCGTTTGGTGAGATAGGCCCGGTAGCGCTCAAAGGTCCGGGCGTCGTCCTCGTGCAGCGGTTTCGCGCCGAGCCGGGCCAGGCCAAACCGGCCGAGGAGCGAACTCCGCCACTTGGGCGGCACTTTGAGCCAGCCAAGCAGCTCCTTCTGATAGTCTTCGTCGGCGATCCCAAAGCCTTTCTCCAAGCCTAACGCCTCGCCGTGGGCCCGGAGGATCTTGACGCAGAGGGAGTGGATGGTGGACCGGGTGACGGCATCGGCCCGGGGCCCGAGCTCGCGGCGGAGCCGGGCGGCCACTTCCTCGGCGGCCTTGTTGGTGAAGGTCAACGCACAGATCCGCTCGGGATCGACACCGCGCTGGTCGACCAGGAACCGGATCCTCTCGATCAGACAGAACGTCTTCCCGGCGCCAGGACCCGCCAGCACCAGGACCGGCCCGGCGCCGGCACCGATGGCTTGGGCTTGGGCCGGGGACGGAGTGGGATTCGATGACGGCTTCACCGCGGGAGCGTCCCGATCCACTCGGCGGTAGTGGCCGCGAGTTCGGCGATGACGTCGGCGGCGGTCCGGCCGGTGCGTTTCGGCACCGCGAAGGCGTGATTAGCCTCGGCGATTTCGTGGAGGGTGGCCCGGCCGCCTAACCGGGCGCCCACCGAACGGATCAAGCCGACCTCGGCCAGATCATCCCGAGTCCCCTGGAGGAACAACATCGGCACCGTAACCCGATCGAGATGGTCGCCCCGGGTCGTGGCGGGACGCTTCGGCGGATGGAGCGGGAAGCCGAGGAACACCAGGCCGCGAACCCCCTCGAGCGCCGACTCGGCCGCCGCGGTCGAGGTCATCCGGCCCCCGAAGGACTTGCCCCCGGCAACGAGGGGCAGACCAGGGAGGAGGTGTCGGGCCCGATCGACTGCGGCCCGCACCGTCGCCACGGCCACCGCCGGGGAATCCGGACGGTGGCCTCCGGCTTCCATAAATGGAAACTGATACCGGAGCGTGGTGACGCCGGCGGCGGCGAGCGCGGCCGCGACGTCCGCCATGAACGGATGGCGCATGCCGGCCCCCGCTCCGTGGGCCAGGACATAGCCAGCCACGGGGCCCGAGGCCTCACGCAAAAGGGCTGACACCGGTCGAGCCGGCGTTTCGATGACGATCGGAATCTCCACGTTCGAATTGAAGGGCCAGCGGGGCGCGGAAGGAAGGGGGGGCTCATCGAGCCATACAAAACGTTGACAAAACAAGTACAGGCCGTATAACTTCCCTAAATGGAGCAGCAAAGCCAAGCAAAGCAAAGACTTACACTGATCATTGGCGCCACCGGATACATCGGTGGCCGTCTGCTCCCATTGCTTGAAGCGCGGGGGGCGCCGCTCCGTTGCATGGCCCGGCGCCCCGAATTCCTCGCCGCCAAGGTTCGCCCGGGTACCGAGGTGGTGCCCGGAGATCTTGCCGATCCGCCGACCGTTCAGGCTGCTCTGGTCGGCGTCGACACCGTGTACTTCCTGGCCCACGCCATGGGCACCACCGGCACCTTCGAGGACGAGGAGCGAGCGGGTGCCGAGGCGTTCGTGGCCGCGGCACGCGAGGCCGGAGTCAGGCGAATCATCTACTTGGGCGGGTTGGGCGGCGGCAACGACTTATCGGCCCACCTCCGAAGCCGGCAGGCGGTCGGCGCGATCCTCAGCGGGTCGGACATTCCCACGCTCGAGTTTCGGGCCTCGATCATCCTGGGGTCGGGCAGCCTGTCGTTCGAAATGATCCGGGCCCTCGTCGAACGGCTCCCCGTGATGATCACCCCTCGGTGGGTCCGCACCTTGGCCCAACCGATCGGGGTCGAGGACGTGCTGGCGTACTTGACGGCCGCCCTGGATCTGCCACTCGACCAAAGCCGGATCGTGGAGATCGGCGGTCCCGATCGGGTGTCGTACGGCGATTTGATGCAGGAGTACGCGCGCCTCCGGGGACTTCGCCGCCTGATGATCCCGGTCCCGATCCTCACGCCGCATTTGTCGAGTCTGTGGCTCCGCTTGGTCACGCCGCTGTATGCCCGGGTGGGACGGAAGCTGATCGACGGTCTTCGCAATGAAACGGTGGTCCGGGACGACAGCGCCGGCGCCCTGTTCGCGATCAGACCCATGGGGGTGAGCGCCGCCTTGGCCCGGGCGTTGAGCAATGAGGACCGGGAGTTCGCGCAAACCCGCTGGTCGGACGCGCTCTCGATGACGCCGAGCGGCGGATCGTGGGCTGGGGCTCGGTTCGGAACCCGATTGGTCGACTCCCGGGTCATCCGAGTGGCGGCCGGACCGGACCAGGCGTTCGGGCCAATTGCCCGAATTGGAGGCCGGACCGGCTGGTACTACGGCAACGGGTGGTGGTGGCTCCGCGGTCTGATCGATCTCGCGGCGGGAGGGCCCGGACTCCGCCGCGGCCGGCGCGATCCGACCGCCTTGGCCGCGGGTGACACGGTCGATTGCTGGCGGGTCGAGTCGGTCGAGCCGAATCACCTGCTCCGGCTCTCGGCGGAGATGAAGCTCCCGGGCCGAGCCTGGCTCCAATTCGAGGTCACGGGAACGGGGCCCTCATCTGAAATCCGGCAGACCGCCATCTTCGACCCGCGCGGACTCGCGGGCCTGCTCTATTGGTACGCGCTCTACCCGCTCCACTTGGTCATCTTCGGGGGGATGCTCCGAGGCATTGCCGCGGCCGCCGCCCGGCGGTAGCCTACCGGCCATGCTGACTCCGCTACTGCTGGCTTTGACGGCTGCCTCCGACACGCTCACGGCGGCGGAACGTTCGGTGGTGTCTCACGTCGATGCCCACCGCCGGGAGGCGATCGCGTTGCTCGAGCGAATCGTGAACCTCAACAGCGGCACGTTGAACCTCCGAGGCGTCCGCCAAGTCGGTGACGTGCTCCGCCCAGAGTTCGAGGCGCTCGGATTCACGACTCAGTGGATCGACGGCGCCCCCTTCAAGCGGGCCGGCCATCTCGTGGCGGAGCATCCCGGCCGGGGGCCGCGGATGCTGTTGATTGGCCACCTCGATACCGTGTTCGAACCCGACAGCCCGTTTCAGAAACTCGAGTGGATCGACTCGGTGACGGCGCGAGGCCCCGGGATCATCGACATGAAGGGTGGCACCGTCATCATCGTCCAGGCGTTGAAGGCCCTGGCGGCGGGCGGCCTGCTCAAGGACCTGGCCGTGACCGTAATCATGACCGGCGATGAAGAGGATCCGGGTGATCCAGTCTCGCTGGCCCGGGCCGAGTTGATCGCCTTGGCCCGGCGCCACGACATCGCCATCGGGTTCGAGAACGGCTCCGGCGATCCCCACAAGGCCGTCGTGGCCCGCCGCGGCTTTACGTCGTGGACCTTGGACGTCACCGGAAAAGCGGCCCACTCGTCGCAAGTATTCCGGCCGGAGGTCGGCTCGGGCGCGATCTTCGAAACCGCCCGCATTCTCGAGACCTTCCACCAACGTCTGGCGGGCCAGGAGTTTCTGACCTTCAATCCCGGCGTGGCGTTAGGTGGGACTGACGTGTCGCTCGACTCGACCGGGGTGCGGGGCTCGGCGTTCGGCAAGAGCAATGTGGTGGCCGCGCGGATGACCGTCACCGGCGATTTGCGGATCCTCTCGCCCCGCCAGCTGGCCGAGACCAAGCGCACCATGGAGAGCATCGTCGCCGCCTCCCGCCCCAATACCCGGGCCGCGATCCGGTTCGAAGACGGGTACCCGCCGTTACCACCAAGTCCAGGCAATGAGCGACTCCTCGCGCTGACCGACCGGATCAGCCGTGACATCGGGTTCGGGCCGGTGACGGGCACCGATCCGATGCGGGCCGGCGCGGCGGACGTGTCGTTCACGTCGGGGATCATCTCCGCGGCGATCGACGGCATCGGGGCCGCCGGTGCCAACGATCACACTCCAAATGAAACCGCCGATCTCTCGGCATTCCCCGCCCTGATCAAACGGGCCGCCATCTTCCTGCACCGGCTCGGCCGCTCGGCCGGGCCGAGCACCGACCACTAGGCCGGGCGGTGGTTTCACTCCTCAATCTCCTGGCGGCCCTCGCCCTCCAAGTCCCGACTCTCAAGACGAAGCCCGGGGCCGAGGAAGTCACCCTCGACGGCCGGCTTACCGAGAAGGTCTGGGGCACGGCGGACTCGATCGGCGGGTTGACCCAGATCGAACCGTTGGAGGGCGGGCGGGCGGCGGGTGCCACGGTGGTCCGGGTTCTCACCCACCCCCGCTACCTGGTCGTCGGGATCACCATCGACGACGGCGGGGCCCCGGTGACGAGTTTCTCCAAGACCCGGGACGCGAATCTCCGCGAAGAGGACCATGTCCGGCTAGTCTTCGATCCCTTCGGTGATGGCCGCTCGGGGTATCTCTTCGCCGTGAATCCTTCGGGCGCCCGATATGATGCGCTGATCACCAACCAAGGCGAGGGTGAAAACAGCAATTGGGACGCGGTCTGGGAAGCCGCGACGACGCAGAGCGACTCAGGGTGGTCGGTGGAGATCCGGATTCCGGTCAAGAGTCTGTCGTTCCCGGCCGGCGCCGATCAGTGGGCGTTCAACGTCCAACGCCGGGTTCAGGCGGCGCAGGCCACTGACCGATGGGCCGCCGCCCGGCGGGACCGGAAGTTCGGTCAGACGACCGACGCCGGCCTGCTCACCGGGCTACCCCGGTTCGACCTCGGCCGGGGCCAGAGCATCCGGCCGGCCATCGTGGCCGGCGGCGGCAAGCCAAACCCCACCGCCCCGTTCGACGGCGAACTCAGCGCGAGCGCGGAGATCGAGCAACGTCTCGGCGCCAATTTTCTCGGCACCTTGAGCCTCAATACCGACTTTGCCGAGACCGAGGTCGACACCCGCCGATCCAATCTGACCCGGTTCCCGCTCTTTTTTCCAGAAAAACGAACGTTCTTTCTCGAAGGCAGCGATGTCTTCGAGTTTGGGCTCGGGCTTGGGAGCGAGATCCTTCCGTTCTTCAGCCGCCGAATCGGCTTGGTCAACGGCCGGGAAGTCCCGATCCAGGCCGGCGGCAAGCTGAATGGCCAATTCGGATCAACCCGGCTGGGTTTGATCGCGGCGCGGACCGGCACGGTCGATTCGGTGACCGAGGCCACCGAGTTGGCGGTGTTTCGAGCCCGGCAGAACATCCTCCGGGAGTCCTCGATCGGGGCCATCGCCACGGTCGGCGATCCGAACGGTGGTACCGGATGGCTCGCCGGCGCCGACGCCACCTTTCGAACCTCACGATTCTTGACGAACAAGAATCTCTTGATTGGAGCGTGGTATTTGACCGCCGACCGGCCCGGAGCGGCCGACGGCGATCACACGGCCGCCGGCCTCAAGATCGACTATCCGAACGACTTGATCGACGCCGCGCTGACCTGGAAGCGGATCGGTGATGCCTTCGACCCGCCCCTTGGTTTCGTGCCCCGGCGCGGGGTTCACCTGCTGACCCTTGGCGCCGATGTCTCGCCCCGCCCCGGGCGCTTCGGCATTCGACAGATGTTCTTTGAGAACCGGCTCACGATGGCTCTGGACCTTGACGGACGGTGGGAGTCCTACCGGCTATTCCTGGCGCCGATCAACTGGCGGTTCGAAAGTGGCGACCGGATCGAAGCGAACGTCGTCCCGCAGGGCGAACGATTGGTCGAACCGTTCGAGGTGGCAGACGGCGTCGTCGTGCAGCCGGGCGCCTATCGGTACACCAGGTACCGGGTCGAGGCGGAGTTCGCGGCCCGCCGCCGGGTCGGTGGTCAACTGACGTGGTGGTTCGGGGATTTTTACGGCGGGCGCCTCGATCAGTTCGAGGTCGAAGCGAGCTGGCGTCCATCGGCCACGTTTGCGTTCGAGGTGAACGCGGAGCACAACCGGGGCCGCCTGCCCGAGGGCAACTTCGACACGACCGTGTTCGGCACTCGGATCCGGTACAATCTCTCGCCCAACGTCTCCATCAACAGCCTGGTGCAGTACGACACCGAATCGGAAACCATCGGCGCCAACAGCCGCCTCCGGTGGACCATTGCACCGACGGCGGAACTGTTCGTGATTCATAACCACAACCTGCGAAACCGGCTCGATCGGTGGTCGTTCGAGTCCAACCGCTTCCTGACCAAGTTCCAGTATACCTTTCGGCGCTGACAACCCACGGGGGACCTATGGACCGTCGCACGTTCGTGTTCGCTTCGTCCGGCGCGGCGGTTGGTTCGCTGATCGTGCCAGGGCTCCCCGAAGCGGACGAGAGCGGGCTTTCGACCGGCCAGCCCAAGCCGCTCCGGCACCGGGAGGTGCCCGGGTTCCTGAGCGCCGCCCAGATCGCCCCCCACCACACGGCCCACTACGGCGGAGCGCTCAAGGCCTTCGTCTCTGTGGAGCAAACGCTGGAGCGGAGCTTCGCGGGCGGACCAGCCGTGGACCCATTGGCGTTCGAACGAATGAAGGCGCTGCAATCGAGCCGCGGCAACAGCGTAATCTTGCACGAGCTCTATTTCGACGGCCTGGGGCTCAAGGAGACCAACCCCGGCACCGGGCTTCGCGACGCCATTGCCAAACGGTTCGGGTCGGTCGACCGTTGGGCGGTCGATTTCGTCGCCAGCGCCAAAGCCGCCGCCGGCTGGGCGATGCTGGTTCGCCACCCGGTCAACGGCCGGCTCTATAATGTCGTCAGTGACGAGCACGCCCAAGGCGCGCTTTGGCTCGCCGTCCCGCTCGTGGTCATCGACACCTACGAGCATGCGTTTTACATCGACTACCAGAATCGGAAGGCCGAGTACGTCGAGAAATTCCTGAGTTTCGTCGATTGGACCGAGGCCGAGCGGCGATGGGGATCGTGAGGTTGCCTTCGACCCTGGCCCTGATGTTCTGGGCCGCGGTGGTCAACGCTCAACAGCCGGTCATGACCGCCACGGTGCTCGAGGGCAAGCTCTGGTTCGACGGACGAGCCACCCTGGGTGATTTCACCGGGACGACGACGACGGTAACGGGGCGGCTCACCGGTGGGACCGATCTGAGCCAGGTCCATGGTTGGGTGGAGGCCCCGGTCGGAACCCTGGTGACCGGCAACGACCGGCGGGACCGGGATCTCAGGAAATCGATGGCGGCGAGCGAGTTCCCGACGATCCGTTTCGACCTGGCTCGGCTGGCGGTCGGCGAGCGGATTGCCGATACCACGGTGGTGCAATTGGAGGGGACGTTCACGCTGCACGGCGTCACCCGATCCGCGACGATTCCGGCCCGGCTGGTGCTTGGCGAGCGCCGCTACCGTCTCTGGGCAACGACACCCCTCAATCTCAAGGACTACTCCATCGGCGGGCTCTCCAAGATGCTCGGCATTCTCAAGATGTCCGAGGACATCGTGGTCCACGTCGACTTACTGTTCGAGGTTCCTTGAGGACCGAAGACGCTCCACCAACCGGGTCTGTGCAAGCATGGCCGCGCGGCTCGTCAGTTAATGGCAAGCCGAACACTCCCGAAATGTCGCGAACATTGAATGAGGTAGCCCAAATGCGGATCAGCCCGTTGTTAGGACTCGGCCTATTGACGGTGTCCCTCGCGGGATGCAACAGCGGACCGGCCGGCACCGGTCGCCTGACCTTCCAGCTGGCGGGGCGCGGGTCCGCCGCCACGGCCCCGTCGTTCGCCGCCGGCGCCGACGTCCTGACCCTCTCCAGTGTCGAAGTCGTGGCCCGGAAGATCCGCCTGGAACGAGCCAACAAGACCTGTCCGGTGGAACAAGCCGACGCGCCCGCCGCCTCCGGTCCAAGCGGGAGCGACGGCAACGGCAAGAGCGGCGGGGGCAACTCGGAGTGCGCGGACCTATGGCTCGAGCCGAGGATCTTGAATCCCCCCGTTGGCCCAAACGCGCAAACCGCGTTCACCGTGGACCTCCCCGAGGGGATCTACAAAGAACTGAAGATGCAGGTGCATACCCCGGTTGGGGGCACTGAGGGAGGCGGGTTTTTGGAGGCCCATCCCGAATTCGCCGGCATCAGCATCAAGGTGACCGGTACCTTCAATGGCGCCCCGTTCACGTTTACCACCGCCGTCACCGCCGAGGTGGAGATCGAGTTGGACACGCCGGTCGAAGTGACGGCCGGCAAGCCCGCGGCCATGACCCTGCAGATCGATCTCGGAACGTGGTTCGCCGGGGCGGCCGGCGCGATCCTCAACCCTACGGCGCCCTCGCAACAGGTCCGCTCGCAGATTGAACAGAACATCCGGCGATCGTTCCACGCTTTCGAAGATGAGGATCGGAACGGCGACCCGGACTGATTCCCGGTTACGGCCGCCGGTCGAACTTGGCCTCCATCAGGACCCAGAGGTTCGGGTCGAGCGCCACGGAGGCCGGCTCCCGGGGCGAGTCGAACGCGAACCGGGCTTGGCCGCCGGTGATTTCGACCCGCTCGGTTCGGATCCCGGATTCCCCTGGGAACCGGATCCCGATCTCGAGCGGCACCCGGAACGGCGCACCATCCTGGGTCTGGTTCAGATTGATCTCGATGCGCTTGGCGCCGGCATCATAGCGCCATCCCCCCTCGAGCTTCGGTGACCCGGACCGGGTCAACCACTGCCGAAAGAACCAATCCAGCTCCTTGCCTGACGCAGCCTCCATGACCCGCTGAAAGTCCTCGGTCGTGGCATTGGCGTTCCGGTACTCGCGGTAATATTCTCGAATCCCCCGCCAGAAGGTGTCCGTCCCGACCACGCCGCGGAGCATGTGGAGCGTCCAGGCCCCCTTCTGGTACGTCTGCGAGCTCGTGACCTTGGACATGTCGGTCAGATTCGCATGCACCACTTGGTATCCGAGATGCTTGGCATCGTAGTCGAGCACGGTGACTCGGCTTTTCAGGAGCCCCTCGACGAAGGCATCCCGCCCGGCGTCGTGTTCGGTGAACAGCAGCGTGAAGTAGGTCGCGAACCCCTCGCTGAGCCAGACATCGTTCCAATCGGATTCGGTCACCGCGTTGCCGAACCATTGATGGGCGATCTCGTGCACGACCACCTCGCGGGCCCGGGCGGTGCCGATCAGCCGTTCGGTATAGCCGATTGCCGATGCGGCCTCCATGCCGCCACCCGCCGCGACCGATTCGACGTTGGCGAGCTTTTCATAGGCGTAGGGGCCGACCCACTCGTTGTAGAACCGGAGAGCCGCCTTGGTCGGCCCGCCAAAATCCGCGAACGCCCGCTCCCGGTCCGCGGGATAGGCCCAGGCCTGGATTGGCGTGCCATCGACGGTACCCGAGTGCTCGACGGCGTACCGGGCCACGCCTAACGTCTGGAGCCAGGTGGCGATCGGCACCGACTGGCGCCAATGGGTCCGGCGGAAGCCGCTCGCGAGATCGGTTTGCTCGACCAGGAGGCCGTTCGACACGACCTGGTAGTGCGCCGGCGCCGTGACGATGAATTCGGAGCTGGCTTTGTCGTAGGGGTGGTCGACGCCGACCAGCCAATGGCGGGCCAGGTCGGGCCAGTTGTCACTGGAGAACGTCCGGTCGCCGGACTTGTTGGGGCCGATCTTCAATGCGGCCGCCGGGACGCCATGGTACCCGATCGAGACTCGGCTCCGTTCGCCGGAGCGGCCCGGCCTCCGAAGTGTGATCTCGAGCCGATTGGCTCGATGGGTGAACGTCAGCGGTCCGGCTGAGTCGGCCACCCGATCGACCACCATGCCGCGCCCGGAGTCGCCGCGGCCCACGAGGTCGAGGGTCAACCGGGTTCGCCCGGCCGCGAGGAACTGGAAGGCGATCGTCGCCTCCATCCGGATCTGATCGGAACTGTCGGAGAGCGCGAGCTGGTACTGATAGTCAGTGACGTCGAGATCGGCGTTCCGGGGATACGGGTCGGCCGGGGCGGATCCAAGAACGAGGACCGCGCCCGACCAGACGAGCAGTTGACGGCTGGGGCTCAAAGGGCACCGGTGGCGAAAGGTAGGGGGTGAATCTAGCACCGACTCGGCTGATCGCACCGTTGGCGAACTCCGGCGTGAAGCGTAGATTCGTTCGATGAAAGACAAACAACCGCTGCAATGCGCGGTCACCACTGAACGGTGGCCCTACCACACGCCGTTTAGGATCGCCCGCGGAGTGGAAACCGAACTCGGGGTCATCGTCGTCCGCCTGACCGACGCCCAGGGTCAGACCGGGTGGGGAGAGGCCTCAGGCGTCGACTACGAGGGCGAATCCCTCGCCTCGATGATCGCTCAAATCGATCACGTCCGCCGTGAGTTGACGGAAGGCCTCACGCGGTCCGCGCTCCAAGGCCTGCTTCCGGCGGGCGGGGCCCGGAACGCCGTCGACTGTGCCCTGTGGGATCTCGAAGCCAAGACCACCGGCGTCCCGGCTTGGCGCACCGCTGGGCTCGATCGGGTCGGGCCGGTGACGACGGCCATGACCATCGGCATCGGTTCGGACGAGGAGGTCCGCGTCAAGGCCCGGGCCATCCGGGATTGGCCGCTCATCAAGATGAAGGCCGACGCCGTGTCTCATCTTGGCCCGGTGCGAATCGCCCACGAGGAGTGCCCGGCGGCCCGATTCATCGTGGATGCCAATCAGAGTTGGACGGTGGACCTGCTCAACCAACTCGGGCCGGAACTGGCGGCGCTGAACGTCGCGCTGATCGAGCAGCCCGTGAAGAAGGGCACCGACCGGCAATTGGCCGGCTATACCGGCACCATCCCCCTCGCGGCCGATGAATCCTGTGTCGATCGGTCGTCACTCCCGGGACTGGTGGGGCTCTACCATGTGGTCAACATCAAACTCGACAAGACCGGCGGGCTGACCGAGGCGCTGGCCTTGGCCGCCGACGCCCGGGCCCGGGGCTTAGGCATCATGATCGGCTGCATGGCGGGCACCTCGCTCGCCATGGCACCCGGCGCCGTGATCGCGCAGCAGGCCCAGTTCATCGATCTCGACGGCCCGCTGCTTCATTCCTCCGACCGGCCCCATGGTCTCCGGTACGAGCGCGGCGTCATGTCGTTCCCAACCCCGGCGTTGTGGGGCTGAGCGGTGACGAGCCCATGGCCTCAGGTCTACGATCCGCTCGGACACCCGCTGCTGTCCGCGTTGTTGGCCGCCATTCCGGTCGTAGCGCTGCTGGCGTCGTTGGCTTGGTTTCGCCTCAAGGCCCCGGTGGCGGCGGCCATCGGGCTCGGCTCCGCCCTGGTCCTGGCGGTGGCCATGCTCGGCATGCCACCGGCGATGGCGTTGGCCAGCACCGGATTCGGGGCGGCCTACGGCCTGTTCCCGATCGGCTGGATCGTGCTGAACGTCCTGTTTCTCTATCGGTTGGCCGAGGGCCGGGGGTTGTTCGACGTGCTCCGGAGGAGTATCGCCGGGTTGACCGACGACCCGCGGCTCCAGTTGCTGCTGATCGCATTCAGTTTCGGGGCGTTCGTCGAGGGAGCAGCCGGTTTCGGAACCCCCGTGGCGGTGACCGGGGGGTTGCTCATCGCGTTAGGTTTTTCGCCGCTCCAGGCCTCAGCGCTGTCCCTAATCGCCAACACGGCGCCGGTCGCGTTCGGAGCGTTAGGCACTCCGATCATCGCCCTACAGGGCGTCACCGGACTCGACCTCCATGAGTTATCGGCCCAGGTGGGCCGGCAGCTGCCCTGGTTTTCGGTCATCGTGCCCTTCTGGCTGGTGGCCGCCTACGCCGGATTCAAAGGCCTCAAGGAAGTCTGGCCTGCCGTCTTGGTCGCGGGCGTCACCTTTGCGGTGCCACAGTACCTGATGGCGACGTACCACGGCCCGTGGCTGGTGGACATCGTCGCCGCGGTGTCATCGATGGCTGGGCTCACGTTGTTCCTCAAGGTCTGGCGTCCGAAAACTGCCCTGCCCCGGCCGGCCGCCGCGGCAAAGCCAAGCGGACCGACCACCGCGGAAGCCTGGCTCCCCTGGGCCGTGCTCAGTGTGCTGGTCTTTGCCTGGGGCGTTCCGGCGGTGAAGAGTCTGCTCAACGGGATCTCGGCCCCGAAGATCCCGGTACCGGGCCTCCACAACTTGGTCCAGCGAACCGCCCCGGTGGTGGCCACCCCGGCCGCCGAGGGGGCGGTCTTCACCTTGAATTGGCTCTCGGCCACCGGGACGGCCATCCTGATCGCGGCGCTCGTGACCGCGGTGATTCTTCGCTATCGGCCGGGCGAGGTCGTTCGGGCCTACGGGAAGACCTTCCTGGCGGTTCGGATGTCGCTGGTGACGATCGCCGTGATGATGGCGCTGGGCTACCTCACCCGGTATAGCGGGCTCGACGCGATTCTCGGACTGGCGTTCGCCCGGACCGGCGCTTTCTATCCGTTCTTTGGCACCCTGCTCGGATGGCTCGGCGTGGCGCTCACCGGGTCGGATACGTCGTCCAACGTCTTATTCGGCAGTCTCCAGCGGATCACCGCCGAGCAGCTTGGCTTAAACCCGACGCTGATGGCGGCGGCGAACTCCTCGGGCGGTGTCATGGGCAAGATGATCGACGCGCAGAGCATCGTGGTGGCCGGGGTGGTCACGAAATATGAAGGCAAGGAGGGGGAAATCCTCCGCTACGTCTTCTTCCACAGCATCGCGTTGGCCTCGCTGGTCGGCTTGCTGGTGACCTGGCAAGCCCGGTGATCGACGGCCGCGCATCAGTGATGTCACGAAGCTCGAGCATCGCCCCATTTGGTGTGCATGGGGACCGCGGGCTGGTCGTCTAGTCGACAGCCCGGTTTCACGAATACCGCCCCAACCTGGTCCAGCCCATCGCGACTGGCACGGCCGGAGCGTCCCTTCGCAGGGGGTTCGGACATGGAGCACCAGAAGTGGTCGAAGGCCTGGTCGGCGGTCGCCGTGCTCATCATCGCCGCTGGGGCGTGGCTCCGGCTGGCGCGGTTCGCGGAGGGGCCCGCCCTGTGGATCGACGAGTTGATGTTCGGGCTCAATATCGGGACGCGAAGCGCCGGCGAACTCCTCGGCCAACTCGATTTTGGACAAACCGCTCCCCCACTCTTCCTGCTCGCCACCCATGGCGTGGTAGCTGTTTTCGGGATGAGCGAGTGGGCGCTCCGAGTGATTCCATTGGCGGCATCCCTCGCGACCTTGCCCGCATTTCTTGCCCTAGCCAGGTATGTGGTGCCGGGGCCAATGGCCCTCGTCCCGCTCGCCATGCTGACCTTCGCTCCCTCCGCGCTCCGGTACGCCAACGAGGCGCGGCCCTACTCCATGGACGTGTTGATCGCGGTGGTCCTGCCGCTGCTCGCCATCCGGCTGACCGCGCAGCCGACGAATGACCGTCGATGGTGGCTGCTCGGACTGGGCGGAGCCGTTTCGATGCTGGCCTCGTCGCCGGCCATTTTCGCCGCTGCGGCCATCGGCGCCGCGTTGATCGCAACGCCGGCGATCCGGGGGTCTCGGGCTGGTCAAATCCGGCTGGCCGTTCTCGGAGTTGCCTGGGTGGCGGTCTTCATCACGATCTATCTCACCATTCTCAAACCAGCCGAAACGCCTGCCCTGGATCGGTTCTGGGCTGGGGCATTCCCTGACGGACATCCTGCGTCACTGGTGCGAAGTTGGATGCCGCCGGTCCTGGCCGTTTTTTGGCCCGATGGAGTGGAACGGCCGTCGCTGGCTTTTGGCCTCCTCGCTCTAACATCGGCCGGGGGGCTCCTGGTCTTGGGACGTCGCCGGGGGCTCGCGGAGCCCCTCCTGCTGCTTGGGCCGGCGGTAGCGGTGAGCGCGGCGGCGCTCCTCCACGTCTATCCCCTTCGAAGTGTCCGAGTGACCCTCTTTGCGGTGCCCTCGCTGTTGCTGATGTTCTGGGCCGGCATAACCGCCTTGACCGAAAAGACCAACGTCACGCGACGAGCCCTGATCACGGCCTTGGCCGTACTGGCCATCGGAGGAGGCAGCCTGGTGGAGGGTCTCCGGGTGGATCGCGGACCGGTGTTGGGCGAAAACACCGACCGGGTCGTTCCCTGGTTGCTGGATCGCCTGGACCGAGGAGAGCCAGTCTACATCTTTGCCCGGGCGATTCCGGCCTGGACCTACTACACAACGAACTGGACCAGCGCCGCGGATCGGGACCGGGTTCGTGATTACATCGCCGCCGCGGAGTCGATCGGACCGAACTCCGGCAATGCCCCGGCACGAGGCCCCCGCGCGCCGGGCGACGGCTGGGACCGAATCATGAAGGATCGAGGCCGACCGATCCTGATCGGCTCGCCAACCGGGGACGAGCGAACCATCCGAGGCTCGATCTCAGGCATCGACTCAGGCTGGGCCGAGAACGAGGCGGCGCGAGTCGCAGCATCGGCCACGCCGTGCGCCGCTGTGTTCATGTCCCACTTCAGATCCTGGGAGCAGGACCGGCTCCTGGTGGGGCTCCGGCAGGCCGGATTGCGCCTGGCGGGTGCTCTGGTCGATGAGGGATCAGCGGCTTATCGGTATTGCCGCCCCGCTGAAGCCGCTCTCTCAAACCCGGCTATTGGTGTTGCCAACGATCGCCCGGCTCGAGGACCGAGCGCGGCCCCTGGCCGTCGAGCCAAGCCCGAGCCGCCTGGTCCTGCCTAAGCGCGGCATCCCAAAAGGCCGTACTGATGGCCAGAATCGCCCGGTGGTGATTGGGGTTTCGCGGTTCGCGATCACCCGGTAAGGCGCGGTCCGTGAACGCCGAATGCTCCGCATTCTCGAGCACCAGTTCGTATTTGAAGCCTGGCGGAAGCGCGGGAAATACTTCGAGCCGGGATGCCACATCGGCTCCCCCGATCGGGGCGACGTCCTTGGTCCCGGTCATCAGGAGCCAAGGGATCTTCACCCGGCCGAAGGCCTCCTTCGGATCGCCTCGCCGCGGGCTACTTGGGCTGAACGCAATCGCTGCGTCGATCCGCGGGTCGACGAACGAGCGACCACCGGCCATTGTCTGGCCGCTCACCGCCTGGGTGGTCACCGCCCCGAAGGAGTGGCCCGACATCCCCACCCGGGTCAGGTCGAGCCGCCCGAACAAAGGATGTCCGGCGGTCCGGTTCCATCGAGTTAATTGGTCGAGCACCACCGAGACGTCTTCCGCCCGCAGGAGGAAGTTCTCGGTGCTGGCCGCCCCGCGCATCGCCGCCATTCGGCGCGCCGGCGGCAGATCTTTCCAGACGGACTCGTCGCTTCCGGGATGCTGGAGGAACACCGCGAGGTAGCCCCGGGCCGCCCATGGCGGCCAAGAAAAGACCAACCGGTGCGGGCCCCGCCCAATCCGTGGCTGAAGAGCACGACCGGCGCCGGCGCACCTCCGCTGGGAAGGTAGACCAACAGCGGGAGTTTTCGGGCTCGCCCGGGGTCGACCACGGTGAGATCCACCGGGTCGATGGAAGCCCGGGGGTCGATCACGAACGGATCGTATCCTTGAGCCGGCGGGGCGCCGGGGTTCCGGGGCACGACCAGCGTCACCGCGAGCAGAACCGTCACGACCCTGTTCACATCACACCTCGACAATTGGCTTACCTTAGAGACGTGGAATGGCTGGATTTGTTACGGACCTGGAGGTAGGATGGCATGCTCCTGAAGCACCTGGTCGACATCCGCGACGATGAGCACCGCGTCGTTGGAACGAGCTTCGCCTACTTCTTCTTCGTGCTCTCGAGCTATTTCATCCTGCGGCCGATTCGGGATGAGGTGGCAGCCGCCTCGGGGGTTCAGAACCTCCCTTGGCTGTTCGCCGGCACCCTCGCGGCGACCCTGCTGCTCAACCCATTGTTTGCAGCCCTGGTCGTCCGCTATGCCCCCCGTCGCTTCATTCCGGTCGCCTACTACTTCTTCGTCCTCAATCTCGTCGGCTTCTATCTGCTGATGCGGTTCGGGAACCAGGTCCCGGGCTCGGTCGTCGCGATCTGGACCGGGCGGGCGTTCTTCGTCTGGACCAGCGTCTTCAATCTCTTCGTGGTGTCGATTTTCTGGTCGTTCATGGCCGATGTGTTCCGGAGCGATCAGGCGAAGCGGCTCTTCGGCTTCATCGGCGTGGGCGGCACCTTCGGCTCGATTGCCGGCTCGGCACTGACAGCAACGCTCGCCAGCCGAATCGGGACCGTCAACTTGCTGCTCGTCTCGGCCGTCCTCCTCGGAGCAGCCGCGTTCGTGGTCATGAGGTTTCCGGCTTCACCCGGCGAGCCGCCATCGGCCCGGCAATCGGCACCAATCGGGGGTTCGGTCTGGGCCGGGTTCTCCCACTTGGTCCGGTCGCCCTATCTGCTGGCGATCTGCCTGTTCCTGATTCTCTACACGGTTGGATCGACGTTCCTCTACTTCCAGCAAGCCGATATCGTGGGCCGGTCGTACGAGACCCGGGACGCCCGAACCGCCGTCCTGGCGCGGATCGAGCTCGCGGTGCAAGTGCTCACGGTGATCGTCCAAGTGTTGCTGACCGGACGGGTCATCCGTTGGGTCGGCCTGGCCGTCGCTCTCGCGTTGCTCCCCGCCTTGACGATCGTCGGATTCGGCGCCCTCGGGATGGCGCCGGCCTTCGCCACCCTCGCGGTCTTCATGGTGATCCGGCGGAGCGCCAACTTTGCGCTCACCAATCCCGCCATGGAAATCCTGTTCACGGTGGTGCCGCGGGAGGACAAGTACAAGGCCAAGAGCTTCATCGAAACCTTCGTCTATCGCGGCGGCGACCAGCTCGGGGCGTGGTCCTACGCGGGCTTGGTTGCGATCGGACTCGGCTCGACCGGGATCGCGTTCGCGGCGATGCCCTTGGCGCTGGTCTGGCTTGGCTGCGGGCTTTGGCTCGGCCGGGAGCACGGCCGCCAGGCGGCCGGAGCGCCAGGTCCGTCACCGCTTGCGCGGGATTAGCTCGTCACGGTTGGCGACGGTGTAGGCGGTCCAGGCCAGCACGATCGCGGCCTGCTTGAGATCGTCCTCGATCAGGCGCTCGAAGGTGTCGGCGTTGGTGTGGTGACTCCGGAGGACGTACTCGAGGGGGTCCTGGAGGTAGGTGAACCCGGGAATCCCGACGTCGTCGAAGTCCTGGTGTTCGTTCCCGCCCACGTTGCCTGGCTTGACGACCATCACCCCCAGGTCGCGAACCGGGGTGAAGATCTGCTGGAAGATCGGCGCGATGAACGGATTCGACTGGTCCCACAGACCGCGAAGCCGGCCCGCCCCGTTGTCGACGTTGAAGTAGGCGGAGATCGTGGGCCATTGGTCCCGATGCTTGGCGATCCAACCGGCGACGCCGAGGTGGCGGCCTTCTTCCGAGGTCCAGACGCCGAGGCGAATGGTCCGGCGGGGCTTGAGCCCGGTGGCCTTGAGGATCCGAATCGCCTCCATCGTGATCGCGACGCCGGCCGCATTGTCGGTGGCCCCGGTCCCCGCGTGCCAGCTGTCGAGATGACCGCCGAACATCACCGACTCGGCCGCCAGATCGGTACCCGGAAGCTCGGCAATCGTGTTGTAGCCCAGGGAATCGTCGGTCACGAACCGATTCTCAATTGCTGCCTCGAGCTCGACCGGAATCCCTCGCTTGATGTTCCGGTACATTTGGCCAAATTGTTCGAACGAGGCGACGAGCGCAGCGATTGGGGCGCCCTCTTTGGCTTGGCGGACGTCCTGCCAGCCGGGAACGGCCATGACCCGGATGATATTGTACGGTAGCGGCGAACAGATGATCAGCGCGGCAATTTCCTCGCCCTTGAGTTGGCGGATGACATCGGCGTAGCGATCACCGGCTTTCCGGCGCTCCAAGCGGGTCGCGAGGGGCGACCAGGCGAAGTCGGGCTTGAGATTCGGATTGTCGAGGTCTTCCTGCGAGAGCCGACGACGACGCGGCGGGTCCTCCATCGCGAGGAAAGGCCACGGCTCGATGTAGAAATTTTGCTGGACCTTGGGCGGTTCGCCGAAGAGGACGAACTTGCCTTTCAGGGTCCCGCGGTATTTTTGGAAAGACGCCGAATCGGTGGCGTCGAGGAGGACGACCGGCGCCTTGATGGTGCCCTTGGTGCTGCCGCTCCAGCCCATCGGTTGCGCCACCAAGGGCTGGGGGTAAGGCTTGGTGAGGTTGGCGGCGTAGCGGACCCGCTCCCAGCCTCGGCCCCAAGTGCCCCAGGGTTCCACGACGACATTGGCGAGCCCCCAGGCCCGGAGCCGATCGGCGGTCCAGAGGTTGGCCTGTTTGACGGCGGTCGATCCCTGGGGCCGGGGCCCGATGACGTCGGCGAGGTATCCGGCGGTGGCCAGGACCTCGGACCGATTCAACCCTTCGTCCTTGATTCGTTTGAGCGCATCGAGGTCGATCCGTTCCTGAACGACCTGGGCCGAGAGTGACAGCGGAAGCAGGGCGAGCAGAGCAAGAAAACGAAACCGGGCCATCGGGACCTCCAGGTCGGTCACGGGATACGAAGGGTGCGCCGTTTGGTACTAAAGCCCGGGTGGTACGTTCAAGAACAAAAGAGGAACTATGAATAAACTGATCATCACGGTCGCCCCCATCGGCTCGTTCTCGTTCAAGTCGGACACGCCTCACCTTCCGGTGACCCCGACCGAACTGATCGAAGACGGGATCAAGTGCTGGGAGGCCGGGGCCAGCATTCTCCACTACCATGCCCGAGACAAGGACCAGAAGCCCTGTCTCGACTATGACTTCTTCGCCACGGTCCTCGAGGGCCTGCGGAAGCATACCAAACTGATCATCCAGATTTCGACCGGATTCCGGTTCCCAACCCACCGGGACGACCGGATCAGGGCCGTTGACCTCCGCCCCGACATGATGAGCCTGAACGTCGGCTCGGTCAACCTGGCCCGGGGACCATATATCAACGACCCCGTCGATGTCGAGTACTATGCCGGGAAGATGATCGAATATGGCGTCAAACCCGAGATCGAGTGCTTCGACGTGAGCCATATCCACGCCGGCATCAATCTGATGAGGAGGGGGCTCATCAAGGATCCGCCGTACTTCGACTTCGTGATGGGCGTCCAGAACGCCCTGCCCTACGCCCCCCAACACCTGCTCCACATGATCGCCACGCTGCCGCCGGGGGCCCTCTGGAGCGTGATCGGGGTCGCCAAGGCCCAGCTGCCCGCCTCCACCCTTGGCATCATTCTGGGGGGCAACTCGCGCGTGGGCCTCGAAGACAACATCTTCTACTCGTACAAAGTGCTGGCCACCAACGAGCAGTTGGTTCAGCGCACCGTGCGGCTGGCCAAGGAACTCCAGCGCGAGATCGCCACCCCCGACGAAGCCCGGGCCATGCTCAAGATCACCAACTCATGACCGCCGCCGCGCTCGACGCCGACACCCTGACCGAACTCCTCCAGACGATCCGCCGGTTCGTCACCGAGCGGCTGATTCCCGCCGAGGAAAAAGTCGACCGGGAAGACCGGATGCCGGAGGACATCCTCCAGGACATGAAGACGATGGGCCTCTATGGGATCACGATCCCGGCCGAGTACGGCGGGCTTGGGCTCAATGCCGAGGAGTCGGTCCAGGTCTTTTTCGAGCTCTGCCGGGCGGCGCCGGCCTTCCGTTCGGTCACCGGGATCAACAACGGGCTCGGCTCGTCGAGCATCCTTCATGACGGCAACGATGAACAGCGGAACCGGTATGTCCGGCGCCTGGCCAGCGGCGAGTTGATCGCGGCGTTCTGCTTGACCGAGCCGGATTCCGGTTCCGACGCCGGGGCCCTCACCACCACCGCACGCCGCGACGGCGACCACTACGTCGTGAACGGCACCAAGCGGTATATCACCAACGCCCCGCAGGCCGGGATCTTCATCGTCATGGCCCGGACCGATCCCACAAAAGCCGGAGCCGCCGGGGTTTCCGCCTTTGTTGTCGAACGGGACAGTCCAGGCCTTTCGGTGGCCAAGCCCGACCGGAAAATGGGCCAGAAAGGCGCCCACCTGGCCGACGTGATCTTCGAGGACTGCCGGATTCCGGCTTCGGCGCTGATCGGCCAGGAGGGCCAGGGCTTCAAGGTTGCGATGCGGGCCCTTGACCGAGGACGGGTTCACATTGCGGCCATGTGCGTCGGGATTTCCGAGCGGCTGATCGACGAGGGTTTGACCTACGCGTTGGAACGGCCCCAATTCGGCAAACCGATCGCGGAGTATCAGCTGATCCAGGCCATGCTGGCGGACAGCAAGGCGGAGGCCTACGCGGCCCGCTGCATGGTCCTCGACACGGCCCGCCGGCTCGACCGGGGCGAGCGGGTGTCGGTCGAAGCATCCTGCAGCAAGATGTTCGCGTCGGAAATGTGCTGCCGGGTGGCCGACCGGGTGCTCCAGATCCATGGCGGAGCCGGGTACATCTCCGAGTGCGCCGCGGAACGGCTGTACCGAGATGTCCGGGTGTTCCGCCTCTATGAAGGCACCACGCAGATTCAGCAACTGATCATCGCCAAGGCCATGATCAAGGAGCGCCAGTCATGAAGCGCCGCGACTTCGTGGTTTCGTCTGCCGCCGCGTTGCCGCTCGCTCGGCGGTTCCGCCCGCTGGCCCGCCGGTCCTGGCCCGGATACGCCCGGGCCACCGTCATCGACTGCCTGGCGAGCCCCGGTCCGTTCAACAGCCCCGACAGCGGGACGGGGCCGTTGACCGACGAGATGGTGGCCAACGCCCGCGCGTCAGGGCTGACCGCCGTCAACCTGACGCTGAGCGGTGGCGGTCGGGGTCACGCCAGCTTTGACGACACGTTCGCCAGGATCGGCTATTGGGAACGCGAGTTGGCGGCCCATCCCGACGTGTTCTGCCGGGTCCGGACCATCGCCGAGCTGACCGACGCCAAGCGGACCGGCCGAGTCGGGCTGATCTACGGATTCCAGGACGCCGTCATGCTCGAAGGGGATCCCGCGCGTCTCGACCTTTTCCACCGCTACGGCGTCAAGATCGTCCAGCTCACGTACAACGTCCGGAACCTGCTCGGCGACGGCTGCCTCGAACCAGCCGACGCCGGCCTGAGCGTCCACGGCCGGGCGGTGGTGGCCCGGATGAACCAACTCGGCATGGTCGTCGACCTGAGTCATTGCGGCACCCGCACCACGGACGACGGCATCGCGGCGTCGTCCGCCCCGGTCGCGATCACCCATAGCGGCTGCAAGGCGGTGTTCGAACATCCCCGGAGCAAGTCCGATGCAACCCTCAAGCGGATGGCCGACAAAGGGGGCGTCATCGGGATCTACCTGATGCCGTTCATCAACGCCGCGGGCCAGCCAACGGCCGACGACCTGATCCGGCAAATCGACCACGCCGTCAACGTCTGCGGGGAGGATCACGTCGGCATTGGGAGCGACCTCTCGATCACGCCGCATCAGGTCACCCCGGAGTACACCCGGAAGCACCAACAGTTCGTGGAGGGACGGAAGCGGCTCGGGATCGCGGCGCCCCGGGAAGAGGACTTCATGTTCGTGGCCGACTTGAACACGCCGCGGCGGATGGAGTCGATTGCCGAGCGGCTCGCGGCTCGGGGCTACTCCGATGCCCGGATCGAGAAGATCATCGGCGGGAATTTCCTCCGGTTGTTCGGGGCCGTGTGGGGCAGCGGCCCGCCTACTTGACGCCGTCCACCAAATCGTAGATCCGCTTGACGGCGCCGGCCCTCCGGCGGGCCACCATTTCATCCGTCCAACCCGGAAACCGAGGATAGTAGGCGTCGTACTTCGTCAAATCGAGACGCTTTGCCGCCTCGGCGAAGGCCAACCCCTCCTGCTTGAGCGCCACGGACTGGGTCCACAAGTCCCGCAAATAATCCCGCAAGTGATCCACCACGGCCAGATCGGTGATCGGGTCCCCATGACCCGGGAGTATCACCGCTGGAGCCAGCGCCTTGAGCGAATCCAAGGCCGTGGCCCACTGTTGGATGAACCCATCGCCCAGATACGGGAGGTTGGGTTGCAGCATGTCGCCGGTGGCCAGGATCCGCTCTTTCGGGAGCCAGACGACGAGATCGCCGGCGGTGTGGGCGGGTCCGGGATGGAAGATGACGATCTCGCGGCCGCCCCGGGTCAACGTCATCCGGTCCGTCACCGTCACGTTCGGCGGCACCGGGGTAATCGTGGCAATCGACGCGACGTACTCCTGCCAGACCATCCGCCGTTTCTCGATGTCCTTCCGGCTGGCCGGCGTCGATGCCGTGTCGAGCGCCTTGGCGAGGTTGGTGATTTGGGCCGCCGCAAACGTCCGGTTGCCGGCCGCCGTGGGGTGACTCAGCGATTTGCCCTCGGCTAGCATCCGGCGGGTGAACTCGGTGCCGATGATCTCGATGCCGGGCGGGAAGGACTGAGTCCCGTGGGCGTGGTCATAGTGGAAGTGGGTCACTACCAGGTAGCGGACCGGCTTGGTGGTGATCGACCGAAGCTCCTTCATCAGGGCCCAGCCGGCCGCCGGGCTCGTCTCGCCGTCTACGACCAAGACATCGGTGTCGTTGACGACGATGACGGCGTTCGACTCGGCGCTCAGGTTCCCGGTACCGACCGCCAGATACACGCCCTCGGCCACCTTCTTAAAGTCGAACGCGCGGCCCTCGTACCGGGCGCCGACCGGCCGGTCGGCGCTCCGCTTCTGGGCGGCGACCGGGGCTACCAGCACGGCCACCAGCATCACGCCGAGGTTCCGAATCGTCACGACAACCTCCCACAAAGTACCCGCCTGCCCCAGGGGTTACGCCCGAAGCGACCCTCGGTACCAAGCATCAGTCGCCCCACACCTGGCGGTAGACCCGGAGCCAGTTGCCACCCATCGCCTTCCCCAAGTCGGTATCGCTCCAGCCCCTCCGCTTGAAGCCGGCGATCAGGTTCGGGAGCTCTCCGATGCTTCCGAATCCATCGATGAACTTCCACGGCTCGTCGATCATGTCCGGCGGGATGATGTCTTTGTTGACCCCGCCGTCGTAGGGAATCGGCATCCCGTCGACGAAATCGGTGCCCATCCCGACGTGATCGATCCCGACCCGTTTCTTGATGTACTCGTATTGATCGATGTGGGCATCGATCCCGACGTGCGGCACCCGGCCGGTGTTGCCTCGGCCGCGGACGTGGAAATCGTTGACCGCCGTGATCCCGATCACCCCGCCGGTGGCCGCGATCGCGTCGATGACCCGGTCGCTGATGCAGCGGTTGTTGTTGGCGATCGCCGCGACGTTGGTGTGACTGCAAATCACCGGAACACCCCGCGTCATCGCGATCGCGTCCAGCGAGGTTTGCTCGCCGGTGTGGCCCCCGACATCGAGCACGATCTTGAGACGGTGGATCTCTTCGACGAGGCGATGGCCGGCCCGGGTCAGCCCGACCGTGGGTTCGAGACAACCCCCGCCGAACGAGTTCACGATGTTGTAGCAGAGGCCCACGATCCGGAGGCCCACTTCATGGAAAGCCCGAAGCGCGGTCGCCGAGCTGCCCAGTGCCGAATTGAACTGCAGCCCCAAGGCGTCCGCGGCCTGCCAGCAGAACACGTTGGAGATCTTGCCGGCACGTCGGGCCTCGCGGATATCCGCCACCGATTTCGCCAATACGACCTCGTCCTTGTATCGATCGAAGAACCCGAGCAGCGCGGCAAACGACGCCATATCGGACGGCCCGCCCGCTACGCCACAATGCACACCGCCCTGTTGCATGCCGCGAAGATGCGAGAGCCGGATGGTGCCCGCGAAGAGCCCTTCGACCACGATCGGCTGATCCTGCCGCGCGGCCCGCGCCGGAGCCGAACCGAACGGCAGCATCGGGAGTGCCCCCGCCGCCACCGCACCTTGGAGCAGATCACGGCGTTTCATGACGTCACCTCGGTTTCGGATCAGGAAGATTGCCTCGGCCGCCGAGCTCGAGGTAGATCAGGGGGAGTTCCTCGGGCAGTACCCGGAGCCGGTCGGACTGGAAGAACGCGGCGATCCCGGTCGGCGTCAACTCGGCGCCGGCCATGTCGGCGATACCCGCGCGAAACCCTTCGGGGTCCCAGACCGAGGCCCCATTCCGCTCCGCGCGGGGCGCGGCGCCCCGAACCATCATGTCGATCGTCGCAGCCGAGAGCGGCTCCTTGATGCCCAAGGCTCCATTGATGCTCTCCACCATCATCAGGCCTTGGACATAGGACACCTTCCACGCCCAGGAATGGGTGGGGACCGGCCGGAGCGTACCGGCCAGGTCCCGCTCCACCCAGGATCGGACAAACTCGGTGATCAACCGCGCCTCTTGGTACCGGGCGCCCTGGGCATCGTTGGGCAGCGTCCACTGATTCATGAAGACCGCGATGGCGAGATCGAGTCCGGGGAAAGCGACGTAGTTATTGGTCCACCCCCACATGTGGGCGCCGCCGTGGTCGAAGCGGCGATAGGGCTTGTCCCAGTCACGAAGATTCCACACCAGACCCACGGTGGGCGACTCCGTCCCTGGGTACGGCGTCAACATCAGTTTGACGGTCTCGGGTTTGAGGAGTTGATAGCCATGGTACCGCCCGTCATGTTGCATGGCCAGCAAGACCCGGATGTGGTCGCTCGGCTTGGTGACCACGGTGCCGGCGGGGTGGTCCTCGAAATAGATCGCGGGCGTCGGAATCCGGACCGGGCCGAAGCCGGCGTATCCCCGGGACATCTTGGCCCAGATATCGGGCCGGATGTGGGCCGAGTCTTGGACCGGAGGGAATTGGGTCGAGGTCATCCCCAGCGGATCGATGATGTGACGTTGAACGTAGTCGGAAAACGAGAGCTTCTCGGGGTTGGTGACCTGGACCAGATACCCTAACGTCGCGATGCCGAGATTCGAGTATTCGTACTTCTCGCCGGCACGGGTGGCCCAGGTCGGTGCCACACCGCCGTAGAAATCGTTCTGCTTCTTGCCGTAGGCTTCGGGGACGTGCTCGGCGAGCGGCTTCGGATCGCGGAGCACACTCCAAGCTCCGTTCCCGGCGAGGCCGCTCCGGTGGGTCAACAAATCCCGAATGGTGACGTCGCGGCCGCCGAGCGGGTTCGCGATCTGCCAGCCGGACAGGTATCGATTGACCGGCCCGTCGAGCTCGAGCACACCCTGCTCCACCAGCTGCATCACAGCGGTCGCGGTGTAGGTCTTGCCCATCGAGCCGGAGTGGGTCACCGTCGCGGCCGTCATCGGGATCCGCCGCTCGAGATCGGCGAAGCCGAACCCTTCCTCCCAGATCACCTGGCCCCGGCGGGCGATGGCCAGATTGAGACCCGGGGTCCCGACCAATCGGAGGATCTGGGGAATGTCGGCCTTGAGCACCTCGATGAGGCGGGCCTCGTTCGCCGTGGGCCGTTCCTGAGCGGCGGCCGGCCGAGGCACGACGATGCCGAGGGACAGGAGGGCCGCGGCGAGGAACGGACGGTGAAGAACAGGGGTCATATCTGACAGTCCTTGTAGTGAGACTACCGAACCGGCTGCAACTCCCTGAGGTACGCCTGGCCACCCTCTCGAACCCGCCGATTCGCCGCCTCTTCGAGCTGGGCAACCTCGGCGGCGAACTTCCGGTCGCCCATCACCTTGGCGAACAATCCCGACTGCTGGTACCAATCCGGCAACCCGGCCGGCACCAAGTGAAACAGCTCGCGAATCCAGGCCCGCGCCCCGTTCGATTCACCCACCAAGGCGAAATAGGTCGCCAGTTCCTGGGCAAAGAGGGCCGGCACGAAGGTCGAATCGATGGCCGGCCCCCCAGTGTAGAGATGGAGCAGCGAGTCCACGAGCAGGTTCGCCTCGGCGGTCCGCCCTAAGACCGTTAGGCAGGCCGCCTTGGTCCCGAGATAAGGCCATGTTTCCATGGTGGCGCAGTCAGCGGCCCGATCGGCCATGAGCCGAGACCGGGCCACAACGCCCCGGGCCAGCGACAGGCTCGGGTCGAGGAGCAAGGCGGAGTCGGCGGCGGCCAGCGCCAGGTCGTAGGAGTGGAACCCGAATGCGTTCAATGCCAAGGCCAACCACCGCCCCGGCGACTGGGGATCGAGCGCCACGCCCCGGCGACCCTCGGCAAGCGATTCGTCTTTCCGGCCCTCCCGGAACAGCAGCATCGAGTACCAACCGGGTTCCGCGGAAGGATTGAGGTCCCGGGCCCGCTGGAAATCGGCCCGGACCAGGTTGACCGGCGCGTTGATCTGATTGAGGAGATAGGCGCGGGCGGTGTAGGCCTCGTCCGACCCGGGATCGAGTTCGATGCTCCGCTCGGCATGGGCCAGCGCTCGCTCCGCGGCCACGCTCACGCTGATCGAGGTCCGATACAAGTAGGCCAATAAGAGCGAATAGACGGTCGAGAGCCGAGCGTGAGCCGCGGCATCATCGGGCGCCAGCGCGAGCGCCTGCTGATACAGCGCGATCCCCTCGGACACGCCGCGGGGGGTCCGGGTCCGGCTGGCACGCTCCGCCTGGTCAATGAGCGCGGCAACCTGCTTCGACCGAGTCGCCCGCTCCGGGCTCGGCCGACGGGAAGCCGGGAGTTTGAGCCAAGCCCGAAGCGAGTCAGCCAGCAGCGCCACGACACCATCCGCCGGCGTCGTGTCGGCGGCGGTAACCATCTGCGAGCGGAGCTCGACCCCGGAGGCCGCGTTGGTGAGGGTCAGGTCGACGTCAAGGTTGGATTCCCGCTGCCTAACGGTACCACTCAGCACAAACCCAATGTTCCGGCGGCGGGCCGCCACGGCCCGGTCGGGCGTGGCCGCGAAGTCAGCCGCGGCCAGCCGGTCGAGGACCGGGGCGCCGCTTCGTTGCAGTTCATGGGTCATCGATCGTTGGAGATCCTCGGCCATCGGCACCAGGCCCTTCGGCGCCTCCAGCGGGAGCACCACCACGGTCGGCGGGGTGTCGATCGACGGGGCCGGCCGGTTCTGCAGCCCCCAGATCCCGACCGCCATCACCGCTCCGACGACGCTCGCCCCCGCAACCCACCGCCGGGTCCGGCCGACATCGGGCGGAACGACGGCGCCGCTCCTCCGGCCGGCCGTGGGCGTGACCGCCGGATCGCTCGGGCGGATGCCCTCCAGGATCCGGAGCATCTCGTCCGCACCCGGCCATCGGTCCGCCGGATCCTTGGCGAGACACCGCATCACCAAATCCACCATCTCCGGAGGGACATCGGGGCGGAGGGGCCCAAGGGCGGCGGAGCCGACCGGGCGTGAGCAGCCAGGATCTGGTGAGTGTTCATCCCGACGAACGGAGGGTGCCCGGCCAGCAGCTCGTAGGCGACCACCCCGATCGCGTAGAGATCGGCCCGGTGATCGACGTCACCGTCGCCGATCGCTTGTTCGGGCGCCATGTAGGTCGGGGTCCCCAGCACCATCCCAGGCAGGGTGACCTGGCTGGCGTCGCGCCGGCCCGCCACCGCCCGCGCGATCCCGAAGTCGGTGACCACGGCATGCCCGCCCGAGACGAAGACGTTCTCAGGCTTGATGTCGCGATGAACGATCCCGTGGCGATGGGCGTGGAGCAATCCCTCGAGGACGTCCCGGAGGACCCGATGACAGGCCCCAGCCGACATCACCCCTTCGCGCTGAAGCCGGCTCCGAAGGGTCTCGCCCCGGATGTAGGGCATGATGTAGTAGGGCCCCCGAGAGCCGGACGGATAGGTCAGGGTTCCCACCGACAGCAGTGGGACGATGCTCGGGTGTTGGAGCCGGGCGGTTTGGAGAATTTCCTGCTCGAACCGGGCGAGAAACTCCTCGCCGACCAGGTCGGGTGAGAGGACCTTGATCACGACCTCGCGATTGAGGCTGACCTCTTCGGCGAGGAAGACCCGCGACATTCCTCCGCCGGAGAGCTCTCGAACTATCCGGTGGGCCGAGCCGAGAACTTCGGAAAGGTTCTGGCGGAGGTCATTCATCAAGGCTTAGTTTACCGCACCCCAGTGGATTTCGTCATCCCCAAGTTCAACCGAAAGCCAACCAGATGAATCGCAGGGATTTCGTCGCCGCCTCGGCCCTCGGCTCGTTCAGTGCCGGTACCGCCCACCTCCGCATGGACTCCTTGGTCGCGTCCCACTCCAGCCGGAAGATCCTGATCGCCGGGGGCGGGTTCCGCACTGCCTTCATCCGATACATGGCCACGCTCACCGGCAAGAAACGGCCGCGGATCTGCTACCTGCCGACCGCCTCCGCCGACAGCGCCGCCGGCAAGCTCGCCTTCTTCAAGGACTGCGCCCCGCTCGACGTCGAACCGCACGTCCAGGATTCGTTCATCGAGAGCCTGAGCCAGAGGGAGGGGTGGGACGAGGTCTTCCTGTCGATGGACGCCATCGTGGTGTCCGGCGGGAACACCTTGAATCAGCAGGCCATCTGGAAAGCGCAGGGCATCGACCTCGTGCTCCGCCGGGCCTGGGACCAGGGCATCGTCCTGGGCGGGGCGAGCGCCGGCTCGCTCTGCTGGTTCGAGGAAGGCACCACCGACTCGCGGCCTAAGGCGCTCTCGATCGTGAAGTGCCTGGGCTTCCTCAAGGGCAGCCACTCGCCGCACTACGACGCCGAGCCGGGGCGGCGGCCGTTGTATCAGAAGCTGATCGGGTCGGGCGAGATGAAGCCCGGGTACGCCTGCGACAACGACGCCGGGATCTACTTCGAGGACAACGACGTCAAGCGGTTGGTGTCGGCGCGGGCCGGCGCCAAGGTCTACTATGTGAGCGCGAGCGGCGGGACGGTCTCGGAGAAGGTGATCGAGCCGGAACCGATCGCGTAGTCGGCCGCGATCACCTCGAGCGCGCCGTGACCGCCGCGATCACCGCGGCCGGTAGCCGGGCAACGGTGATGTGCTTGGGCCCGTCTCCCATCGGCAACCGGACGACCTCGCGCCGATCCGCAATCGAGATGATCGAGAGATCGTCGCTCCGGGTGTTGGCGATCAGGCAGAGGCGCCCGTCTTCGGAGACTTCCGCCCAACCAGGCGCATCGCCCACCGGGATGGTGGCGATCAGGGTGAGCTCCGGCGCGCGGACGAGGGCGGCGTAGTCGGACGCCCGGCCGGCCAGGCAAAGGGTGGCGCCGTCGTGGGTGAGGGCCAGCCCATGATGGGGCGCCTCGAAGTCGGAGTCCGCGGTCGTTATCCCCTCCTTCACAGGCAGCTCGAGACGCTTGACCACTCGGTTGGTGGTGAGGTCGAAGGCGACCACGGCATGCTCGTTCGCCAGCTGGGCGTAGATGCTCCGCTCACCCGGGGCGAAATGCCACGGCCGAATCGGCTTCTCGACATCGATCCGGTCGCGAATCTCCAGGGTCTTCACATCGGCGATGGTCAGCTGGTTGGGATACCCCGGCTGCTCCGTCAGCGCCGGCGCGTCCGCGGGGCGCGCGAGGGAAGCCAGGGGGCCAATGCTGGTGTTGTAGAGGAGCCTTCCGTCCTTCGAGATCTTGTTGTCGTGGGGATTGACGCCGGCGACCAGGTGACCGGTGATCTCGCCGGTGGCGGCGGTGAGCCGGTAGACCCGGTTGTCGAGCATCGCGGAGACGAAGAGGCTCGTCCCGTCAGGGGTAATCGTCAGATGGTCGGCGCGGAGCGTTTCGAGGGATCGGGTCCAGAGCGGCCGGCCGCTCGCGATGTCGAAGGCCGCGACGTCGCCGAGATAGCCGCGGGAGACGTAGAGGGTGCGGCCGTCGGGGGAGACGTCGGTGTCCTGGGCGTAGTTCGGGCGGCCGGGACCCCGCCGGATGGTGCGGGCGGGATTGACGTCGATGGTCCCGACCACGGTGCGGGCCGCGAGGTCTACCAGGGTGACCGTGCCGGATTCGCCGTTGGCCACGAACGCAATCTCCGGCGACGGGGGCGGGGTCACCCCGATCGCGACAAGGATGGTTGCCAGGTGGGCTCGGTGATTTGCCATGAGGGGTCTCCTGCTCCGGTCCCCATGAATGTAGCTAGCCGCAGCGCCCCCGCATGGCCCGGACGGCGCTCGCGACCGGGGTCAGTACCGGCCTCCCGATCGCGGCGGCCACCATCGGTGCCGCGCGGGCCATGCTGAACTGGGCCAGCGCAATGGTGGTACAGCCCTCCTGCTCCACCAGTCGCCGGGCCGCCGCCGAGACCAGGGCGTCGTGACGCGGGCCGTCCCCGGCTTGGAGCGCCGCGAGCCCGCCGTCGGCGAGTGCCACCCGGACGTCCAGCCCAGGTGGAAACTCCGGCTGCATTGAGGCCAGGGTCGGGGCGAACGTGGCCACCAACCCAACCCGGCCGCCGGTCCTCACGGCTTCCTCGATCATTGCTTCGTTCGGCTTGAGCACGGGAAGGGGCGCGAACCGGCGGGCCACCGCCTCGATGCAGGGACCAAACGCCGAGCAACTGAAAAGAAGCCCGTCCGCGCCGGCGTGGACGGCGTAGTCGGCCAGTGTGAGGAAGCGGTCGGTCATGGCACCATCGAGTCCCGCCGACCGAGCCAGATCCGCCGACAGCGAATCGTCCAGCAGGTTCATCCGCTCGCACTCGGGCCAGCTCCGGGCCATTTCCTCGTTGACCGGCGCGATCGATTGCTGCAGCGCGTGAATCAGCGCGACCCGCGTCACCCTAACGGCCACCGCGGCGGATCGGCTGGCCCGCCAGTACCCCCGTCACCTTCCCGTTCTTGAGCGCAAACTTGCCGTTGACGAGGACATGCACCGTGCCCTCCGAGTACTGCCGGGGCTCATCGTAGGTGGCTCTTTCCTGGATCCTTGCCTCATCGAAGACGGCAATGTCGGCAAAGAATCCCGGCTTGATCAGCCCGCGATTGGGAATCCCGTAGAACGACGCGGGGAGCGACGTCATTCCACGAACGGCGTAGGGCATCGTGATCAGCTTCTCGTCGCGGACGAGCTGGGTGAACTTCCGGGTAAAGCCGCCATAGGTCCGCGGGTGAGTATAGGTGCTGTCGCTGGCCGGGGTGTAGCCGTCGGTCGTCGTCATGATCCAGTCCTTCCGGGCCAGGGTCCGGACGTTCTCGATGCTGTAGATGTCGAGATTCATGTCCATCAGCCGGGTGCCGTGGGTCTGGATCAGGAGCCGGCGAATTGCCTCGGTCGGTGTCACCCCCCACGTCGAGGCAATGTCGCTGAGCGAGCGCTTGGTGAACTCCTTGGGTCCTTCGGTGATGAGGATCTTGGTCGGCCCGCCACGGTTGGCCAGGATCTCGGCGATCTCGGCCTCCATGCGGGCCCACGACACCGGGTCCTTCAACCGAGCCAGCAGCGAGTCGGGCCCCCCGGCCGGCGCCCATCGCGGCATCAGGTGGCCGTCCACGCTCGACTCGGAGGCGGTGTAGACGATCTGCGCCCCCATGATGTTGACCCCCCGCCCCCGAGCGGCCTCGATCCGGCGAATGGCCTCCGGCATGTCCGGATGCGCCTTGAGTCCAAGGGAGTTGAAGTGGCTGAACACCAACGGCGTCCCACCCTCCTCGGCGATTCGGATGGCCTCGGTCACTGAATTCAGAAAACCGATTCCCTTGTAGGAAACGCCCATGTCCCGATCGTGGGTGTCGTAGATCCCGCCGTACTCCGCCGCCACCCGGTTGAGGGCGATGACTTCTTCGGTCGAGGAGTAGTATCCGGGGTTGTAGGCGAGCCCCGTCGAGAAGCCCAAGGCCCCTTCGTCCATCCCTTTCCGAATGTAGGCCTTCATGCGGTCGATCTCGGCCGGTGTGGCTTGGCGGGCGAAATCGGTCCCCATCACCTGGGTGCGGGCCGGGCTATGCCCGACGAACCGCGCCGCGTTGAGGGTCATGCCCTGCTTCCGGTACCTGGCGAACGTAGCCGCGATCTCGTTGTCGCCGAAACCGTCGATGCCGAGGATGACCGTCGTGACGCCCTGGGTCACGAAGGGCCGCCCCCACCGTCCCGGCTCGCGGCCGGCCTCCTCGTGGGAGTGAACGTCCCAGAGCCCGGGCGTGACCAAGAGCCCCTTCACCGACACGGTGTCTCGCGCCCGGACGCGGGCGCTCTCGGCATGCCCGACGAAACTGATTTTGTCGCCCGTGATCCCAATGTCGGCGTACACCCAGTCGCCTCCGGCGCCGTCCAGCAGCCGGCCCCCGAGCAGCAGGAGGTCCGCTCGGATCGGGACCGGAGCAGCCTGCCCGGAAGCCACTCCCGTCAGGAGAACGACCAGGCCGGGCAATAGCATCGACACGCGGAGTTTCATCCGAGATCTCCAAGGGGGCGGTCAGGTACCCAAGCGCGATACCGAAGGTACGCCTCAGGTTCGTTTCGGTACCAACATTGGGCCCGGGCGGGTCACGGGCCGGTCGGCACGTCTCCGGTCTTGCGATAGGTCGATCCCACGAGGTGGCGGACCGGCGAGAGCGAGTGGAGGTACCGGTAAAGACTCCGGACGTCGTTCTCCGTGAGGTGCTGAAAAGCCTCCCACGGCATCCGGGAACCGGGGTAGATCCGCCCTTGGCGGAATCGGGACACGAACTGTTCTTCGCCCCACGCCGCGATGTGGCCGGTCGCCGAGTCGGGCGTCAGGTTCGGAGGAACGAACTCATAGCCCGACCGTCGCTCGTCCGGCTGAGGGATGGTGTTGCCTGACAGGGCCGGCCCGTTGGTCCGGAACAACCGGTCGGTTGGGGTGTGGCAGGTCCCGCAGGCGCCGGGACCCAGCGCGAGATACCGCCCGCGTTCGACGCTCGCTCCCCCTTCGGCGACGAACGGCGGTGCCGTATCGGAGCGGGGCTTCAGAATCCCCGAAATCGCCTTGGCCACGATACCCCACCGGTCGGCGGCAGCCACCTTGGCCACCGGCGCTTGGGTGCGGAGGTACGACACGATCGCGGTCAGATCCTCGTCCGCCATCGGGCCCACTGCCGTCATCATGATGGGGGCCGGCCGGCCCTGTCGCATGATACCGTGGCGCAGCACCCGGGCAATCGCGCCGTCGCTCACCGCGCCGAGCCCGGTTGCCGAGTCTCCGGTCAGGTTCGCGGCCACGAAGACGCCAAACGGCACCGCGTTCAGGGCGAAGCCGCCTGAGAGGGGGCCCATGATGCCGGCGGCGGAGTCGGACGCCAAGGCATGGCATTCGGAACAATGAGCCACGGCGCGGACCAGATACTCGCCCCGGGCAACGACGGCGGAGTCCGTGGACGCGTGAATTGAGGGAAGCGGGACGGCACTGTAGTCCCGGTCCCAGGTGGCCTGGATGTAGCCAAAGGCACCCGCCCCGAGGACGAGGACAGCGCCGAGAACCCAGCCGAGGACTTTGAAGGTCTTTCGCATGAGCGGACCCGATCAGCGTTTCACGTGGATCACGCCCTGCATTGTACCGGCATGCCCGGGGAACGAGCAAATGAAGGCATAGTCCCCGGGAGTCATCGGCGCCTGGAAGAATATCGACTCGGATTTCCGCGGTTCGAGCAGCCCGGTGTGGAAGAGCACCTCGCTCAGCCGCGGCACGAAGCCAAGCCGCATCCCGTCGAGTCCGAGCTTGAGCGCCGCATTGACGACCGGCGCCGTACCACCCGGCCGGACGATCACCAAGTTGTGCAGCATGTCGCTCTGGTTCGCAAACTCGAGTCGGACTCTCGCCCCTGCCTTCACGTCGACACTCGTGATGCTGAACCGGAGCCCATCGACTCCCTCGACCCGAACCGACTGGTCCAGCTTACCGTTCCAGTCGTCGGGCATGTCGGTTTGTCGCTTGGCCAAGGCGGCGATGTTCGACATCGACACCGGGAGCGGCTTCGCCGAGCGCCGGACCGCCGCCGCACGAGGCACGGAAACCGGAGCGATCGCGAGTGGCGCACCCGATGGAATCTGATTGACGGTGTAGTACCCGAAGTCGTGGAGCAACGGGGCGCCGCCCTCCGACCGCACACCCGACATCAAGATCTCGTGGATGTAGCCCTGGCGCAGCGAGTCGAGGACGAGCCGAGCGCTCAGTCCGTCGGACGATACCACCACCGCGCGAATCCGGTGGGCCGTCTCATTGATCACGGGCGAGCCGTAGAAGTGGTGATACTTGTAGGTGAAGCTGCTCACGTGGTAGCTGGCGGGGTCGGCGGCGGTGCTCCGGTCTACCGGCATCGTGAAGGTGATCTCAAAGCCGTCAGGCCGCGCCTCGACCCGGTGCGCCTCGAACGGCATCATCCCGGTCCACACCAGCCGCTGGAGCCCGTAGGGTGCCGTGCCCGTCGCCGACCAGCCTCGGCTCGTCTGCCCCACGTACATCGAGCCGTCCCGCCCCCAGGTCTCGCGAAACACCCCGGACGCGAAGCCTTCGCGGAACGGGAAGACGACCCCTTGATACACCCCATTCACTTTCTCGAGAAACACCCGCATGATCTTGCTCTGTCCCTGATCGCCGACAAAGAGCTGGCCGGCGAACGGACCGAACGCACCCCGGGTGGAGTCGACCAAGATGGCCGAGGTGGAGGTGCCGAGGATGGTGTGGGGGAACCAGACCGCGGGGGTCTTGAGGCCCGGGACCCGCTTGGCCACTTCGAACTTCGGCTCACCGGCGTCCGGGATGTCGGATTTCGCGAGCTTCACCGGCGACCCCGGCTCGCCCGACCACCTGAGGCTCGTCGGGTTCCCGACGAAGTCGCCGGTCTCGACATGGGTAATGCCCCCCGAACCGACCCAGTCGCCCTGGTTCTCGGAATAGAACAGGTCTCCCTCGAGATTGTAGCCGAAGCTCGACGGTGAGCGGAATCCGGCGGCAACGGGCGTCATCTTCCCGTCCGGTGTAATCCGCAGCATCCACCCGCGCCATTTGACGAAGCTGTCGCCGTATCCGACCCAGGCCAGGTTGAGGGTGACGACCAGGTCTCCTTTCGGCGAGAAGACGGGGCCGAAGGAATACTCGTGATAGTTGCCCGAGAGCGGCCACGCATAGACGGTCTCGTATCGGTCGGCTTTCCCGTCGCCGTCGATGTCGCGAAGGCGAGTCAGCTCGCTCCGCTGGGCGGTGTACAGGGCACCGTCGCGCCAGGTGAGACCGAGCGCCTCGTGCAAGCCCTGGGCAAAGCGAGTGAAATGGGGCCGGCTCCCATTCAAGCCCTCGGGGTTTTCGACCAGCCACACCTCTCCGCGGCGGGTCGCCACCGCGAGCCGGCCGTCCGGAAGGGTCTCGAGCCCCCCGACTTCAAGCACCACTTTCTCCGGGATGGGAAGGGTGACCATCCGATAGTAGTCGGCCTCGCTCGGGGCGCGGGTGCTATCGACTTTGGGCCGTTGCGCAGCCAGAGAGCCGGTGACCACAGCAAGGAGCGCCGTTCCGAAGCTCGCCCGAAAGGCATTGGTCATAGAATCCCGCTACCAAACAATGGTGTACCCAACCGTGGCCTCGCCGCGCTCGAAGCGCACCGGGAGGAGCAGTTCTTCGCGACCGCGGTGCTGCCGGATCACGGGCGGTTCGCCGCCGGCGGGCAGCGTGACGTAAAACGCCCGGTCGCCAACGACATAGGACCCGTCGGACTGCCGACTGATCCGGACGTCTTCGGCAATCTGGAGATAGAGCCCGGCGGGTGCGGTGGACGCACGCAGGTGCAACTCACGCCGGAGGGTGAGGCCCTCGGGGGTCGGACGAATGCCGTCCTCCACCGACACGTCACCGATGTGATAGAGGAAGGTCGGGCGCCCGGTCGAGTCGACCTGGTATCCGTCCCGCCGAAACAATTTCTCATCGGCCGAATCCGGCCACGCGGCATTGGCGTCTGCGAGGAACGCGAGTGCCGGCGTCCCCGGCAAGGTCAGGGTGCTCCCGAGGGGCTCGGCGGTCTGATCGTCGCCGCGCGAATGCCACATTTGGGTCGTCTCGAGGAAGGGTCCCCGCCACGCGAACAGCAGCGCCCCTTGGGCGAGATCGTAGCTGAAATGGACGCCAAGGGGATCGGCTACGGAAACGGCGGTGACGCGTTTGGTGCCGCGATGAAACAGGAAGCTTCGGAGCACCACCGGATCGAGCGCCGGCTCCACAATGATCGGACCGGGCGGGGGTCTCATGGAGTTCGAGACGGTCACGGCGTGAAGGGCTTGCCTCGCCACTTCCGGTCCCTCGACCCAGAGTTCAACGGTCCGCCCGTTGAACTCTGGCCGGTTCTTGTAGAAAGTCACCTGGAAGGGATGGGGCCCGGCACCCAGTTCCACGTCGCCGTCCCGATGGGGTTCGGTGCCGGCGTGCACCAAGACCGGCTTGCCGTCGATCGTGAGCGTGCCACCGCCGACATTCGGGCCTCGGGTCTCCGGATCGTCGCCGATCCAGTCGAGACCGAGCTCGAAGCGATAGCGTCCCGCCGTTGGCGCGTGCAGGGTGCCGTCGTAGGAGACGGCGAACGTGTCCATGCCACGGGCGGGATCCAAGGAAATCGCGATCGCATTGCCTTCACTCACGGGCCGGCGGGTGGCGGCGAACCCGAAGTTCATCGACTGCCCTTCAAAGGCCCGGTAGGTGAGCCCGGCGAGCCTGACCGACGCCGCATACGACTTGTACTGGATATTCCGCACGGCCACTGGACCGTGATCGCCCTGGATCATGAGGGGCCCGGCAGAGACCTCATCGAGGAAAGGCGCGGCGCGGGTCGGGCCGGTCACGTCGACGTTCTCCTGCACCACCACGCCGTTCAGCCTCACGACCAGAAACCGGGCATTGGTCAGCTTTCGGTTCCCGGCAAAGGTCGGGGCGCGGAATGAAATCTCCAGATGTTGCCAGAGCCCCGGCGCCCGACTCGCATTCTGACGGGGTGGGGTTCCCTCGAAGCCTTCCCGGCCCACTCCGCGCCCGTCGTCCCAGCGCTGATAGATCCCGCCCAGGTCGGCGAAGGTGGGCGCCTTCACTCCCCAACTGTCGAGCAGTTGGACCTCGTAGCGCCCCATGAGATAAACGCCCGAGTTCGATTCTTTGGGCATCATGACGTCGAGCGAGAGATCGAGGTCCCCGTGCTGCCAGGTCGTGAAGAGGTTGCCCCTGGCTCCCGGGACGGGCGTGTTCACCAGGACTCCGGCCCCTGGCGTCTCGGCCATCGTGAGAGGGAGGCTTCGGTCGGCGGTCGCGGCGCCGACGATTTTCCAATTGGCGGTGGTCGGCCGGAACGCGCTCAAGGTGGTGAGCGACACGGACTGGGGCGGAAGCGCCCGGCTCGCGGTGGGTGCTTGCGCACTACCGGTTGCCGCGACGAACGCGGCCAATGGAGCTGTCAGTGGCCGAAGGATGAGGCTCATCGAGCCGCGCGGCGGAGGATCATGCGGGTAGTGTACCCGCTACCCAAGCCCCCCGCCAGAGTTGCCCAACTCGGGCCAGCGGCAACGTCTCGCTCACAGCGGCGCTGTCGAGCCACCCTGGCATATCCCCGCTCGGCGGCCGATCTTACCTTCCCCGACCCCGATGATGACGGTCCCCATGTTTCTCGGTCTCGATATCGGCACCTCGTCGGTCAAAGGCGTGCTGATCGACCCCAGCCAGAAAATCCTCCTGGCCGCGACCGCGCCACTCCGGGTGGCGCGCCCGGCCCCCGGCTGGTCGGAACAGACCCCGGACCATTGGTGGAAGGCCGCCAACCAGGTCGTCAGAGAGTTGGCGCGGAAACAGCCGAAAGCGGTGGCCGCGGTGGCAGGCATCGGCCTCTCGGGTCAGCAGCACGGCGCCACCCTCCTCGACCGGGCCGGCCGAGTCCTCCGACCCGCCATCCTCTGGAACGACGCCCGCTCGTTTGCCGAATGCCGCGAGCTCGAAGCGCGGGAACCGAGAGCCCGAGCCATCGCCGGGAACCTGGCACTCGCCGGATTTACCGCCCCCAAGCTGATCTGGGTCCGGAAGCACGAGCGCGGGATCTTCGATCGGGTCGCGAAAGTCCTCCTCCCCAAGGATTACGTCCGCCTCCGGATGACCGGCGACTACGCCTCCGATATGTCGGACTCGGCCGGGACCTTCTGGCTCGACGTCGGCCGGCGGGTCTGGTCCGATGAACTCCTCGCGGCCTCGGAGATGCGGCTGGACCAGATGCCGAGCCTGTATGAAGGCACCGAACCCACCGGCCGGCTCACCGCCGCCGTGGCGAGGCACTGGGGGATGCCGCTTCGGCCGGTGGTCGCGGCCGGGGGTGGTGACAATGCCGCCTCCGCCTGCGGGATTGGCGCGGTCAGTCCGGGGTCGGCCTTCCTCTCGATCGGAACGTCCGGCGTCTTGTTCGTGTCGAACGACCGGTTCCGGCCTAACGCCGAGCGCGCGGTTCATGCCTTTTGTCACGCGGTGCCGGGCACCTGGCACCAAATGGGCGTCATCTTGTCGGCCGCGGCCAGCCTCGAATGGCTGGCCGGCATTCTCAAGACCCCGGCGCCCAAGCTCGCCGCCGCGCTCGGCGGCACCCTGGCCGGCCCCTCACCGGCGCTGTTCCTGCCCTACCTCTCGGGTGAGCGGACTCCGGTGGCGGACGCCCAAGTGCGCGGCGGGTTCACCGGCCTGGGCCTTGAAGCCGACCGGAAGACTCTCACTCACGCGGTGCTCGACGGGGTGGCTTTTGCCCTTCGGGACAGTCTCGAGGCCCTCAAGGCCGCCGGCACCGTGGTCGAGCGGGTCACCGCCGTCGGCGGGGGGTCGGGCTCGACGCTCTGGCTCACGATCATTGCCACCGTGCTCGGGGTTCCAATCGACCTCCCCGCCGCCGGGGATTTCGGCGGGGCCTTCGGTGCGGCCCGGCTCGGCCTGATTGCGGCAACCGGGGCTTCCTTCCGGGACGTCTGTACCCCGCCCCGTACCGTCCGGACGATCGAACCCGACGCGAGAGTACGCGAGGCGTACGAGGCGCAGTACCGGCGGTACACCCAGCTGTATCCGGCCATCAAGGAGATCCACCGGTCATGACCTTCTACTCGATCCACGACCCGATCCGGTACGAGGGCCCGACCTCGACCAAGCCACTCGCGTTCCGGTGGTATGATCCCACCCAAGTGGTCCTCGGCAAAACCATGGCGGAGCATCTCCGATTTGCCGTGTGCTACTGGCACACCCTCTGCTGGCCGGGCCTTGATCCCTTCGGCGGGGAAACGTTCTTGCGCCCCTGGCACCAGGGCGATCCGATGACTGCAGCCCGCGTCAAGGCCGATCTGATGTTCGAGACGCTCAAGCTCCTCGGCGTCCCGTACTTCACCTTCCACGATCTCGACATCGCCCCCGAGGGGCGGACCCTCAAGGAATTCAACGCCAATGTGTCGGCCATGGCCGACCACCTGGAAGCCAGGATGGCGGAGACCGGCGTCAAGCTCCTCTGGGGCACGGCCAACCTGTTCACCCATCGCCGTTTCATGGCGGGGGCCGCCACCAATCCCGATCCGGAGGTGTTCGCCTACTGCGCAGCCCAGGTCAAGCACTGCCTCGATGTGACCAAGCGCCTCGGTGGGGAGAACTATGTGATGTGGGGCGGCCGCGAAGGCTACGAGACGCTGCTCAATACCGACCTCCGCCGCGCACTCGAGCAGGCCCGGCGGTTCCTCTCCCTGGTGGTCGACTACAAACACAAGATCGGCTTCAAGGGCCCGATCCTGATCGAACCCAAGCCAAGGGAGCCGGCCAAGCACCAATACGACTACGACGTGGCCACCGTTGCCGCCACGATCGCATCGTTGGGTCTCGAGAGCGAGGTCAAGATCAACATCGAGCAGAACCACGCGATCTTGGCGGGGCACACCTTCGAGCACGAGATCGCGCTGGCTTCGGCGTTAGGCGTCTTCGGCTCGATCGACATCAACCGGGGTGATTATCAATCCGGCTGGGACACCGATCAGTTTGCCATGAACATCCCCGAGATGGCGCTGGCCCAGTACCAGATCCTCAAAGCCGGCGGCTTCACCACCGGCGGCATGAACTTCGACGCCAAGATCCGGCGCCAGTCGATCGACCCCGACGACCTGTTGCACGCCCATGTCGGCTCGATGGACGCCTGCGCCCGGGGCCTCCTGATGGCGGCCCGGATGATCGAGGACGGCCGGGTGGCCGGTGCGGTCGAGGCCCGTTACGCGGCCTGGAACGCACCCGAGAACCAGGCGATGCTCGCCGGCAAGGAAAGTCTCGGCGCCATCGCGGAGCGGGTTCACCGGGCGGGAATCGAGCCCGAACCGCGGTCGGGACGGCAGGAGTATCTCGAGACTCTGCTCAATACCTACCTCTAGGAGATCATCCCATGCCAACCAACATCAAGGGACCCGCCGTCTTCTTGGCCCAATTCGCGGGCGATCTGGCGCCCTTCAATTCGTGGGACGCGATCACCCGGTGGGCGGCGTCGCTCGGGTATCGAGGGGTCCAGATCCCGACCTGGGACGCGCGGCTCTTCGACCTCGAGCAGGCGGCGACCTCGAAGACCTATTGCGACGAACTCGCGGGCGTTGCGAAGGCCAATGGGGTCGAGATCACCGAGTTGTCGACCCACTTGCAAGGGCAGCTCGTCGCGGTCAATCCGGCCTACGATGCCGCCTTCGATGCCTTCGCGCCCGCCGCCGTGCACGGAAAGCCGAAGGAGCGTCAGGCCTGGGCCGTCCGCCAGATGCGGCTCGCCGCCAAGGCCTCGAGGAACTTGGGCCTCAACGCGAGCGTCAGCTTTACGGGCGCCCTGGCCTGGCCCTACGTCTATCCGTGGCCGCAGCGTCCCGCGGGGCTGATCGAAACCGCGTTCGCCGAACTGGCCCGGCGGTGGCGGCCGATTCTCGACGCCTATGACGACGTCGGGGTCGATCTCGGCTATGAGATCCACCCCGGCGAAGACGTCTTCGACGGCGCCACGTTCGAGATGTTCCTCGAGGCGCTCGGCGGCCACACCCGCTGCCGGATCAACTACGATCCCTCGCACTTCGTACTGATGCACCTCGACTATCTCGACTTCATCGACCTCTATCACGAGCGGATCTGCGCCTTCCACGTCAAGGATGCGGAGCTCAATCCGACCGGCCGCCAAGGGGTGTACTCGGGGTACCAACCGTGGATCAACCGGGCGGGCCGGTTCCGCTCACTCGGCGACGGGCAAGTGGATTTCGCCGCCGTCTTCTCGAAGCTGGCCGCTCACAACTACTCCTCCTGGGCGGTGCTGGAATGGGAGTGCTGCCTCAAACATCCCGAGCAAGGCGCCGCGGAAGGCGCGCCGTTCATCGCCAATCACATCATCCGGGTCACTGAGAAGGCCTTCGACGATTTTGCCGGCGGGAAGACCGATCAGGCCCAGATCAACCGGCTCCTCGGCCTGTGACGGAGAATTTCATGGCAACCCAAGGACGGATCCGGTTAGGCATGGTGGGCGGCGGCCAGGGCGCGTTCATCGGCGCCGTCCACCGGATCGCCGCGCGGATGGACGATCACTATGAGTTCGTGGCGGGCGCGTTGTCGTCGGACCCCAAGCGGGCCCGGGCCTCAGGCCGGGAGTTGGGCCTTGCCTCCGACCGGATTTACACTGACTTCCGCGCGATGGCCAACGCGGAGGCCGGCCGGCCGGATGGGATCGAGGCGGTGTCGATCGTCACCCCGAATCATCTCCATTTCCCGGCCGCGAAAGCCTTCATCGATGCGGGGATCCACGTGATCTGCGACAAGCCGATGACGCTCGACATGAAGGAGGCCCGGGCCCTCGCGACCCTGTTAGGCAAGCGGAGGGACGTGATCTTCGCGCTGACCCACAACTACTCGGGTTATCCGATGGTCCGGCAGGCCCGGGCCATGGTCCAGGCCGGCGAGTTGGGCACCATCCGGCTGGTCGAGGGCGAATACCCTCAGGACTGGCTGACGCCGCCGCTGGAACGGACCGGCCAGAAACAAGCCGCCTGGCGCACCGACCCCGCGAAGACCGGCGTCGGCGGCTGCGTCGGCGACATCGGGACCCACACGTATCAACTGGCCTGCTACATCTCGGGCCTCACGCTCGAGGAACTGGCGGCCGACCTCACCCGCTTCGTGCCGGGCCGCCGCGTCGACGACAACGTCCATGCGATGCTGCGTTTCAAAGGCGGGGCCCGCGGCATGATCTGGGCGAGTCAAGTCGCGCCCGGCAACGAGAACGGCCTCACGATTCGGGTCTACGGCACCCGGGGCGGGCTCGAGTGGGCCCAAGAGGATCCGAACTATCTGTGGTTCACGGCGTTCGGCCAACCCAAGCGGCTCATCACTCGCGGGGGGGCCGGCGCGAATCCGGCCGCGGGGCGAGTCACCCGGGTGCCGTCTGGACACCCGGAGGGTTATCTCGAGGGATTCGCCAACCTCTATGCAGAGGTCGCTCGGGCGATCCAGGCCAAGCGAGCCAGGCGGAAGCCGGATCCGGGAGTCGAGTTCCCGGGAATCGCCGACGGGATGGCGGGCATGGCGTTCATTGAGGCCTGCGTCAAGTCATCCGCGAGAAATGCCCGATGGACCCGGGTGTCCACCTCGGGGTGACCGGGGGACCTTCGAGACCGGTCGAGGTTCCGTGACCGACCCCAAGAGTTGCAACCTTTTCCGTCGCCCGCCGTAGGTCCCCGCGCCGGGCGGCAGCTCGTGGTCTTGAATCCGATTGGCCCCCAAGCGTGTATTATTGAGAGACAGCCTGCCGACCAGGGAGGCTCAAGGAGATCGTCGCGTGACCCAGAGCATCTTCAGCCAGTGGGCCGCGGTGGCCGTACTCGGCGCCGCGGCCGCGGGCTGCACCGGCCAACCGGCCCCCACCACCACCCCGGCGCCGATCTCGAGCGCCGAGGCGGCCGCCGGCCTCGAACGCGGAATCGCCAAGGCCCAGGCCGACAGCGCCCGCTACGCCTATACCGAAGCCGACATCCGGTTCATGTCGGGCATGATCAGCCACCACGCCCAGGCCATTACGATGGCTCGCTTGGCCAAGACCAACGGGGCCCGCCCCGCCGTCGTGACGCTCGCCGGCCGGGTCATCAACGCCCAACAGGACGAAATCGCCCTGATGCAGAACTGGCTCCGCGATCGGCGCCAGCCGGTGCCGGAACCCAACCCGGCCGGCATGCGGATGATGATGAACGGCGTCGAACACGACATGTTGATGCCCGGAATGCTCACCCCCGAGCAGATGAGCCAGCTCACCGCCGCCCGGGGCCCCGGGTTCGACGAACTCTTTCTGAAGTTCATGATCCAGCACCACAACGGCGCCACCGCCATGGTGAAGGAGTTGTTCGACACCTACGGCGCCGGACAGGACCAGTTGGTGTTCAAGTTTGCCGCCGACGTCAACATCGACCAAACGACCGAAATTGCCCGGATGGAAAAGCTGCTGTTCTCGATCATCGTAGAACGAAACTCCAAATGAGGAACCGCTCCATGAGTCTCGCCCGTCCGCTTACCCCGCTCGCCCTCGGCCTCCTGGCCCTGGCGGGGTGCTCCAATACCAGCAGCTCGGGCGGCTCGATGCCGACGCCGAGGACCGCCTTGTCGATCACGCCGCCGACACCCGATCCGCGGGTCGGCCTCAAGGCCGGTCAGTATGACGCGGGCGAGGCGGCCTGGAACATGCGCCTGGTCTCCAACACGAAGCCGTCGGCCAAATTCGTCGGCAGCACCAACTCGGACCTGGCTTTCAGCGGCAACCTGGTGTTCCAGGGCAACTACAACGGCTACCAGGTATGGGACATCTCCAACCCGGCGAGTGTTTCCCTCAAGTACAGCAAATACTGTCCCGCCTCGCAGAGCGACGTGTCGACCTACAAGAACCTGCTCTTCGTGTCGGCCGAGGGCAACACCGGCCGGATCGACTGCGGCGACCAGGGCGTCAAGGACCCGGTCAGTACAGAGCGGATCAAGGGGATCCGGATTTTCGACATCACCGACCCCGGGAACCCGCGGAACGTGGCCAACGTCCAGACCTGCCGCGGCTCCCACACCCACTCGGTGCTCGTCGATCCCAAGGACACCGAAAACGTCTACGTCTACATCTCGGGCTCCTCGCCCAGCCGCTCGGACCTGGAACTTCCCGGGTGCGTCCGCGACAAGAATGACCCGAACACGGCCGAGTTCCGGATCGAGGTCATCAAGGTTCCGCTCAAGAATCCTTCAGCGGCGGCCGTCGTGAGTTCGCCCCGGATCTTCAACGACCTCCAGGCCGTCAAGTCGCACGGCGCCGCGCCGGAGGACTTGGCCGCGGTCCAGGCCGCGCGGGCCCGGGGCGAGTTCATCGTGAGCTTCGGTGGGGGCGAGCAGGTGCTTCCCGCGGGCTTCGCCAGGATGCTGCTCGATTCGGTCGTTCGGGCCCGCCAGGGCACCGGCCCCGCCAACTCGGCCGATAGCGCCGCACTCCGGGCCGGCTTGCCCGCGATGATCGCCAAGATGATCGGCCGTGGGGAGGACGACGGGCACAAACACCCCGGCGTCACCAGCTGCCACGACATCACGCTCGCACCGAGCCTTGGATTCGCGGGCGGCGCCTGCGAGGGCTACGGGCTGTTGATCGACATCAAAGACCCGGCCAACCCCCGGCGGATCGCCGCGGTATCCGACACCAACTTCTCGTACTGGCACTCGGCCACGTTCAACAATGACGGCACCAAGATCCTGTTCAGCGACGAGTGGGGCGGCGGCGGCGGGCCGAAGTGCCGGGCCTCTGATCCGAAGGAATGGGGTGCCGACGCGATCTTCACGATCGAGAACGGCCGGATGGTGTTCCAGAGCTACTACAAGATGCCGGCGGCCCAGACCTCGCTCGAGAACTGTGTTGCCCACAATGGTTCGCTGATCCCGATTCCCGGGCGGGATGTGATGGTCCAGGCCTTCTATCAAGGCGGGATCACGGTGTTCGATTGGTCCGATCCCAAGCATCCGAAGGAAATCGGGTTCTTCGATCGCGGCCCGGTCGACGGGGCCCGGATGGGGAACGCCGGTTCCTGGTCGGTGTACTGGTACAACGGGTACATGGTGAGCTCCGAGATCGGCCGGGGACTCGACATCTTCGAGCTCACGCCGAGCCCGGCAATGACGCAGAATGAGATTGACGCCGCCAAGACGGTAAAGCTCGAGTACCTCAACGCTCAAGGTCAGCCCAAGCACGTGTGGCCGGCGAGCTATCCGTTGGCACGGGCGTACCTCGACCAGCTGGAGCGGACGGGTGGATTGTCGGGGAGCCGGATCTCGGCGATTCGCCAGTCCTTGGCGTCGGCGGAGAAGGCATCGGGCTCGGCCCGCTCCTCCGCGCTGAGCCAATTGGCATCGCAGGTGGGGTCGGACGCCAGCCGCTCGTCCGATGCGGCCAAGGTACGGCTCCTGGCCGGCGCTGTGAAGGACCTGGCCGCGATGTAGATCGCGGGTCCGCCGATTGGTAGTCGAGCGCCAGTGGCCCGTGGGGCCACTGGCGCTCGAGTTTTCAGGCCTACTTCGGATCGATGACAGGGAAGGTGAAGAAGGAACCCGGGTGGATCCGGTTCACCGCCACCACTGGGACCTTCTCGTCGTAGTTCCGCCCGCCGGTCTGGAGGTTCCGCTCGAAGCCGGGGAAGCTCGACCCG